>NZ_JCANTD010000106.1:0-1018 GCF_059570675.1 Salinispora goodfellowii | reverse complement strand
GGGGGGTGGGGGAAGGGGTTGATGATGCGGCTGGGGTTGGCGTTGGACACCCTGTTGGGTCCTGAAGGAATGACCGTTGGTTGTTTCTTGGGCCGTTGGTTCTGTGATGCTGCTGTTTGGTGGTGTTGCGGGGGTGGCGGTGTTGCCTGGCGTGGCTTGTCTCGTATACCGGATGCTGTTGTGCCTCTCGTTTGGGGGGTGGGTGGTGTTGCTGGTGCGGGGTGGTGGTTGCGGGTTGGTTGTTTGTTGAGAATTACACAGTGGACGCGAGCATCTTTGTGGTCAAGTTGTCAAGGGCGAACGGTGGATGCCTTGGCACCAGGAGCCGATGAAGGACGTGGGAGGCCGCGATAGGCCTGGGGGAGTTGTCAACCGAGCTGTGATCCCAGGATGTCCGAATGGGGAAACCCGGCATCAGTCATGTGGTGTCACCTGCACCTGAACTCATAGGGTGTGTGGGGGGAACGCGGGGAAGTGAAACATCTCAGTACCCGTAGGAAGAGAAAACAATTGTGATTCCGTGAGTAGTGGCGAGCGAAAGCGGATTGAGGCTAAACCGGCTGCGTGTGATACCTGTCAGGGGTTGCGTGGTTGGGGTTGTGGGACCCTGCGGCACGGGCTGACACTCGTGTGGGGAGTTATAAAGCTGGTGGTTAGTTGAACAGTCTGGAATGGCTGACCGTAGACGGTGAAAGTCCGGTAGGTGAAAGCTGCCAGTCTCCTGTGGGTGTTCCCGAGTAGCGGCGGACTCCTGTAATCTGCCGTGAATCTGCCAGGACCATCTGGTAAGCCTAAATACTTCCTGGTGACCGATAGCGGATAGTACCGTGAGGGAATGGTGAAAAGTACCCCGGGAGGGGAGTGAAATAGTACCTGAAACCGTTCGCCTACAATCCGTCGGAGCCTCTTTTGTGGGGTGACGGCGTGCCTTTTGAAGAATGAGCCTGCGAGTTAGTGGCATGTGGCGAGGTTAACCCGGGTGGGGGAGCCGTAGCGAAAGCGAGTCTGAATAGGGCGT
>NZ_JCANTD010000105.1:0-1030 GCF_059570675.1 Salinispora goodfellowii | reverse complement strand
AATACGTCGGCAACTCCCCCATCCCCGTCGCCAGCATCCACCGCGACATCGGCAACATCCTGACCAAACTCGCCAAACACGGCATGCCACCGCTGGAGGTCACCCAGAAGCAGTACACCGACACCATCTACGACCTGGCCAAAGTCTGGCGAGAGCGGGTGCCGGACCAGCCCCTCACCTACCACCCCAACCACCACGACCTGGCCCGAATCGACGCCCGTTACCACGCTGCCAAGGACGCCACGGGTGGGGGCTACCGCTACGACCTGACCTTCATCCCCGCGATCGGGTTCCCCGAGCGTGAGCAATACCCCGGCACCCGCACCGAATGGGTTACTCCAGACACTGACTGGCAGGAATACCATAAACAGGGCGACTGGGAGGATCGATCGTTCATCAACACGTATGCCAAGGGCACGACCACCCGCCATGACTGGTTCGCGCCCGCCGTCCGACCCGCCTTCGGCCGCGGCTACAGCGTCAGCAACAGCCGGTACCAGGACACCATGCTCCTCAACGTACAGTCCTGGAGCCCGTCGGGCACCCAGCTAGAACACGCCGGAAACATGCACTACGGCTCGGTACCGACCAACATGAAGCTCTACCAAGGTGACACCCTGCTGCACGAGAACACCATCGGCGCCTACCTGCCACACAAGGAGGTGCCGGCCGGCACGCTGCCGTACCGGCTGGTGCTGGACGCCTCCCGTCCGGCAGACGAGTGGCGGCTGTCCACTCGCACCCATACCGAGTGGGACTTCATCTCCAGCACCAACGATGCTGACCGACACACCCCGGAACCGCTTACCCTGCTGCAGCTCGACTACGAGTTGGAGACCGACCTGCGCGGCGACGTCGAGGCCGGCACCAAACAAGAAATCAGCATCACCCCCAGACCACAGCCCGGCGGCTCCGGCACCGGCACCATCACCACGGTGGAGCTTGAGGTCTCCTACGACGACGGCACCACCTGGAAACCCGTCACCCTCAAACAGGGCGACAACGACCGCCACACCGGAAAGCTGAAGCT
>NZ_JCANTD010000104.1:0-1060 GCF_059570675.1 Salinispora goodfellowii | reverse complement strand
GACGGCTTGGTCGCGCCGGTCGGCGAACGCGACGGCACCGACGGGCTGTTCTCCGACAAGAAGGGCTTCTGCGGGCAGAACGTGCAGGTGACGGGTTCCCTCGCCCACGAAAGCCGGAGCCGACCTCAAACGCTGCAGGACCTTCTCGGGCATTCCAGCATCGTGGTCACCGCCGATACCTACACCAGCGTCCTGCCGCAGATCCAACGCCGCTGCGCCGACGCCACCGCCCAACTGGTCCTCAACGCCGCCCGCCGCATCCGCAGAAAGATCAAAGCCAGCGCCCGCAAGAACCGGCCCGACCGTGGCCCAAAAGCTGGTACCCCGGGACCGACGACACCGAAAACAGGTGCTCCGACCCCACCGAGGCGTAAACAGGCCACAAAGCTTCAGGTCACGTCCCGACCAACCCGCGACAAGGCCGCTTCCAGGACTGCACCCACATCGCACCCACGTGACACCCATCATTCACACAGGCCGCACAGCACAAAGGGCCTGATCCGCTTTTCCGCAGCTCAGACCCTTACGATCTTGCGCGCCCGAAGGGATTCGAACCCCTAACCTTCTGTTACCGGAGGCCGTCCTGGCCTCTGGGTGTACCCGTTTCATCGTGGCACAGGACGTCAAACAACGTAGCCACGAAGGTCAGCTTCCGTTGCCAGCTGTAGGGGCTCAATGAGGCTTATTCAGCGAGGCTTACACTGTTCACAGTGGAGCCCTGAGTGTAGAGGGCGGCCCGCTTTTAGTAGGATGGAGTTTCCACACAACACCGCACGAAAAGCGAACCGCCGAACTTGTATCATACCACTGGGTTCACCCAAAGCCAGATCCGTGACCTATGCGTCCTTGTGAACGCGGCGGCCGACAATATGGGCGCGAAGCCCTGGCCGCCAATTCTCGGTCTTTACCGATCTGTCGTTGTCACCCTGACCTATATGCGCAGAAACCGGGTCCAGGCCGAGATCGCCGAGTCTGCCGACGTCTCTCAATCGACGATTTCCCGGGCGATCACTGCCGTCACCCCGTTGATTAATCAGGCGTTGGCCGAGTTCGTGCCCAC
>NZ_JCANTD010000103.1:0-1063 GCF_059570675.1 Salinispora goodfellowii | reverse complement strand
GTGGGGTCGATGCCGCTGTCGAGGACGGCGACGGTGACGCCGTCGCCGTCGTAGCCGGCGTCCCAGGCTTCGGGGGCGCCGATCTGGGGGACGCTGTCGGCGAGGGTGGTGTGTACCTGGCCGTCGAGCCAGATTTTCGCGGCGCCGGTGCTTTCGCGGTTCGCGTCGGAGCCGGAAGCGGAGCTCAGGGTGGTCCAGAGGGTGCGGGTGTCTGCTTTGTTGGTGGTGAGGGCGTGGCCGTTGATGGCGGGTAGGTCGTGGGTGAGGGTGGCGCCGTCGGGTGCGGCGGTGGTGCGGGTTGCTGTGTCGGGGTAGGTGGCGATCAGCGGTATGTCGGTGGTGTGGGCGTCGTCGTAGCCCATCTCGATGAGGTCGGTGAGGTTGAACAGTCGCTGGTCGAGTCGGTCGTCGGCGAGTAGGGGTTCGGCTTCGTCGGGGATGACGTAGAGGTCGTCGCCGTGTTGTTGGACGGTGAAGCCGCTGGTGGCGTCGTCGGGCTGGTCGACCTCGGTGATGGTGTTGCCGTCGGCGAGGGTGCGAACGGTGACGACGTCGCCGGTGACCAGGGTGACGGTATGTGTGCCCGTGACCGTGCCCGCGGGTGTCGCGGTCGAGGGCGGGCCGGCGGTCGCGGCGGCTGGATTGACCGCGGCGGCGGAGGCCGCGATCATCCCGGCGGCCACGGCGGCGGCGATCAACCGCCGCCGCGACCCGCCAGCGGCGAAGGGTCCTGGATGAGAAGACATGGCCCTAGTTCTACTGACGCGACTCCATCAGATGAACAGTTCTTTGCTGGCGGGTAGCCGTCACGGCACTACTTCGCCACCGAGTGACGGTGCCTCTGCGGCGCTGGGCGTCTTGACCGGTTGGCGGGACGAGGGCCGGCTCCATGGCGTGTGGCGCGGTCGTCTGCGTTGGTTAGGGGCGGGGTCCCCGGAGCGTTGTCGGTCCGGGGACCCCGTTGGTGAGGTCAGCGCAGGCCGTAGGCGCGGATGAGTTCTTGTCGGATGGCGAAGCCGGTGTCGGTTTCGGCGGCGGCGCGGAGGGAGATGAAGCCGTCGGG
>NZ_JCANTD010000102.1:0-1088 GCF_059570675.1 Salinispora goodfellowii | reverse complement strand
TCGGGTGTGGATTTGGATTGGGGTGTGGTGTGTGGGGGTGGGCGGCGGGTGGATTTGCCGACGTATGCCTTCCAACACCAGCACTACTGGATCGAGCCTGACCGCACCGACGGCACCGCCACCCACGGCGCCGACGGCGGGTTCTGGGACGCCGTCGGCCAGGGCGACACCAGCCGGCTCGCCGACGGTCTCGGCGTCGCCCCCGACATCGTCAACGAGGTCCTGCCCGGCCTCGCCGCCTGGCACTCGCGGTACCGGGACGCGTCCACCCTCGACGGCTGGCGCTACCGGATGGTGTGGCGCTCCACCGACCTACCCACGGGCGGGGAGCTGACCGGCACCTGGTGGCTCGTCGTACCGGCGACGTTGACCGACGATGCGCGGGTACGGGCCGTCACCGACGGGCTGGCTGCCCGGGGCGCCGACGTCGTCACCGTTGCCGGCACCGACCTGCCCGCCGGGGACAGTGCCGGCACTGACCTGTCCGCCGGGGACAGTCCGGCCGGGGTGCTGTCCCTGCTCGCCCTCGACGACACCTCCGACGCCACTGGCGCCGGGCTCTCCGTCGGCGTCACCGACACCGTGACGCTGCTGCAAACGCTCACCACCACCGGCTTCGCGGGGCGGATCTGGTGCCTCACCTCTGGTGGTGTCGCCATCGACCGGTTCGAGGACCTGCCGCACCCCGCTCAGGGTGCCCTCGGGGGCCTCGGCACCGTCCTGTCTCTGGAGAGCCCGCACTCCTGGGGCGGGCTGGTCGACCTGCCCACCGACTGGACCGACGACCATGTCGAGCGGCTCGTGGACGTGCTCGCCGACGGCCGCGAGGACCAGGTCGCCGTCCGTACCGCCGGAGTGTTGGCCCGGCGGATGGTCCGCTGGCCCGCCGTCGGTATCCCCGAACGCCGTTGGCGACCCACCGGCACGGTCCTGGTGACCGGTGGTACCGGTGGTATTGGCGGGCACGTCGCGGAGTGGTTGATTTCCCACGGTGCGGATCGGGTGGTGCTGGCCAGCCGGCGGGGATTGGACGCCCCGGGCGCGGCCGACCTGGTGGCTCGGCACCGCGGTGTTGACGTCGTCGGCTG
>NZ_JCANTD010000101.1:0-1103 GCF_059570675.1 Salinispora goodfellowii | reverse complement strand
ACGCCGTGGCCCAACCCGGCAGCACCATCACCACCGGCAAACAGTGGCTCCGCCCCGTCCACGCCGGCAACGGCACCCCCGACGACTACACCGACCTCGACGCCGACGACAAAATCGCCGTCGTCACCCGCAACGACGACATCAGCCCCGCCGACCAAGCCGCCACCGCGGCAGCAGCCGGGGCCGAACTACTCCTGATCGTCAACGACAACCCCGGAATCCTCTCCGAATACGTCGGCAACTCCCCCATCCCCGTCGCCAGCATTCACCGCGACATCGGCAACATCCTGACCAAACTCGCCGAACACGGCATCCCGCCGCTGAAGGTCACCCAGGAGAAATACCCCGACACCGTCTACGACCTAGCCAAAGTCTGGCGCGAACAGGTGCCCGACCAGCCCCTCACCTACCACCCCAGCCACCACGACCTCGCCCGAATCGACGCCCGATACCACGCCGTCCAGAACACCGAAGGCACCGGCTACCGTGCCAACATGGCCGTCGGGTTACCAATCGGGGTCGACGAACCGGAGTGGCATCCCAGCGCCCGTACCGAGTGGGTCACCCCGGACATCCCCTGGCGCGAGAGCCACCGGCAGCGTGACTTTTTGGTCCTGGCGGACACGCACACCTACGCCAAGGGCACAACCACCAGAGTGGACTGGTTCGCACCCGCCATCCGGCCGGCCTTCAACCGGTCAGCCAGCGACCAAAACGGTCGGTACCAGGACTTCATGACTCTCAACCCGCATCCCTGGAACCCGTCGGGCGTGCTCGACTACGGCGGAGTGATGACGGGGTCTTTCACCGCACAGGAACACATCAAGCTCTATCAAGGCGACACGCTGCTACACGAGAACACCGGGAGCGCCTACCTGCCGACCAAGGAGGTGCCGGCCGGCACGCTGCCGTACCGGCTGGTGCTGGACGCGTCGCGTCCGGCAGAGGAGTGGGGGCTGTCGACCCGCACCCACACCGAGTGGGACTTCATCTCCAGCACCAACAACGCCGCCCCCGAAACCCCGGAACCGATCACGCTGCTGCAGCTCGACTACGAACTGGACACCGACCTACGAGGCGACGTCGAGGCCGGCACCCGCCAG
>NZ_JCANTD010000100.1:0-1110 GCF_059570675.1 Salinispora goodfellowii | reverse complement strand
GACTCTGCTGCCGAATTCGGTTCAGGCAGCGAGGTCGTGGTCGAGGCGTTGGAGGTGGCTGGTCCGGGCTGGTGGTAGGGGTTGTTCGGTCCACCAGGCGTGTAGGCGGACGAGGTTGACGGCGATCGCGGAGAACACGTGTTGGAGGCGGGTTTTCGGCAGGCCGCGGTAGCGGGCGTGGCGGATGCCGGTGATGTCGAGGGCCTGGTTGATGGTGGCTTCGACGCCGGCGCGGAGCTTGTATTTGTCTTGCCAGCTGTCGGTGTTCTGCTGGGTACGGGCTTCGGCGAGAGCGTGGTGCAGGTCGCGGGGGTAGAAGGTCAGTTGCCGGCCGCCGCGTTTCGCGGTGGTGCACAGGGCGCGGGCCGGGCAGGGGGTGCAGGTGGTTGCGGCGAATTTGACCACGATGACCTCGGCGCCGCGTTGGACCGTGGGGCTCCAGCTGGTGTTGGTCTGTTGTTGGGGGCAGGTGACCTGCCGGGTGTCGAAGTCGATGGTGAAACACGTCTTGTCGTGGCCGGTGCCGGCGCGGGCCTGAGCGGACTGGTCGAGCAGGGTCGGGGTGACCATGGTGACGCCGAAGGTCCGCGCGGCGACGGCGATGGTGTCGGCCGAGGGGTAGCCGGAGTCGAGGTAGTGCTCGCCGGGCAACAGCCGGTGGTCGTGCAGTTGCTGGTGGATGCCGGTGGTGGCTTTCACGTCCGGGACGGTGGCCGCGGTGGTGGCCACGTTGACGATCAGGTTCGGCGCCGGCCGGGGGCCGGGTTCGTTGTCGTGGTCGCTGGTGGCGTCCGCCTGGTCGTGGTCGCAGGTCTCGGTCAGGTGGACCTTGTAGCCGTTCCAGAACAGGTCATCACCCTTGGCGGCCCACCGGGTGTCGGTGTCGTACGGCGAGGTGATCCGATGTTTGGCGGGCGGGAGACCATCCGTGTCCGCCTCCCGCCGCCGGATCACCTCCCGCCCCCTGCTGTCGGTGGTGATCAGGTAGTTCTGCACGAGCATCACTCGCAGGGTCTGGACCGCGGATATCTCGGCCAGCCAGAGCGGCGCCTCGGGCGCGAACACGGCACGGAGCACAGCGACGGCGTCACCACCGTAGACCTGGGCCAG
>NZ_JCANTD010000099.1:0-1112 GCF_059570675.1 Salinispora goodfellowii | reverse complement strand
CACCCGGGCCATCCGTGACGAACCCCGACGAGCGCTCCCCATCCTGGGCATCACCAACAACCCGGACACTCACGGAACTTGATCAGGCCCTGGCCGCATCGGGCCCTGAACCTGTTGCCGCCGCGCCCACCGGCCACCGTCGTCGATCTCGACGAGCAGCGCCGAGTACGGCGAAGACCGATCCTCGGCGGGCTGATCAACGAGTACGAGCGAGCCGCGTAGATCCTCAAGAAGCCGCAGGCCACCGCAGGTACGGAGTATTGAGCCCCTACAGGCTCGCCCTGCTGCTGATCAGCGTCGCCGAACGCCGCACCGGTCAGACCTGGAACCGGATCAGCGCCGCTCGCGGCCGTGTCCACAAGGTCACCCTCACCGGCGACGCCGGACAGATCACCCAGACCACCCCGCTGAGCAGCGAACAGGCCGCCCTCTATCGCGACTGCGGCATCGAGCCGCCACCCCGGATCACTGCCGCTGACCCTGCCTGACCAGCCGCAACGCGTCCACGTGGGGCACACGCCTCCGCAGCCGCCCTCTCGACGTTCCGCAGATCAACCCCTATTTTCGACGCATCCGCGTGCCCACCAACTGCGGAACTCAGGCAGCATTCCGGAGACCATTGACGGTGTACTCACCGGTGATAGGGGAGGAAGACGCCCCTTGGGTACGGACGTTGCTGCGAGGCTGCTGGATCGGGGTGTCGGACTGGCGCACCGACGGTGCTGATGTCAGCGAATTCTCGCTGCTCAGGCGGTCGGCCACCCCGTCGTCGGGGTCGGCCCCGTGGGTGCTGCTACTGTTACCGGAATGTTCCTCCTTCGTGCGTAGACCAAAGACTGCCTCCGCCCTGGTGCGGATCAAGGCCCTACTGTCTTTGACCTGCCTTTGGCGCGTACGCGCGCCACGCTCGATGAGGAACGTCATATGTCTTCCCTTTCAGGGAATCCTTCGTATTCTGCGGTGCTGCGTCAGCCATATGCGCTGCGGACCTTTGCTGCAGCCACAGTCGGCCGCTTCTCAGAGGGCGGTCTGGAGTATTAGGTCCGTTTTAGGGTGAGGGTGAACACTCCGGGTTCGTCCTCGGTCAGGACGTGGCGGTTGACCATGCGCTT
>NZ_JCANTD010000098.1:0-1125 GCF_059570675.1 Salinispora goodfellowii | reverse complement strand
CAGGCGTTGCGCTCGGGGGAGTGTGATCTGGCGCTTGCGGGTGGGGTGACGGTGATCACGGGTCCGGAGGTGTTCGCGGAGTTCGCCCGTCAGGATGGGCTGTCGTCGGACGGCCGGTGTAAGTCGTTCGCTGGTGGTGCGGACGGCACCGGGTGGGCTGAGGGTGTCGGGATGCTGTTGGTGCAGCGGCGTGCCGATGCGGAGCGGCTCGGGCATCGGGTCCTGGCGGTGATCTCGGGCAGTGCGGTGAACCAGGACGGCGCGTCGAACGGGCTGACGGCGCCGAATGGTCCGGCGCAGCAGCGGGTGATCCGGCAGGCGCTGGCCAGCGCCGGGCTCTCCACCGCCGACGTGGACGTGGTGGAGGCGCACGGCACGGGCACCCGGTTGGGTGATCCGATCGAGGCGCAGGCGTTGCTGGCCACCTACGGGCAGGGCCGTGCGCGGCCGTTGTGGTTGGGGTCGATCAAGTCGAACATCGGTCACACGCAGGCCGCGGCGGGTATGGCGGGGATCATCAAGATGGTCCTCGCGATGCGTCACGGTGTGCTGCCGGCGACGTTGCACGTGGATGTGCCGTCGCCGCACGTGGACTGGTCGGCCGGGGCGGTGGAGCTGCTGACCGAGGCCCGGCCGTGGGAGACCGACGGCAATCCCCGCCGCGCCGGCGTGTCGGCGTTCGGGATCAGCGGCACCAACGCCCACGTGATCCTGGCGGAACCGGCCGAGCAGCCTACGCCGGTCGTGACGCCCGAGGTCGAGGGCCTGCCGGCGTCGGCCGAGGGGCCGGCCGTGGTCGAGGGGTCCGAGGTTGATGGTCCGTTGCCGTGGCTGGTGTCGGCGCGGTCGGCGGAGGCGTTGGCCGGGCAGCTCGACCGGTTGCGTGACACGGTGGGGGAGCTGGATCCGGCGGCGGTGGCGTGGTCGTTGGCGACCGGTCGGGCGGCGTTGGAGCACCGCGCGGTGGTCTTCGCCGGGACGCGAGACGGTGTGCCGGCCGGCAGCCGGGAGGACTTCCTGGCCGGTCTGCGGGCGGCGGCGGTGTCGGGTGTGGTGGTCGAGGGTGGTCTGGCGTTCCTGTTCACCGGTCAGGGTGCGCAGCGTGCCGGGATGGGTTTGCCGTTG
>NZ_JCANTD010000097.1:0-1140 GCF_059570675.1 Salinispora goodfellowii | reverse complement strand
GGCGGACAGACCGACGGCGACGGCGGCGCAATCCTCGTCAACACCGGCGGCACCCTCACCACCAACCACAGCACCATCACCCGCAACATCACCGAGGGCGACGGTGGCGCAATCAGCTCCAACGGCAGTACCTACGTGAATCACTCCACCATCAGCCACAACACCGCTGGCAATCTCGGTGGAGGCATCACCAACTTCGGCCTCCTCGACGTTAAAAAGTCTCAGGTGAACGCCAACACCGCAGCCGTAGCGGGCGGCGGAATCCTGAGCTTTGCAACAGCACAGATCGCGCACAGCACTATCGCCACCAACAGCGCACCAACCGGAACGATCGGCGGCATATTCATAAGCGGCACCGGCACTGTCACAGAAAGTCACATTACAAAAAACACAGCCACCGAGGCTGCCGGCGTGGTGATGGACTTCAACACGCAACTCACGCTCAAATCCGTCACCCTGGTCGGAAACACCGCTACCTCGGGCCGCGCTGGCGGCTTGGCGACCAGCGACGACTCCTCCGTTGTCATCGAAGGCAGCGTCATCGCGAACAACACCGCCGCCACCGATGGCGGCGGCATCTACAACCTTGCAGAGCTAGTGTCCCGAAAAACCAAGATCACCGGAAATCAGGCCGATCGGGGTGCTGGCATTTTTAACGTTGACACAGCCATCCTCGTCGGCACGAAGGTGGTCAAGAACGTCGCCATCACCGACGGCGGAGGGATCTTCAACAGCGGCGGCACGGTGGAGCTCAACACCGCAACCGGCACAGTCGTAATCAAAAACCGACCCAACAACTGCGTCGATGTTCCCGGCTGCGCCGGTTAGCAACCTCCATGCCGCACACCGAACGAGGGGGTCCGCCCGGAAGATCCTGACCCCCAAGGACCGGACTGACCAACGGGGCAACTGCCAGCCCTGACCCTGCCCGCGAGTCGCCGCCCTCCTCAGGTATGCCCGAATCCGCCGCGGCTACCTGTCTAGTCCGGGGCAAATACTTCATATTCATCTTTATTCGGGATGACAGCTAGTTAGCGTGCGGGGTGGCTGCTACCACCCGCCTGGTAGCCGAGAAGCACCATGCCCGGTCCGCCCCGGCGCTGGCAGCTCCTCACCACACGGGGAAGGAGATCGACACCG
>NZ_JCANTD010000096.1:0-1144 GCF_059570675.1 Salinispora goodfellowii | reverse complement strand
CCGGTGCCGGAGCCGCCGGGCTGGGGTCTGGCGGTGATGCTGATTTGCTGGCGGGTGCCGGCCTCGACGTCGCCTCGTAGGTCGGTGTCCAGTTCATAGTCGAGTTGGAGCAGCGTGAGCGGGACGGGGTCGTACCGGTCGGCGTCGTTGGTGCTGGAGATGAAGTCCCACTCGGTGTGGGTACGGGTCGACAGCCGCCAGTCGTCTGCCGAGCGCGACGCGTCCAACACCAGCCGGTACGGCAGGGTGCCGGCCGGCACCTCCTTGCGCTGCAGGGCGGAGCCCGTGGTTCTCTCGTGCAGCAGGGTGTTGCCCTGATAGAGCTTGATGTGTTCCTGGGCGGAATTCCCCATCGTCCCGCCGTAGTCGAGCACGCCCGAAGGGCTCCAGGGGTGCGGGCTGAGAGTCATGTAGTCCTGGTACCGGCTGTTTCGAATATAGGATGAATGGTTGAAGGCCGGCCGGATGGCGGGCGCGAACCAGTCCACTCTGGTGGTCGTGCCCTTGGCGTAGGTATGTGCGTCCGCCGCTATGACGAGGTCATCCTGTAGGTGGCCCTCGATCCAGGGGATACCCGGGGTGACCCATTCGGTACGGGTGCTGGGATACCACTCCGGTTCGAGAACCCCGACTGCGTGGCCGATGGCCGTGTCGGCGCGGTAGCCTATGCCTTCGGTGTCGTGGACGGCGTGGTATCGGGCGTCGATTCGGGCCAGGTCTTGGTGGCTGGGATGGTAGGTGAGGGGCTGGTCCGGCACCTGTTCCCGCCAGACCTGGGTCAGGTCATAGGTGGTGTCGGGGTATTTCTCCTGGGTGACCTTCAGCGGCGGCATCCCGTATTCGGCCAGTCTGGTCAGGATGTTTCCGATATCACGGTGGACGCTGGCCACCGGAATGGGCGATTCGCCGACATCCTCGTACAGGATCCCGGGGTTGTCGTTGACGACCAGGAGCAGTTCGGCTCCGGCGGCGGCCGCCGCGGCGGCCCGGTCGGGTGCGCTGACCTCGTCGCTGCGGGTGACGACGGCGATCTTGCCTTCAGCGTTGACGTCGGTGTAGTCGTCGGGGGTGCCGTTGCCGGCGTGGACGGGGCGGAGCCACTGTTTGCCGGTGGTGATGGTGCTGCCGGGTTGGGCCACGGCGT
>NZ_JCANTD010000095.1:0-1390 GCF_059570675.1 Salinispora goodfellowii | reverse complement strand
CAGGGCTATTGCGTAGTGCCGTTTAGCCTGTTCACGGTCGGTTTTCCGGTGGTCACAGCGGTGATGAGGTCGTGGGGACGCTGGCTGGCTTCGCGGGTGGCTTCGGCGATGTTGGTGGCGCCGTTGAGGCGGTGGTGCCCGATCGAGGTGTTACGGAGGGTGGCGAAGACAGCGGGTCCGTTCCCGGTCCGGGCTTGATGCGCATCTTCACGTAACGTGACATCTCGTACATAGTGCACCCTGTTTTCGATCTGCCACTCCGCCCGAGCCCAGGCGCCCAGATCGACCGGCCGGGCCTGACCGGCGGGCAGGGAGATCGTCAGGTACGCCGTCTCGCGGCTGGTCTTGCCTTTGACCGTGCGGGTCCGGGTGAGCCGGACAGCCTGTTCGGCCTCCGGGAAGCCGATCCCGCCCGGGGTCGCGACAGTCAGTGCCTTGACCGTGCGGGTCTCCTTACGGCCGTGACCGGTCTCGCGGGTCTGCGCCCCGACCGGCACCTGCGCCCACGGTAGAGCTTTGAGCTGGGCGAACAGCTTCGGCTGGTTGGCCTTGGTCGTGACCATCAGATGCGCGCCGTGCTCGGCGAGCAGATCGGCGTGCCCGACCTGCGCATGCAACGCATCCGCCACGAACAGCACACCCTCCAGCGAGCCCAACACGGTCTTGACCAGGCGCACCAGTGGCGTGAACGCGGGGATTTCGTTCGACTTCACCTCGATCTGGACCTGGGCGAGCACGATGCCGGTGCTGGTGTCATACGCGCTGAGCAGGTGCACCTGGCGGCCGTCGGCCAGCCGGGCACCGCGGGCGACCTTGCCGTCGACGGCGATGACCCGGCGCCACCAATGACCAGCCACCGGGGCCGGTGCCGCCCGCGATCGGAGCCATCGGGCCAGGACCTGCGACAACACGTCGGCGTCGATACGGATCAGCAGCCGCCACACCGTCGTCGCGGCCGGAACCCGGCCATCGAAGCCGAGCCGGGCCCAGACCACGCGGTCCTGGAACCGCACCCAATCGCTGACCGCGGCGAACGTGCACGCCCCGGCGATCACCGCACACACCGCCGCCGCCAGGATCGCAACGAGGGGATACCGGCGGCCCCGCGGATCCCGCGGGTCGTCCACCGCTGCCAACGCGACGAACAAGCTCCGCCGGTCACCATCGGTGACCACGGTCGGGCACGGCAGGTGCGGGGGTCGCTGCGGCAGCACGATCTCGGTCAGTGATGATGACATCAGCGGGTGCGTCCAGTTCTCGATCACGGTTGTCTTCGCAAACACCATGATCACGAACAGGCCGCACCCGTCCTACATGGACCCGGCCCCACCCATTCAGCCGCCAAAAACCCCAGCTCACAGACCCTTCAACCGACTACGCAACCGCCCTG
>NZ_JCANTD010000094.1:0-1425 GCF_059570675.1 Salinispora goodfellowii | reverse complement strand
AGCTGACTCGACGTTCGACTCGTAGCGGTTCGGCTGGTGAGGTTGGTGGGGGTCCGGCGGGGCGGGCGTCGCGGATGTCGGCGATTTTGGCTGATGTCAGCGGGTTTGGCAGGCTTCGCAGCAGGACTCCGTCGGCGCTGATCTGCATGAGGCCGCGGTCGAGTCGGACGGTGACGCGGCGGCCGGCCAAGTGGTAGCCAACGGGGTGTTGCCGGCCGGCGAGGCTGATCAGGCCGGTGGCGTTGACGAGCCGTTCGACCTCGATGGGGGCGCCGGGCTGGGCGGTGCCAGTGGTGATCGGTGGTCGCCCGGCAGGTCGGCCGTCGTCGGTGAGGAGTTGCCGCAGGTTGGCGGAGGTGAGCCGGGATGGGACGGTCTTGAGTCGGACGCCGTTGATGAGCAGGTGGACGACGGTGGCGTCGGCCCAGAGGGTGACTGGAAGTCCGGCTCGGGTGGGGCTGAGCCAGAACTGTTGCCCGCAGACGGTGAGGTTGCCCGAGGCGGGAACGAGGCGGGTGAGCTCCACGGCTAGGCCGACATCATCGCCGGTCGTCACTGGTGCGGCGGCAATGGTGGCTGAGGCGGCGGATGACGTCGGTGCTGATGGTGGGGGTGGCAGCGGTTCTCGGGGGGCGGGGGTTGTGCTGGTCAGCGTCGGGGGCAGCCGCAGCGGCAGTTGCTCGTCAGCTAGCGGACTGGGGAACCGGTCGACCGGGAACGCCATCGCGAGGGATTGGTGCGGTCGTTGGGTGTTGTATTCGTGCCGGAACACGTTGATGGCAGCCTGGGCCTCCTCCGGGCTGGCCCAGACCTCGACATCGTCGAGGAGTTCGCGTTGCAAGGTCTGGTGGAACCGTTCGACCTTGCCGGTCGTAGTCGGGGTGCGGGGTTTGGTGTTGCGGGCCGCGATGCCGTTCTCACGGCAGATGCGTTCGAATAACACCTCGGCTGGGCGGGGCTGGTTGAACCGGCCGGTGAACTGCTTGCCGTTGTCCGTCAGGACCTCCTCGGGCATCCCGAACCGTTGCAAGGCTTCGGTGAAGGCCAGACACACGGCCCGGCCGGTTGCTCGGCGGACCACGGCCGCAATGACGCAGAACCGGGAGTGGTCGTCAACGCCGGTGACGACCTTTGCCTCACCACCGTCAGCGAGGCGGATACCACCGACGATGTCCAGCTGCCACAGCTCCATCGGTCGACTGCGTTCCCACCGCTTGTAGTCCTCACGACGACGGCGGCGAGGTGTCGGGGTGACCAGCCCGTGTCGGATCAGTACCCGATGCACCGTGATCCGCGACGGAACCGGCCCAGGACAGTCCCGGCGGCCTAGCTCGAAGACGAGACGACGGGCACCCCAGCGAGGATGGTTCCGGCGCAGCTCACAGATCAGCGCCTCCACCTCTGACGGAATCTGACTGGGCGAGG
>NZ_JCANTD010000093.1:0-1467 GCF_059570675.1 Salinispora goodfellowii | reverse complement strand
GTGAGGGTGGTTTCGTCGACGCCGCCGCCGAGTTCGACGCCCGCCTGTTCGGCATCTCCCCCCGCGAAGCCCTCGCCATGGACCCCCAGCAACGAATGCTGCTGGAGGTGTCCTGGGAGGCGCTGGAACGCGCCGGCATCGCCCCGGACTCGCTGCGCGGCACGCCCACCGGCGTGTTCGTCGGCGCGGCGTCCTCCACCTACGGCGTCGGTGTCGACCTGCCCGACGAGGTGGAAGGACACCTGTTGACCGGCGCGGCGACAAGCATCATGTCCGGTCGGGTGGCCTACCAGTTCGGGCTGGAAGGCCCGGCCGTCACCGTCGACACCGCGTGCTCGTCGTCGCTTGTCGCGCTGCACCTGGCCGCGCAGGCGCTGCGCGCCGGCGAGTGCGACCTCGCCCTCGCCGGCGGCGTCACCGTGCTGACCAACCCCAGCATCTTCACCCTGTTCGCCCGGCAGCGCGGCCTCGCCGCCGACGCCCGGTGCAAGCCGTTCGCCGCCGCCGCCGACGGCACCAGCATGGCCGAGGGCGCGGGCGTGCTCGTCGTCGAGCGGCTGTCGGACGCCCGCCGCCACGGCCACCGCGTGCTCGCCGTGGTCCGCGGCAGCGCGGTCAACTCCGACGGCGCCTCGAACGGCCTGACCGCCCCCAACGGGCCCGCCCAGCAGCGGGTCATCACCCAGGCGCTGGCGAACGCGAACCTCGCCGCAACCGACGTCGACGCGGTCGAGGCGCACGGCACCGGCACCGCGCTGGGTGACCCGATCGAGGCGCAGGCGTTGCTGGCGACCTACGGGCAGGACCGGGACCGGCCGTTGTGGTTGGGGTCGGTGAAGTCGAACATCGGCCACACCCAGGCCGCGGCCGGCGTGGCCGGGATCATCAAGATGGTCATGGCGGTGCGACACCAGGAGCTGCCGGCGTCGCTGCACGTCGACGCGCCGACCCCGGAGGTCGACTGGTCCGCCGGAGCCGTCCGGCTGCTCACCGAGGCCCGGCCCTGGGACACCACCGACGAGCGGCCCCGCCGCTTCGCCGTCTCCTCCTTCGGCATCAGCGGCACCAACGCCCACGCGATCCTCGAAGCGCCGCCCGCCGAACCCGCACCTCCCGCGCCGGAGCCGGTGGACCGTCCCGTGGTCTGGGCGGTGCACGGCCGCACCGGGGCGGCGCTGCGGGCGCAGGCCGCCAACCTGCGGGAGCTGCTCGCCGGGCACCCCGCCCCGGCCGACGTCGCGGTCTCGCTGGCCACCACACGGGCCCGACTCGCCCACCGCGCGGCGGTCGTCGCCGCCGACCTGCCGGGCTTCCTCGCCGGGCTCGCCGAGATCGAGGCCGGCCGGGCCGGCGGCGTCGCCGCGGCCGGGAAGACCGCGTTCCTGTTCACCGGTCAGGGTGCGCAGCGCATCGGGATGGGTGCCGGTCTGGTGGGGCGGTTCCCGGTGTTCGCGGAGGTGTTCGACG
>NZ_JCANTD010000092.1:0-1499 GCF_059570675.1 Salinispora goodfellowii | reverse complement strand
GGAAACCCGGAAACCGCATCAACACCACCCTCCAACAACTCCCACAACTGCTCCGGAGTAGCCACCCCACCCGGAAAACGACAACTCATCGCGACAATCGCCACCGGCTCATCACCGACAACCGGCGCAGCCACCACAGAAACGCCAGAAGTCGCCACCCCAAAAATCCGACCATGCAGGTAGCCGGCGAGCGCCACCGGATTCGGATAATCAAAAACCAGAGTCGCCGGCAACCGCAACCCGACGGCAACATTAAGCCGATTCCGCAACTCCACCGCCGCAAGAGAATCGAAACCAAAGTCCCGAAACGCCCGATCCGGGTCCACAGCACTAGCACTGTCATGACCAAGAACACCAGCCACATTCACCCGCACCAAATCCAACAACACCCGATGCTGGTCATCCACACCAAGCGCCGCCAACTGCCGCTCAAGAGCAGAACCACCGACCGGAACAACCCCACCACCCACCGCCCGACGAGCCGGCAGCCGCACCAAACCACGGAAAAGCGCCGGCATCTGCTGCCCCTGAACACGCAACGCAGCCAGATCCAACCGGATCGGCACCAACACCGACTCATCAGCCCCCACCGCCGCATCAAACAACGCCAAACCCCGCTCCGAACCAATCGGCAAAACACCAGAACGCGCCATCCGAGCCACCTCAGCATCACCCAAATGCGCCGTCATCCCACTACGCTGCTCCCAGAACCCCCACGCCAACGACACCGCCGGCAAACCAAGACCCCGCCGCAACCCAGCCAACGCATCCAAAAAAACATTTGCCGCCGCATAATTACCCTGACCAGAACCATCCACCAACCCCGCAGCAGAAGAAAACAAAACAAACGCCGCCAAACCCCGATCACGAGTCAACTCATGCAAATACCACGCCGGCGCCGCCTTAGCCCGCCACACCGAATCCAACTGCTCCTCAGTAAAACCAGCCACCGTACCGTCATCCAACACACCAGCCGTATGCACCACAGCACTCAACCCAGGAACACCATCCAACAAAACAGCAACAGCATCCCGATCAGCCACATCACACGCCACCACCTCCACCACCGCACCAAACCCCATCAACTCAGCACGCAACTCCACCGCACCCGGCGCCGCCACACCCCGCCGCGACACCAACACCAAATCCCGAACCCCATGCACCACCACCAAATGCCGCGCAACCAACGCACCCAACACACCAGTACCACCAGTAACCAACACCGTGCCCTCACCCCACAACACACCACCACCCACACCCACACCCATGTCCGCACCCACACCCACGTCCGCACCCACACCCACGTCCGCACCCACACGAGCCAACCGCGGCACCCGCACCTGCCCACCCCGCAACGACAACTCCGGCTCCCCCGTACCCACCGCCGCCAGAATCTCCTCCACCGCAGTCCCCGGATCCGCATCCACCAACACAAACTGACCCGGATTCTCCGCCTGCGCAGCACGCACCAAACCCCACACCGGAGCATGAACCACATC
>NZ_JCANTD010000091.1:0-1518 GCF_059570675.1 Salinispora goodfellowii | reverse complement strand
TGCACCGCCACCAAATGCCGAGCCACCGCCGCACCCAACGCACCCGTCGCACCAGTAACCAACACCGTGCCCGTACCGAAGAGCGGAGCGTCCGGGAGGGATGGTGCGACGGACTGGCGGGTGAGCCGGGGCACCGAGACCACCCCGCGACGGACCCGTACCTGCGGTTCACCGGCGGCCAGGGCCACAGCGAGCAGCGACGTGACGTCCCCAGTCGGGTCGGTGTCGGTATCGGTGTCAACCAACAGCAGCCGGTCCGGGTTCTCGGTCTGCGCGGAGCGGAGCAACCCCCACACGGCCGCACCGGCCAGGTCGGTAACGTCGTCGCCGACAGCGTGTCGGGTGAGCACCGCCAGCCGGTGGGTGTTCGGGCCGGCCAACCACTCCTGTACCAGGCCGAGCACCCGATTCACCTCGTCGTGCACCGCCTGCGGGCCGGCGACGTCCCCGCCGATTCCGGCGGTCAGCACCAGCAGTGCGGCGGCGGTCGCTCCGTCCCGGGCGAGTGGGTCGGACACCCCCTGAGCGGTGCCGGTGGGGACGAGCTCGGGCCGGACGGCCGGGTGGTAGGCCCAGTCAGGTTCGGTCAGCGCCGCGGGCGTGCCGATCTCCTGCCAGGTGAGGTCGAACAGCGCGTCGGAGATGCCGCCGCTCTGGTGCGCCTGGACCGGCCGCAGGACCAGCGAATCAACCGTGGCGACGGGGGCACCGGCCGCGTCGGCGACCACCACCCGGACCCCGGAGCCGACCGGGGTGAGCCGGATCCGTACGGCGGCCGCGCCAGTGGCGTGCAGGGTGATGCCCGACCAAGCGAACGGTAGCCCGCGGAAGGTGTCATCCTCGGCGAGGCCGAGGGCGTGCAGGCCGGCGTCGAGTACCGCGGGGTGCAGGCCGAAGCCGTCGGCCTCCACGTTCTCGGGGAGGTTCACCTCGACGTAGAACTCGTCGTCGCGTCGCCACA
The DNA here is from genome assembly GCF_059570675.1 of Salinispora goodfellowii. Taxonomy (NCBI): domain Bacteria; kingdom Bacillati; phylum Actinomycetota; class Actinomycetes; order Micromonosporales; family Micromonosporaceae; genus Salinispora; species Salinispora goodfellowii. The sequence continues at coordinate 557 of NZ_JCANTD010000091.1, read as the reverse complement.
CCCGGCGCAGCCCCCGGAAGATCGGGCCGTAGGCCAGGCCGCCGGTGGCCAGGTGGTGGTAGAGGTCGTCGGTGGACACCGGTTCGGCACCGGTGGGCGGCCATTCGCTGAGGACGGTTCCGGTGCTCCGGCGGCCGGTGGTGAGCAGGCCGCTGGCGTGCCGGGTCCACTGGTCGTCGGCGTCGGCGCTGCGGGCGTACACCTGGATGGAGCGGGCCGGGCCGGCGTCGGCGGCGCCGACGACGACCTGGAGTTGGACGGCGCCGCGTTCGGGCAGCACCAGCGGGGTCTCAATGGTCAACTCATCGACGGTTTCGGCGCCGACCTGGGCACCGGCGTGCAGGGCGAGCTCGACGTAGCCGGTGCCGGGGAAGATCACCGCGCCGTTGACGACGTGGTCGGCGAGCCAGGGGTGCCGGTCGAGGGAGAGCCGTCCGGTGAGGACGGCGCCGTCGGCGTTGGCGAGGGTGACCGCCGCGCCGAGCAGCGGGTGGTCGGCGGAGTCCAGACCCATCGCGGTGGCATCACCGGGATCAGCCGGAGCGTCGATCCAGTAG
>NZ_JCANTD010000090.1:0-1546 GCF_059570675.1 Salinispora goodfellowii | reverse complement strand
GGGTGTCGGGTGTGGATTTGGATTGGGGTGTGGTGTGTGGGGGTGGGCGGCGGGTGGATTTGCCGACGTATGCCTTCCAACACCAGCACTACTGGCTCTACGACCCGGCCCTAGTCGGCGCTGGACTCCTCGCCGACACCCACCCCCTGCTCGACGCCGCGGTGCCGTTGGCCAACACCGACGGCGCCGTCTTCACCGGCCGCTGGTCCCTGATCACCCACCCGTGGCTCGCCGACCACTCGGTCGGCGGCACCGTCGTGTTCCCCGGCACCGGGCTGGTCGAACTCGCCCTCCACGCCGGCGACCAGGTTGGCGTCGACCTGATCGACGAGCTGACCCTGCACGCCCCGCTCGTCGTACCGGACAGCGGCAGCGTCGAGGTCCAACTTGCGGTGGAGGCACCCGACCCGACCGGTCGCCGCGCCGTCGGGGTGCACTCCCGCGAACACGACGACGCCCCATGGACCCGGCACGCGACCGGAGTCCTGACCGCCAGCGACACCCCCGGCGTCGCCCTCACCGAGTGGCCGCCCGCCGACGCCGAACCGCTGCCCCTGACCGGGCTCTATGACGACCTCGCGGCCGGCGGACTCGACTACGGCCACATGTTCCAGGGTCTGCGCCACGCCTGGCGGGCCGGCGAGGAACTCTACGCCGAGGTCGATCTCCCCGACGGCGCGGAGACCGACGGCTACGGTCTGCACCCGGCGCTCTTCGATGCCGGCCTGCACGCCCTCACCCGAGCTGACCACGACACCCACCGGGGTCTGCCGTTCGCCTGGTCGGGCGTGGCACTGCACGCCACCGGTGCCACCAGCCTCCGGGTACGGCTCACCCCGTCCGACACGGGCATCCGGATCGCGGTCGCCGATGCCGTCGGCGCGCCTGTCGCGAGCGTTCAGTCGCTGGTGCTCCGCCCGGTGCAGGTCACCACGGCCACCGGGGTCGCCGACGCGCTCTTCGGTCTCGACTGGCACCCCCTCGGCCGCACCGCGCCCGAAACCACCCCTACGTGGACCTGGCACCCCGACACCGCCCCGGCCCCCACCGGCGACGGCCGCACTCGGACCACCGGCCCGGGGAACGGCGACGGCCCGACCGAGCTGGTGGTGCTGCCGGCCGGAGGCACCGACGACGTGCACGCCGAGGTGAACCGGGTGTTGGCGATCGCCCAGCGCTGGCTGGCGGAGCCCACGACCGCCCGGCTCGTCGTCCTCACCCGGCATGCCGTCGGTGACGACGTGACCGACCTGGCCGGTGCGGCCGTGTGGGGGCTGCTGCGCTCCGCGCAGGCCGAGAACCCCGACCGTTTCCTTCTCGTTGACGCCGACACCGACCAGCTCGTCGACGTCCTTCCGCTCGCCCTGGCCGCCGGCGAGCCGCAGGTGACGATCCGGGACGGAGTCGTCTCCGTTCCGCGGATCGTGCGCCGGACGCCGCCGACCATGCAGCCGGACGCTCCGCTCTTCGGTACGGGCACGGTGTTGGTTACTGGTGCGACGGGTGCGTTGGGTGCGGCGGTGGCTCGGCATTTGGTGGCGGTGCA
>NZ_JCANTD010000088.1:0-1833 GCF_059570675.1 Salinispora goodfellowii | reverse complement strand
CCCGCCGTAAGCGCGCGAAACTCGGCTCGGACTTTCTCCGCGTCTTGGATTACGGCCTTCGCCCTCTCCTGCTGTTGATGGACGGAGACGTGCAGGTCTCGCAACACGGCGGTGACGTCGGGCAGGCTCACGGCTGTACCTCCGGGTGTGCTCGAACATGAAATCGGGGCCGACAGCGAGTCGGCGGGCATTGCTGGGCTCTGGACGGGTGGCGGCGGGTGGCGGCGGGTGGTCCGTGGTGCGGACAGCGGCCCGGCTCGGGTTCCCAAAACGGGCTTCCATCGGTAACCTCAGATCAGCACCTAGGCTATCAGGATAGCCTAGGATCAGACCAAGGCATTCGTTGTGATCATGAGGAGGTTGCTGACAATGTCCCTCGCCATGGCCGCCCTGGGGGCCGCCCTTCTCGGCTGGGTCGCCGGGATGTGGACGTTCAAACGTGCCCAACGATGGTGCCCGTCCTGCGGCGACACGCTGGACTGCCCGGGTTGCCGCGACACCAGGCACCGCACCTCGAAACCGGCTACCGGTGCGGGCGACGGTGCGCTCGCGTGAACAAGCCGGAGGCATCGGCGGGTCGAGCGGTCCGCGCCGCAGAAGCGCACCATCGGTGCGGCATCGCTGAGCCGGCAGGCGCGAAATGACCACCACGTACCTGACGCAGGCAGCGATGGAGCAGGTCAACCACGCGCAGGTGGAACTGGAGCGACACTTGGCGACCGGCGTCGCCGGTCGGTGCGTAACGTGCCGGCAGCCCGAGCCATGCCCAGGCCGAGCAACCGCCGAAGCAGCCTTCGCCCGCTACGGACGCCTTCCCCGCCGCCGACCCGGCATGACGACCGCCAACTCCACAGCTTCGACCTGGACCTGGTTCACCCGGCCGCCCGGCAACCGTTGACCATGAAGTGCACGTCGAACGACATCCGCCCCCGGTCACCGGTCATGAGCGTCGTCGTTGACCTCGTGGTGGGCGATTCAACGTCACCGTGGCCGATCACGCAGACGGGGCATCGTCGCGTTCCGCGACGTACACCCCGACGCCTGGAACCCCATAGACCAGACCCTCAGCCTTCAACACGAGCATGGCATTGCGTACCACCATCTGAGACACGCCGTAATCACGGCGGAACTCCGTCATCGACGGCAGCCTCGCCCCCGGCGCAAGCTCGCCGGATGCGATCTGTTCCCGGATGCGGTCAGCCAACCACACCCACTTGGCGGTAGTGGGCATTACAACTCCCTGGTCTGCAACCGCCATTGCATCACAGGGAACCTGCGCGAGCAAGGTAGCACCAGAGGCATTGACTAGAGCTATCTTGATAGCCTATGTTGGCTACAAGCCGTACCCCTGGTCTGCAAACCGGAGACGGCCCAGCACCCAACGCCCCCAACCATGGGGACCGACCCTTGAGTCACTCCGGATCCCCGGAGATAGTCAACTGCAACCTCAAGCAGGCCGGAGATCTCGTCGGAAAGCACCTCGTGGGGGTGGTGAAGGCTGGTGACTGACCCACCGCCAGCCACCAGCAGCATCATCATCGGCCGGTTGATCGGTCAACGGGGCGGTTCGCCGGCTGGCCCTTGCTTGCCCAGTAAGGACGACCGCTGGTTGCGTCGACGCTCGGGGGTGTCGCTTCGCTCGCCCGGAGACGGCTCGACCTTTCGCTCCCCCGCTACCGGCTGCTGCGGAAGGCGCACGCCGATCACCCGGGCATAGTCGGTGAGGCTGCCGCCGGCTTGGGCGAGGAGCCATGATCCGGCGCGGAGCTTGACTATCCCCCGGGCGTAGTTTCCCAGGGCCCGGTTGACCAGGGGGTTGGCGGCACCCGCCGT
>NZ_JCANTD010000087.1:0-2291 GCF_059570675.1 Salinispora goodfellowii | reverse complement strand
ACCATCACCCGCAACATCGCCGGCGGCTCGGGTGGCGGCATCGCCAACAACGGCACCACCCGGGTCAAGTACTCCACAGTCGACCGCAACACCGCGGCCGAAGCAGGTGGCGGAATCTACAGCACCGGCCTACTGGAGATCGTCAAATCCCACATCAACAACAACACCAGTGGCGACAACGGTGGTGGCGTCTTCTCGACCACCAGCACCGTCACCATCAAGGGCGGCACCGTCTCCGGCAACCAGGCATCCAACGGGGGAGCGATGTTCCTGTCCAGCTCCATCGGCACGGTTACCGGCACCAAAATCACCGGGAACACCGTCAGTGGCAGCAGCGGTGGTATCCGAGCCGACACCGGGAGCCAGCTGACGATGCGGCACGTCAGTCTCACTGACAACACCTCATCGGGCTTAGGCGGCGGCTTGTTCGTCTCCGGAGCCGGGGCAGGAGAAAGCTTCGCGACCATCGAGGACAGCGTGATCAAGAACAATCTGACCTCGGTTGTCGGCGGAGGACTCTTCACCGCGGGGCAGACGGTGCTGCGACACACCAAGGTCATCGGCAACCAGGCGAGCCAGGGTGGCGGCATCCAGAATGACGGCACCATCAGCCTCTTCACCACGAAGGTGGTCGAGAACATCGCCACCACCAACGGTGGGGGCATCTTCAACAACGCCGGCACGGTGAACCTGAACACCGCCACCGGCACCATCGTCATCAAGAACCGACCCAACAACTGCGTGGACGTCCCCGGCTGCGCCGGATAGCGAAGCCGCAGAACCACGAGGGCCCGCTCCCACCGTCACGTCGGTGCGAGCGGGCCCGCTACTCGGCGGCCCAGGTCCTCCCGGGCGGCCCGCCTCCTCAGGACGAAGCCGCCACGGCAAGCCGTACCAACCGGCCCACCCGGATGGTTGGACGGATGGCGGACGATCAGACGGTTGGGGGTTCGCGAGGCCCCTACCTGGGTACGGTCACAGGATGGTGTACATGCCGTCGCTGCCGCAGCCGCAGCGGTTGCTCCTGGCTGAACTGGCAGGCACAGCCAACCGGTACAGCATCGGCGAAGGCCGGGGCCTGCCGCAGGAGGTGGCAGTTGCCGCCGTACGGGCGATCACCGACGACCCGGTGCTACTGGGCATCCAGGCCGGGGTGGCGCTGGCCGATCCGTACGGGGTCAGCCAGCCAACCGTCGAACTGCTTCAGGCCGCCGGGGCCGACATGACCATCGCGCAGCAGCACGCGACCGAGGTGCGGGAACGGCTGGAGCGGATCGGCATCGCCCGCGAATCCAACGGTGACGTAGCCGATGGGCGACCCGGCCAGCATGGTGACGGGCAGCCGGAAGGCCGGTGCGGGTAGGGAGACCCACGGTCCCCGCCTCGGCCGTCGGGTCGGGCTGGCGCAACTGGGTGGCCTCTCGGCCGGCGCGGGAAGAGTAACGGTTCCGCCCCGTCACCGCTGGGTGACGGGGCGGAACTTCGCTGTTTGTCCGTTTGTGGGCAGGCTATCCGGCGCAGTCGGGAACGTTGACGCAGTTGTTGGGTCGATTCTTGATCACCACGGTGCCGGTGGCGTTGTTGAGGTTGACCGTGCCGGCGGCGCTGTTGAAGATCCCCCCACCGTTCGTTACGGCAACATTCTTGATGACCTTTGTCGAGAAGAGCGAGATCGTCGCCTGAGCGGAGTTCAAGATGCCGCCACCCTGCTCAGCCTGGTTGCCAATGATCTTCGTGTCCCGCACCACCGCTTGCCCCCCGTTGGAGACCCCTCCGGCGTCGCCTTCGGTAGCGATGTTGTTCTTGATGACACTGTCCTCGACGATCCCGAAGGAAGCACCCCCGTTGGTGGGCCCGGAAACCGCCAAGCCACCAACAACCTGGGCTGTGTTTTCCGTGAGAGTCACCTTCCGCAGCGTCACCTGTCCAGCAGTGGCGACCCGGACACCACCCGTGTCGCCAGCGGAGTTCCCGGCGATCCGGGTGTCGGTGACCACGCCGATGCCGCTTGATATGTACAGCCCGCCAGCGATGGCCGCCTGGTTGCCGGAGATGGTGCCACCCTTGACCGTGACCGTGCTGTTGGACGAGTAGATACCACCGCCAAATTCAGAAATGTTGTTGTCGATGTGGGATTTGACGACCTCCAGCAGTCCGGCGCTGTAGATTCCGCCTCCCTGCTCATTGGTGTTGTTGGCGGTGTTGCGGTCGACTGTGGAGTACTTGACCCGGGTGGTGCCGTTGTTGGCGATGCCGCCACCCGAGCCGCCGGCGATGTTGCGGGTGATGGT
>NZ_JCANTD010000086.1:0-2341 GCF_059570675.1 Salinispora goodfellowii | reverse complement strand
GACGACCAGTGTCCCGAGCTGGTCCACGCCAGCGCGAACCTACTGGCAGTGTACATGCAGGCAAAGGCCAGCAAGAAGCCGAAAAAGTAAGCATCATGTGTGCGCAAAGGGGGCCAAAAAGGTGCGGGACCTAACCCGTTCGGCGGGCCGGACTGTCGGAATTTCGATCGAACGGAACCGCTGGGCCGGCTAAGCTCTTGGGGCTTGTGGAGGCGAGGAGATCGTGATGTCGAGTGTCATTCGCAAGGCTTCGCCACTGGCCAAAGCCTTTTGGTGGACTGCGGTGATCTGTACAGCAGGGCTTTGGGCTCTGATTCGCGGGCGTCCGCAGTAGCCGAAGCCCGGTAGCACAGCAAAGCCCCAACCCGGACCCCGGGTTGGGGCTTTGCATTTCTAGGAGGTTGCGGTGGTCAGTGCTGCTCGGGGAGCCAGGCGACGAACGACCGCCACGCCGCCGGCCCGAACACCAGCGCCGGGCCGGTCGGGTCCTTGCTATCCCGGACGCCCACGACGCCGGAGAGGTTGTCGGCCACCTCCACACAGTTGCCACCGGTGCCACCGCTGCGGCTACTCTTACGCCACACAGCACCGATAAAGTTACTCATCGTGACATCTCCTTGGCAATCATGGCCAACAGGTCGGCCGATTGGTCTGCATCGAGCGACAGACTCTCCAGCATTCTCCATCTCACAGAGTACGCCGCAACCTCTGCCGCCTTGTCGAGGTACAACGCGCCTGTCAGTGACTCACTGTAGACGGTCGTGGGCTCTGGGGTACGAACACCGATCGTCGGAAATTCCAACAAGACGAAGTCACCGCCGGCGAGGGCATAGTTTGGGCTCGTGTTCAAGGGCACGATTCGGATCGTTGCGACCTCGGCGATCACCTGGTTGTGCAGGTGGTTAAGCTGTTCCGCCATGCCGGGCATCGGCCGGCGCAGTACGCCCTCATTCACGATCACGTCTAGGCGCGGAGGATCTGGCTTCCTCCGCGCCAAGATCCTCTGGCGCTCCATGCGCAGCTCGACGAGGTGCCCGATCTCCCGCTCTGTGAGTCCCGGATGTGACTGGAGCAGGTGCTCGGCATACCTTCTCGTCTGGAGTAGCCCGGGGATCATGTCCGGCTCCCAGTGCCGCAAACGCGACGCTGCCGACTCCATCCCTACGTACAGCTCAAACCAAGCCGGCAAGGTATCGCCGTAGGCGTGCCACCAGCCCTTGGCCTTGGTCTCAGCCGCTAGGGCAATCAGGGCCGAGGTCATCTCGGAGGGCATGCCATACAGGGCGCACATGGCCGCGACATCGCGTGCCTTGACGGCCGACCCACCGCCCTCAATCCGGTACATGGTGGACCGCGACCACTCCAGCGCCTCGCCAGCGGCCTCCAGGGACAGACCGGCTTCCTCGCGGCCCTGCTTCAGGTACCGCCCGAGCTGCCTACGCGGTATGGATGATCCGGAATGAGTCATTCGGCCTCCTGTCTCAAATTGGAGCAGTCCGTCTACCGAGCGTGGAACTGATTTCGGCCTACTCCCAAGAGTAGGACACCCATCGTGATATGTCCCAGCCTAAATGATTGCAACGCTACCCCCTGGGGCAGAGAGTGGTTGCAGTGCGTGCTTGCTCCACTGTCGCTGGACCGGGGTGGGCCTCGCCTGGCCGCTTCACTCGCCCGAGGTGGAGCGGCCTTCCAGCCACCGAGGAGATAGCCATGCTGTTCCGCTTTCTGCGCCGTCGCCGCAACCCCCGGAACGACACTCCAGTGCAGCCGACACCCCGGGCCCGAGGTGTCGCCCCGCCGTCATGGGCGACCCAGCCGACCGCGGCATTCCTCCAGCCCGGTCGGGTTGGGTGGCTCACGCCCGCCCAGATCTGGCGGGCGAACGGGGGCCAGTGGTGAAAGCGCGCGGACTTAGACGGTTTGCCGGCCTGCGGAGGCTGTGATGGCAGACGACAGTGGGCATCAGGAGCTGCACCGTAACCGCGATCCATACGGGGCACCCCCGGTGCCGGACGGGGACCGGGTGCCAACGCCGGAGGGGGACGCCGCGCCCGGAATACCGACGCGTCGCCAGAAACTGACAGCAGCGCTCGTGTTCCTGGTCGTCGTCGCCGCTGTGGTGATTGGGCACCTGAGGTGACCGGCCAGGCTGTAGCCACGCGGGCAGCAAACAGCGTCGAACTGAAGGCAGGGAGCATTGTTCGCCTGGATCGGCGCTACTCTCCGCAGTTCGTTCACCCGATCACGGTCCGGGTGATCCGGGTCCTCGATCGGCCGACCTACCCCGGGTGGGCGTGGGTGGAGGGCTACGAGTTGGACAGACCAGACGGCAAGGCGGTCC
>NZ_JCANTD010000085.1:0-2409 GCF_059570675.1 Salinispora goodfellowii | reverse complement strand
CCCCAACCAAAAAATCAGCAAGATGCCCAGCCTGCCCAGCCAGACCACTAACCGACCGACCAGAAACCGGCCACAACACCACCGGCCGCTCCACCACCCCCACCGAAGATCCAGCCGTGCCTACCGAAGACTCGGCAGCCTCGACCAACGGAGCCTCCTCCAAAATCACGTGCCCGTTGGTGCCACTCACGCCGAACGACGACACCCCACCCCGGCGCGGTTGGCCGTGGTCCGGCCACTGCCGCGCCTCGGTGAGCAGCTGCACCGTGCCGGCCGACCAGTCCACATGCGAGGAGGGTTCCGATACGTGCAGGCTCTTGGGCAGCACACCGTTGCGCAGCGCCAGCACCATCTTGATCACGCCGCTGACAGCGGCGGCGGCTTGGGCGTGGCCGATGTTGGACTTCACCGAGCCCAACCAGAGCGGCCGATCCGCCGGCCGGTCGTGGCCATACGTAGCGATCAGCGCCTCCGCCTCGATCGGGTCGCCGAGGGTGGTGCCGGTGCCGTGTGCCTCGACCAGGTCGACGTCGGTGGAGGTGAGCCCGGCGTTGGCGAGGGCTTGACGAATAACCCGCTGCTGGGCCATCCCGTTCGGGGCGGTCAGGCCGTTGGACGCGCCGTCCTGGTTGATGGCCGAACCGCGGATCACAGCGAGCACGGGGTGGCCGTTGCGCTGGGCGTCGGAGAGGCGTTCCAGCAGCAGCATACCGACTCCCTCACCCCATCCGGTGCCATCGGCATCATCGGAGAAGGGCTTGCAGCGGCCGTCGGAGGCCAGGCCACGCTGCCGGCTGAAGGCGACGAACGCACCGGGGGTCGACATGACGGTCACGCCACCGGCCAGCGCCAGGCCACACTCCCGCTGACGCAGCGCGTGCGCGGCCAGGTGCAGGGCGACCAGCGACGACGAGCACGCGGTGTTGACGGTGACGGCCGGCCCCTCCAGTCCCAGGCTGTACGCAACCCGCCCGGAGATCACCGCACCGGCGCTGCCGGTACTCATGTACGCCTCGACGGGTTCGGGCAGCACCGTGAGCCGGTCCCAGTAGTCCTGGCCGCCGCAGCCGACGAAGACGCCGACGGGGCTGCCGCGCAACGAGTCGGGGTTGATACCGGCCCGCTCGCACGCCTCCCAGCTCGTCTCCAGCACCAGCCGCTGCTGTGGGTCCATGGCCAATGCCTCGCGGGGCGAGATGCCGAAGAACTCGGCGTCGAACTTGGCGGCGTCGTGGACGAAGCCGCCCTGCCGGACGTAGCTGCTGCCGGCGGCGTCCGGGTCGGCGTCGTAGAGGGCTGCGGTGTCCCAGCCCCGGTCGGTCGGGAAGTCGCCGATGGCATCGACGCCGTCGACGACCAGCCGCCACAGGTCCTCAGGCGAGGAGACCCCACCCGGATAGCGGCAGGCCATCCCGATGATCGCGATCGGGTCCTGCTCCTGCGACTCGACCTCGCGCAGCCGTTCCCGAGTGCGGTGCAGGTCGGCCGTGACCCGCTTCAGATAGTCGAGGAGCTTCTCTTCGTTCGCCATCTGAACCTCACCAAACTCGTTGCCAGCGGGACACGTTCCTGGGTAGCGCGGTGGCGGCTCAGGTCATCCCGAGTTCCTTGTCGATCAGGTTGAACACGTCGTCGGCGGAGGCCGCTTCGAGGCGGTCGACCAGGGTGGCGCCCGCGGTGGTGCCGAGGGTCTCGTTGAGCTTCGCCAGCATCGACTGGAGCCGGCCGGTCACCCGGTTCCGCTCGATCTCCTCCGGCGACAGGCTGGCGACGGTGGCCTCGAGCCGGTCCAGCTCGGCGAGCAGGCCGCCGGCGGTGTCGCCGGTGTATCCGAGTTCGGCGCGGAGCTGGTCGGCGAGGGCGACCGGGGTGGGGTGGTCGAAGACCAGGGTCGCGGAGAGCCGGAGCCCAGTGGCGACGCTGAGCCGATTGCGCATCTCCACGGCGGTCACCGAGTCCATGCCGAGGTCCTTGAAGGCACGCCGCGGTTCCACCGGGTCGACGTCGCCGTACCCCAGGACGGCGGCCACGTTTGCGCGGACCGTGTCGAGCAGCAGTACGCGCTGCTCGGCCTCGGGCAGTGCGGCGAGCCGGTCGGCGAGGTCCGAAGACGACGGCGTGTCGGTGGCGGCGGTGGCCTCGGTTGCGGCGTCGGGAAGGTCGGCGAGCAGCGGCCGTGGCCGGGCCAGGGTGTAGATCGGAGCGAACCGCGCCCAGTCGATGTCGGCGACGACGAGATGACTCTCATCGTGGTCGAGGGCCTGCCGTAGCGCCTGGACAGCGAGTCGGGGGTCCATGACGCCGACACCGAGCCGGTCAAGGTGCGCGCCGACCTCGCCGCCGGCCATGCCGCCGCCGCCCCAACTACCCCAGGCGATGGAGGTGGCGACCACCCCGCGGGCCCGCCGC
>NZ_JCANTD010000084.1:0-2430 GCF_059570675.1 Salinispora goodfellowii | reverse complement strand
CCACAGCTCACAAACACCGGTTTGAGGGTGTCAGCGCACCACGGCGCGGCGCGGAGCCGACACCACATGAGCGAGCACACGCCGCAGCACCACAATCCGCAGCACGATCCCACCGTCGACACAGGCCTCCTGGCCGGGGTCGACCCGACCCCGACCGACCTGGTCGCCGGCGACCCGCCGGTCCCGCTCACCGTCTGGCGCACCGCCCGCACCCCGGGCGACGCCAGCCGCAGCATCGGCACCCGCCTCGCCGACCGCCTCATCGCCGCCTACAGCCGCCCCGGTGAGGCGGTCGTCGACCTCACCCCCGACCACGCACTCACCTCCGCCTGTGCGGCCGGGGCCCGTCGGCACCACCCAGCGTGGTTCACCGACGCGTCCAGCCTGATCGTCGGCCCGGCCACTCCCCGTCCGCCCGCCGGCACCGCCGGCGGCACCGACGAGGACGAGGACCTGCCGGAGATGGGGGCCTGGTTCGGGGACGACCTCACCGACCCGGACCTGCACCCACCGGCCGACACGGTCGCCGGCCCGCCGCCCGGCGGTTCCCTGCAGCAGGCGACCAGTCTCGTGGTCGCCTGCTGGCCCCTCGACCCCAATGCCGCGACCAACCGGGTGCGGCTGGCGTGGCTGCTGACCGGCTGCGCCGCGCTGCTGCAGCCGGGTGGCTGCCTGATCCTCGTCGTCACCGTTCCGGCCGGCACCACCGCCGGGCCGGAGGACTTCTCCGGCGTGGTCCAGGCCGCCGCCAGCGTCGGGCTGGGCTACCTGCAGCACCTCGTCGCGGTCACCGCCGACACTGACGGGGACGCGTTCGTGTACCACGTCACCGACGAGGAATTGCTCACCCTCACCACCGCCCTAGGCGACCGGTGGCGGGTGGCGCATCTGCGGGTCCACGCGGACCTGATGGTGTTCAGCCAGACCCAGCACCAGCGTCATGCTCCGCGCCGGGGCGGGCGCGAGGGCGGTGGTCGCCGTGGCTAAGCACCGCGCACAAACCAACCCTAGCGAGCCCGACGGGCAGACCACGACGGCTGCCGCCACGAGCACTGGTCCGGCCGGGCGTCATCGGGCTGCTCCCGGCCCGGAGGGCCTGTCGGTGTGGGCTACCGCGCAGTCGACCGGCCCGGTCCAGCGCCGCGGCCGGTATGTGCGCGAGTCGGTGCAGCACCCGGCGCGGATGCTGCCCGCGATCGCCGCGCACGCCGTCACCGCCTACACCCAGCCGGGTGACCTGGTGCTGGACCCGATGTGTGGGATCGGCACGACCCTGGTCGAGGCGATCCACGCCGACCGGGACGCGATCGGGGTGGAGTACGAGTCCCGGTGGTCCGACATCGCCGACGCCAACATCAAGCACGCCCATGCCCAGGGTGCGACCGGACGGGCCGGGGTGATCCGCGGCGACGCCACCGGCATCCTGTCGCTCGTACCCGGGGCCCTGGCCGGGCAGGTGGCGCTGGTGGTGACGTCGCCGCCGTACGGGCCGACCGTGCACGGCCTGGTCCGGCCCGGCGCCGACGGGGTGACCAAGTTCGACAACGCCTACAACGACGGCACCGACCGCGGGAACCTCGCCTACCGCGACCTCACCGGACTCGCCGACGGGTTCGCCCAGATCCTCGCCGGCTGCCACACCCTCCTCAAGCCCGGTGGGGTCGTCGTGGTGACCGCCCGACCGTGGCGCAAGCACGGCGAACTGGTCGACCTGCCCAGCGCGGTCATCGGCGCCGGCATCCGCGCCGGCCTCACCCCCGTCGACCGGTGCGTGGCGCTGCTCGCCGCCGTGCGCGACGGCGGGCTCGTCGCCCGCCCGTCGTTCTTTCAACTCCAGGCCGTCCGTAAGGCCCGGGCCGCCGGCACCCCCATGCACCTGATCGCCCACGAGGACGTCCTCGTGTTCATCAGAACGCCGACCGACTCGGGCGCGGAAACGGCGCAGGACAACGCCGGGGGAGAGGCGGTCTCGTGAGCTCAACCATCGACCGCCATCCGAGCCACGTGGCAGGAGCGCCCAGCTACCGCCCCCTGCTGGTGGCCGCACACCGTACGTCGCCGACGCTCGACGTGGCGGAGGTGCGTGATTGACCACCTTCCCGCACCGCGCATCGGATCGCTGTGCACCGGCTACGGCGGTCTCGACATGGCCGTCGAGCTGGTGCTCGGCGGCCACCTCACCTGGTACGCCGAAACCGATCGGCACGCCCGCACCGTCTGCGCCCACCACTGGCCCGGCGTGCCCAACCTCGGTGACATCCGCACCGTCGACTGGACCCGCGTTGGACCGGTCGATGTTCTCACGGCCGGGTTCCCCTGTCAGGACATCTCCAACGACTCTGCTGCCGAATTCGTGACACGCCGTCGGGATCGTTCTGTCTGGCTGGTCGTGGGTTGATGATCTCTGTTCGCGGCTGTGCTTGCTTCCGT
>NZ_JCANTD010000083.1:0-2462 GCF_059570675.1 Salinispora goodfellowii | reverse complement strand
GCCTCCCACGACACCTCCAACAACAACCGCTGCTGCGGATCCATCGCCACCGCCTCACGCGGCGAAATCCCGAACAGACCCGCGTCGAACTGCGCTGCCGTGGGCACGAAACCACCGACGGCGGAGTACGAGGCGTCGGCGGGAACGGACCAGCCCCGGTCGACGGGGAACGCCGACATGCCGTCCGCGCCACCGGCGACCAACCGCCACAGGTCCTCCGGCGACTCCACCCCACCCGGATACCGGCACGCCATCCCCACGATCACGATGTCGTCGCCGGTCAACGGCTGGGCCACGGCGGCGGGAGCATCGCCCGCGCCGGCCAGACCCAGCGTGTCGAGGAGGTGATCGGCAAGGATCTGCGGGGTCGGGTAGTCGAACACCAGCGACGACCCCAGGTGCAGACCGGTAGCCGCGTTGATCCGGGTCTTCACCTCGACCGCGGTCACCGAGTCGATACCCAGGTCCCGGAACGCCGTCCCCGCCTCCACCTGGCCCGCACCCGCATAACCCAGCGCCTTCGCGGTCTGCGCCCGCACCAACGTCAGCAACTCCCGACGGCGCTCGGCCTCGGACAGACCCGCGAGGCGAGCGGTCAGCCCACGGTCCGCGACCGTCTCCTCGGCCACGACAAGCTCGCCGAACAGCGGCGCCGGTCGCTGCGCGGCGAACGTCGGCACGAACCGCGACCAGTCCACATCCGCGACAGTCGTCGTCACGTCACCGGCGTCGACGGCCAACGCCAGGGCCTGCATCGCCAGCTCGGGGTCCATCGCCGCCAGACCACGACGCGCCAGATAGTCCGCCGCACCGGCCTCCCCGGCCATCCCACCGTCGGCCCACGGACCCCACGCGACCGCCGTGCCCGGCTTGCCGGCGGCCCGCCGCGACTCCACCAGCGCGTCCAACGCCGCGTTTCCGGCCGCATACGCGGCCTGACCGCCGCTGCCCCACACCCCGGCGATCGACGAGAACACCAGGAACACATCGAGATCGTGGTCGGCGGTTGCCTCGTCCAGGTGCAACGCACCCGACACCTTCCCCGACACCACCGCCCCGAACGAGTCCTCGGTGACGTCGAGCAGGCTCTCCATGCCCGACACACCCGCCGCGTGCACCACACCGGCCAGATCCTCAATGCCAGCCACCACGTCGCGAACAGCGTTCCGGTCGGCGACGTCGCACGCCACCACCGAAGCCTCAGCGCCCATAACGGTCAGCTCGGCCACGAGATCGCCGGCACCGGGAGCCTGCTCGCCCCGCCGCGACACCAGCACCACCCGCGACGCCCCGCGCCCCACCACCCAGCGCGCCACCCGGGAACCCAAGGCACCCGTACCACCGGTGATCAACACCGTGCCCGACATCGACACCGGAGCCACTGATCCGACCGGCGCGGACGCCCGGAGCCTGCGCACGAACACCCCGGACGGGCGGACGGCGATCTGGTCCTCGCCGCCCCCGGCCAGCACCGCCGCGAACCGGCGACCGTCGCGCTCGCCCAGCACCGCCGGCACGTCGACCAGACCACCCCACGACTGCGGCAACTCCAGCGCGGCCACCCGACCCACGCCCCACACCGTCGACGCGGCGACGTCCGTCACCGACTCGGACCGACCCACCGCCACCGCACCCCGCGTCACCGCCCACACCGGCGCGGTGACACCAGCGGCGGTGACCTCCTGCACCGCGGCGACCAGCGGCCACGGCTCCCGGCCGACCCACACCACACCGCGTACATCCTCGACCGCCGCCGCCCGCACCACGTCGGCGCCGGCCGAGGACGGCACACACGCCACCTCGGCGCCGGCCGACGACAGCGCGGACACCACATCGTCAGCCCGCGTGTCGGACAGCACCAACCACCTACCGGACAGCACCGCAGGAGCCGGCTCCGCCATCGGCGCCCAACCGACCCGGTACCGCCAACCCTCCACCACGGTCTGCGAACGACGCCGGCGACGCCACGCGGACAGCGACGGCAGCAGGCCGTCCAACGCCGCCGCGTCGTCGGCGGCCAGGCCCAGCTCGGCGACGAGGCCGTCCCGGTCGGCGCTCTCCACCGCCGACCAGAAGCCGCTGTCGTCGTCGCCGGCCGCCGGTGCCGGCTCGGACGGGGTGAGCCAGTAGCGGTCCCGCTGGAACGGGTACGTGGGCAGGTCGACTGTCGTGCCGCCCCACTCGGCGAACATGGCCGGCCAGTCCACGTTCACGCCGGCGGTGTGCAGGCGACCCAGCGCGTCCAGCAGCGCCTCGGTCTCGTCCCGGTCCTTGCGTTGGGTCGCCACGCAGAGGCCGTCCGCGAGGGCGTCCTGGGCGGATCCGCTGAGCACGGCGGTCGGCCCCACCTCTACACAGCGGGTCACGCCGTGGGCGGCGAGCCACCGCATGCCGTCGGCGAAGCGCACCGCCTCGCGCACGTGCCGCACCCAGTAGCCGGCGGTGAACTGCTCAACCGGCTC
>NZ_JCANTD010000082.1:0-2493 GCF_059570675.1 Salinispora goodfellowii | reverse complement strand
GCCTCCCACGACACCTCCAACAACAACCGCTGCTGCGGATCCATCGCCACCGCCTCACGCGGCGAAATCCCGAACAGACCCGCGTCGAACTGCGCGGCGGTGTGCACGAACCCGCCGGTCTGGGCGTAGGGCGTGCGGGCCGGCACCTGCCAGCCCCGGTCGACCGGGAAGCCGGAGGTGCCGTCCGCGCCGTCCGCGACCAGCCGCCACAGGTCCTCCGGCGACTCCACCCCACCCGGATACCGGCAGGCCATCCCGACGATGACGATGTCGTCGCCGGTCACCGGCACGTGCCCGGGGGTGCTCACCTCCGTCACGGTGCCGCCGCCGAGCAGGTCGTGCAGGTGCCGGGCCAGGGCCTGCGGGGACGGGTGGTCGAACACCAACGACGAGGGCAGGGCCAGGGACAGCTCCCGTTGCAGGGCGTTGCGCAGGTCGACCGCGGTCAGCGAGTCGAAGCCGAGGTCGTGGAACGCCGTCGTCGGGGTGATCTCGGTGACGTCGGCGAAGCCCAGCACCGCGGCGGCCCGTACCCGCACCAGGTCGAGAAGCGCGGGCAGCTCGATCCGGACCGCCGGTGCCGGGGCCGCCGGCGTCCCGGCGGACGACACGGCCAAGCCGTCGAAGAGCCGGCTCGGTCGCCCGGCGGTGAACGCGTCGATGAACCGCGGCCAGTCGACGTCGGCGACGACGAGTTCGGTGTCACAGTGGTCGACGGCCCGCGCGAACGCGGTCATGGCCAGGGCCGGTCGCATCGCGCGGAGGCCCCGGCGGTGCAGATGCTCCGCGGCCACGTCGTCGGCGGCGAGGCCGATCTCGGCCCACGGGCCCCACGCCACGGCCGTCGCCGGGGCGCCCCGGGCGGTACGCGCGGCGGCCAGCGCGTCGAGGTGGGCGTTCGCCGCGGCGTAGGCGGCCTGGCCGCCGCTGCCCCAGATGCCGGCGATCGAGGAGAAGACCACGAACCGGTCGAGTTCGGCGCCGGCGAGCAGTTCGTCGAGGTGGACCGCGCCGAGCACCTTGCCGGTGACGGCATCGGCGTACGCGGCGGTGTCGGTGTGCGCCAGGTCGAGCGAGGGCGCGACGCCCGCGGCGTGCACCACGGCGTGCACCGGCACGTCGGGGTCGATGCGGTCGAGGGCCGCGGCGAGCGCGTCGCGGTTGGCGACGTCGACCGCGGCGACGGTGACCCGGCTGCCCAGGGTGACCAGCTCGGCCGCAAGGGCCCGCGCCCCGGGGGCGTCGATGCCCCGGCGGCTGGTGAGCAGCAGGTGCGGCGCGCCCCGGCGGGCCAGCAGGCGGGCCACCTCGGCCCCGAGCGCCCCGGTGCCGCCGGTGACGACCGTGGTGCCGCGCGGCTGCCACGGTGTGGCCGTCCGGTCAATCGGGGCCGTGGTGACGCGGCGACCGAAGACACCGGACGCGCGTACCGCGATCTGGTCCTCGGTCCGTTGGGCGAGCGCCGCGGCGAGCCGCTCGCCGGCCTTGGTGTCGAGGGTGTCGGGCAGGTCGATCAGGCCGCCCCAGCGGTGCGGCAGTTCCAGCGCGGCGACCCGGCCGAGGCCCCAGAGCTGGGCCTGGGCGGGCCGTCGCAGCGGGTCGGAGCGGCCGATCGAGACCGCGCCGCGGGTGACGCACCACAGCGGGGCGGCGATGTCCGCGGCGGCGAGGGCCCGGATCAGGTCGAGGGTGGCGCCGATTCCGGCGGGGACCCCGGGGTGGCGGGGGTCGGATTCGTCGGCCGGCCCGGTGAGGGCGAGGACGCCGGTCAGGTCCGGGTGGTCGCCGAGCCGGTCGAGGTCGGTCACCAGCCGGACCGTGGCGCCGGCCGCCGCCAGGGCGTCCCGGACGCCGGACGGGTCGACGTTCTCCGGGGCGACGAGCAGCCAGGCGCCGGTCAGTGTGCCGGCCGGCAGCGCGTCGAGGGGCTGCCAGGCGGCGCGCATCCGCCAGGCGTCGGCGGTGGTGGCCGCCCGGTTGCGGCGCCGCCAGGAGGACAGCACCGGGACCACCGGGCGCAGCAGGTCGTCGGTGGCGTCGAGCACTCCGGCGAGCCCGGTGAGGTCCTCGCGGTCGACGGCGTCCCAGAAGCCGGCGTCGCCGGGTCCGGCGTCGGGCGTGGACGCGGGCCGCCGGCCGGGGTCGAGCCAGAACCGCTCGTGCTGAAAGGCGTACGTGGGCAGGTCGATCACGGTGCCGCCGGGGTTTGCGGTCACCGCCGCCCAGTCCACGTCGTGCCCGGCGACGTGCAGGTCGGCGAGGGCCTGGAGCACCGTGCGGTCCTCTCCGGCGTCCTTGCGCAGGGCGGGAACGCTGGTGAGGTCGCCGGCGACGTCGCGGGCCATCGGGGTGAGCACGGCGGCCGGCCCGATCTCCAGGCATCGGGTCACGCCGTGCTCGGCGAGCCACCGCATGCCGTCGGCGAAGCGCACCGCCTCGCGCACGTGCCGCACCCAGTAGCCGGCGGTGAACTGCTCAACCGGCTCACCGGTC
>NZ_JCANTD010000081.1:0-2604 GCF_059570675.1 Salinispora goodfellowii | reverse complement strand
GGGGTGGGCGGCGGGTGGATTTGCCGACGTATGCCTTCCAACACCAGCACTACTGGTTGCACGACACTGGAGCCGACAAGGACGTCACCGCCGCCAGCTGGCGGTACCGGGTGGTGTGGCGGGCCACCAACGTGCCCACCGGGGGGCACCTGACCGGCGACTGGTGGGTTGTCACACCAAGCGCACTCACCGACGATCCCCGGGCCGCCGCTGTGGCCGACGCACTCACCGCACGCGGCGCGACCGTCGTCCGGCTCACCGAGACCGCGCCAGACGACCGCGACGCCCCCGCCGGAGTCGTGTCCCTGCTCGGCCTCGACGACACCGCGGATACCCACAATGCCGGTCTCTCCACCGGAGTCACCAGCACCGTCAGCCTGGTGCGCGCCCTCGCCGCCGCCGACTTCACCGGCCGGCTCTGGTGCCTCACCAGCGGCGCCGTCGCCGTTGACCCGTACGAGGACCTGCCGCACGCCGCGCAGGCCGGGCTCTGGGGGCTCGGCACCGTGCTGTCCCTCGACTACCCGGGCTGGTGGGGTGGCCTGGCCGACCTGCCCGCCGACTGGACGCCCGACACCATCGACCGGCTCGTTGACGTGCTCACCGACGGCGGCGAGGACCAGGTCGCCCTGCGTACTGGTGGGGTGCTGGCTCGACGGATGGTCCGCTGGCCCGTCGCCGGTACCCCGGACCGGCGGTGGCGATCCACCGGCACTGTCCTGGTCACCGGCGGCACCGGTGGCATCGGCGCGCACCTCAGCGAGTGGCTACTCGACCAGGGTGCCGACCGGGTCGTCCTGGCCAGCCGGCGCGGCCCGGCCGCCCCCGGCGCCGCCGACCTCGCCGCCCGCCTGCCCGGCGTTCAGATCGTCGCCTGCGACGTGACCGACCGCGAGGCGGTCGCCGCACTTCTCGACGGGATCGGCGACGATTTGACCGCGGTCTT
Source organism: Salinispora goodfellowii (assembly GCF_059570675.1). Classification (NCBI taxonomy): domain Bacteria; kingdom Bacillati; phylum Actinomycetota; class Actinomycetes; order Micromonosporales; family Micromonosporaceae; genus Salinispora; species Salinispora goodfellowii. The sequence goes on along the minus strand of NZ_JCANTD010000081.1, from coordinate 1,658 downwards.
TCACGCCGCCGGGGTGTTGGGCGAAGCCACCCCGCTCGGCGAGACCGACCTCGACGCCTTCGCCGACGTGTGCCGGGCCAAGGTGCTCGGCGCGACCCACCTTGACGAGTTGCTCGCCGACCGGCCGCTCGACGCGTTCGTCCTCTTCGCCTCCGGCGCGGCCGTCTGGGGCAGCGCTGGACAGGCCGCGTATGGCACCGGCAACGCCTGGCTCGAGGCCCTCGCCCACCAGCGCCGTCGCCAGGGCCGTGCCGCCACCTCCATCGCCTGGGGAACCTGGGGTGGCGGTGGCATGGTTGACGACCAGGCCACCGAACAGCTGCTGCGTCAGGGCACTCCACCGATGGAACCACGACTCGCCCTCGCAACGTTGCGGCAGGTCCTCGACCACGATGAGAGCCACCTTGTGGTCACCGACATCGACTGGGCCCGGTTCGCCCCGATCTATACCGTGGCCCGGCCCCGGCCGCTGCTCGCCGCGCTCCCCGAGGCCCACCAGAGCGCGGTGGCCACCGCGCCGGTCCAGCCACGGGACGCCTCCGTGCTGGCCGATCTGCCCGCCGCCGAGCGGCTGCCGCACCTGCTGGACATCGTCCGTACCCACGTCGCGGCAGTCCTCGGGTACGACGCCGACGCCGCCGTTGACGTCCAGCGGCCGTTCCGGGAGCTCGGCTTCGACTCGCTGACCGCGGTGGAGTTGCGCGACGCGGTCGGCGCGGCAGTCGGGCTGCGCCTGCCCGCCACCATGGTCTACGACCACCCGACCCCTGCGGTGTTGGCGCGTCACCTGTACGACGAACTCGTCAGCACCGCCGCCGCACCCACGGTCCCAACGACTACTGCCGGACTCGCTCCGGACGAGCCGATCGCCATCGTCGGCATGGGCTGCCGCTACCCGGGCGGCGTCCAGTCCCCTGAGGACCTGTGGCAGCTCGTCGCCACCGGCACCGACGCGATCAGCGCCTTCCCCGTTGACCGGGGCTGGGACGCAGACGCGCTCTTCGACGCCGACCCGGATCAGCCGGGCACCAGCTATGTGCGCTCCGGCGGTTTCGTCTACGACGCGGGCGGGTTCGACGCCGAGTTCTTCGGCATCTCGCCCCGCGAGGCGCTGGCTATGGACCCGCAGCAGCGGCTGATGCTCGAAGTCACCTGGGAGGCGTGTGAGCACGCCGGGATGAACCCCGAGGCGTTGCGGGGCGGTCCGGTCGGTGTCTTCGTCGGCTCCGGTGCCCAGGACTACGGTGACCTGCTCGGCCTTGCCCCCGCCGAGTCGGAGGCGTACCTGAGCACCGGTAGCTCCGCGTCGGTGATTTCTGGCCGGATTTCGTACGCCTTCGGCTTCGAGGGTCCGTCGATGACGATCGACACCGCCTGCTCCTCGTCCTTGGTCGCCCTGCACCTCGCCAGCCAGGCGCTACGCGCCGGGGAGTGCACCACCGCGATCGCCGGCGGGGTGCTGGTGATGTCGAATCCCACCCCGTTTGTGGCGTTCAGCCGGCAGCGGGGGCTAGCCCCGGATGGTCGCTGCAAGTCGTTTTCTGACAACGCCGACGGCACCGGCTGGTCTGAGGGTGTTGGTGTGTTGGTGTTGGAGCGGTTGTCGGATGCTCGGCGTAATGGGCATCGGGTGTTTGGGGTGGTGCGGGGTTCGGCGG
>NZ_JCANTD010000080.1:0-2612 GCF_059570675.1 Salinispora goodfellowii | reverse complement strand
GAGTCGCGTGTCCTAGACCCGAAGCGGAGTGATCTAGCCATGGGCAGGCTGAAGCGTGGGTAAGACTGCGTGGAGGGCCGAACCCACCAACGTTGAAAAGTTGGGGGATGACCTGTGGTTAGGGGTGAAAGGCCAATCAAACTCCGTGATAGCTGGTTCTCCCCGAAATGCATTTAGGTGCAGCGTCGTGTGTTTCTTGCCGGAGGTAGAGCACTGGATGGTCTAGGGGGCCTACAAGCTTACCGAAATCAGCCAAACTCCGAATGCCGGTAAGTGAGAGCGCGGCAGTGAGACTGCGGGGGATAAGCTTCGTAGTCGAGAGGGAAACAGCCCAGATCACCAGCTAAGGCCCCTAAGCGTGTGCTAAGTGGAAAAGGATGTGGGGTCGCATAGACAACCAGGAGGTTGGCTTAGAAGCAGCCATCCTTGAAAGAGTGCGTAATAGCTCACTGGTCAAGTGGTTCCGCGCCGACAATGTAGCGGGGCTCAAGCACACCGCCGAAGCTGTGGCATTCACGCGTGTACTTCGCATGGCCTTTGGGTTGTGTGTAGGTGTGTGGATGGGTAGGGGAGCGTCGTGCCGGGGGTGAAGCAGCCGAGTGATCGAGTTGTGGACGCGGTGCGAGTGAGAATGCAGGCATGAGTAGCGAATGAAGGGTGAGAAACCCTTCCGCCGGATGACCAAGGGTTCCAGGGCCAGGTTAATCCGCCCTGGGTGAGTCGGGGCCTAAGGCGAGGCCGAGAGGCGTAGTCGATGGATAACGGGTTGATATTCCCGTACCCGCGAAGGAGCGTCCCTGATGAACTTCGTTGTGCTAACCATCCGAGCTTGGTGTGGTCTTCGGACTGTGCTGGGGGAGCGTGGGAACCTGGCGGGTAGTAGTCAAGCGATGGGGTGACGCAGGAAGGTAGCTGAGCCCGGCCGGTGGTTGTGCCGGGGTAAGCGTGTAGGCTGTGTCGTAGGTAAATCCGCGGCGCGTGTGGCTGAGACGTGATGCCGAGCCGATTCAGGTGAAGTCAGTGATCCTATGCTGTCGAGAAAAGCCTCTAGCGAGTTCCGAGCGGCCCGTACCCTAAACCGACACAGGTGGTCAGGTAGAGAATACCAAGGCGATCGGGTGAACTGTGGTTAAGGAACTCGGCAAATTGCCCCCGTAACTTTGGGAGAAGGGGGGCCGGAGACGTGAAGGCACGTGCTGCTGGAGCGTTGTATGGCCGCAGAGAGCAGGGGGAAGCGACTGTTTACTAAAAACACAGGTCCATGCGAAGAAGTAATTCGATGTATATGGACTGACGCCTGCCCGGTGCTGGAACGTTAAGGGGACCTGTTAGTCTTTCGGGGCGAAGCGGAGAACTTAAGCGCCAGTAAACGGCGGTGGTAACTATAACCATCCTAAGGTAGCGAAATTCCTTGTCGGGTAAGTTCCGACCTGCACGAATGGCGTAACGACTTCCCCACTGTCTCAACCACAGGCCCGGCGAAATTGCATTACGAGTAAAGATGCTCGTTACGCGCGGCAGGACGGAAAGACCCCGGGACCTTTACTATAGCTTGACATTGGTATCCGAATTAGCTTGTGTAGGATAGGTGGGAGCCGGTGAAGTGTGCACGCCAGTGCATGTGGAGGCAATCTTGAAATACCACTCTGGTTGGTTTGGGTATCTAACTTCGGACCGTTATCCGGTTCAGGGACAGTGTCTGGTGGGTAGTTTAACTGGGGCGGTTGCCTCCTAAAGGGTAACGGAGGCGCCCAAAGGTTCCCTCAGCCTGGTTGGCAATCAGGTGTTGAGTGTAAGTGCACAAGGGAGCTTGACTGTGAGACTGACGGGTCGAGCAGGGACGAAAGTCGGGACTAGTGATCCGGCACTGGCGAATGGAAGCGGTGTCGCTCAACGGATAAAAGGTACCCCGGGGATAACAGGCTGATCTTCCCCAAGAGTCCATATCGACGGGATGGTTTGGCACCTCGATGTCGGCTCGTCGCATCCTGGGGCTGTAGCAGGTCCCAAGGGTTGGGCTGTTCGCCCATTAAAGCGGTACGCGAGCTGGGTTTAGAACGTCGTGAGACAGTTCGGTCCCTATCCGCCGTGCGCGTAGGATACTTGAGAAGGGCTGTCCCTAGTACGAGAGGACCGGGACGGACGAACCTCTGGTGTGCCAGTTGTCCCGCCAGGGGCACGGCTGGTTAGCTACGTTCGGGAGGGATAACCGCTGAAAGCATCTAAGCGGGAAGCCTGCTTCAAGATGAGGTATCCCACCCATTTTGTGGGGTAAGGCCCCCAGCTAGACGACTGGGTTGATAGGCCGGAAATGTAAGCTCGGTAACGGGTTCAGTTGACCGGTACTAATAGGCCGAGGACTTGACTACTAAGTTGCTACGCGTCCACTGTGTAACTCTTGACAAACAAACATTGCCTGTGGTGTTGGGTGTGTTTGATATGTCGATAAGTGTTACGGCGGTCATGGCGGAGGGGAAACGCCCGGTTACATTCCGAACCCGGAAGCTAAGCCCTCCAGCGCCGATGGTACTGCACTCGGGAGGGTGTGGGAGAGTAGGACACCGCCGGGCAAAACTTCAGTTGAGGGCCGACCCTACCCGGGTCGGCCCTCA
>NZ_JCANTD010000079.1:0-2702 GCF_059570675.1 Salinispora goodfellowii | reverse complement strand
GCGCGACTACCGCCGCGCCGCCCACACATTGACCGACACCGCATCCGGCAACGCCCACCTCCACAACATCATCCTCGCCGGGTGACACCAGCACCATTGCCACACAACGCCTCCACCGAGTTACGAGACATCCCTTCGGGAGCCCGATAGTCGGCCGGCATCACCGGCGACGCTGAAGCACCCCCTTTTCGGACCGAAGGTGCGGAGCGATGAGGAATTTCGGAAAGGCGAAAAGCATCACACTCCAGTACAATAAGCCCCCCAGGAGTGCAAGCGCCAAAAATATAACTATTGCTAATTGCGCCCGAAATGAGATGCCGTCCGATGGCGACAGATAAAGGAAGAGCGCCGAGATTGCTAAACAGCAACCCCCAAAGAGAATCGTTGGAATTGCCCTGACATGCCCTCTCCGAAAGTGCTCTGATCGATACCAGAATGCAGCATGATGGTCATGATCGCGATTTTTCCCATGCCAATGACGATAGAAGACCACCGGCAGCGCCACCAGTAGAATGATAAACCCAACCGTCATAAAACCCCCACTCTGCACCACAACCCCTTTCTCTACAGACTAAGCGCTAATCGTAGTCAAACCAGCTCCGCGTCGAATCATAGGGCCTCCATCCAAAGATGCCACCTTCCGAATCGGCCCACTGGTTTAAGTTAGCACCCAAGGTTCCGCCGAGCGCACCGCCCGCCAAAGCACCCCCAGGGACACAAATCACGGCAGCGATACCACAACTTGCGCCTGCCACCCCACCTAGCCTCGGGCCTTCATTAGGGGCTGTCCAAAGAGTGGACCGAGAACGAAGAAGTGCCTTCTGATCAGGGAAAATGGGGCTTGTCGAAGGTCCCATAGTCCCGCCACGGAAGGCACTTGCAGGGTGCAGGCTACCGCAACACGTCCGAAGATCATCGTGACCGGGAACGGGCGGGGCGTGGTCGGTCATGCCGGTGCCCGGCTGCTCGCTGATCTCGCCGATGCCACCGGGTTGACCAGCGCGTTCAGTGAGGCCTTGGCGAGTCTGCGGCAGCGCCGCAGAGGCCATGATCCGGGCCGTGTCGCTGTCGATCTGGCGGTGATGCTCGCCGACGGCGGTGAGGCCATCGCCGATTTGGCCGTGCTGCGTGACCAGGCGGCCCTGTTCGGGACGGTCGCCTCCGACCCCACGGCCTGGCGACTGTTGTCGCGACTCGACGAGACGCTGCTGACCGAGCTGCGTGCCGCGCGGGCCCGAGCTCGGGAGGTCGCCTGGGCCCAGCACGCCGACACCCGCGGTGACCTGCCGCAACCGGCGGTCGCCGGCCAGTTGGTCGACGGCCTGGTCCTGGACATCGACGCGACCATCGTGATCTGTCACTCCGAGAAGGAAGCGGCGACCCGCACCTGGAAGAAGACCTTCGGCTACCACCCGTTGCTGTGCTTCCTGGACAACATCGGCGAAGCTCTTGCCGGGCTGTTGCGGGAGGGCCGGGCCGGTTCCAACACCACCGCCGACCACATCACCGTCCTCGACCACGCCCTCGCCCAGATCCCCGACGTGGGCCGGCACGGCACCCCGATCCTGCTCCGCGCCGATGCTGCCGGTTCCAGTCACGGATTCCTCGCCCATATTCGCAGCCTGCGGGATCAGCACCTCGACATCCGGTTCTCGGTCGGCGCCGCGATCACCGAACCCGTGCGTGAAGCGATCCGGGCCGCGACTGGCTGGGTCCCCGCCGTCGACACTGACGGTGACCTGCGCGAACATGCCGAAGTCTGCGAGATCACTGGCCTGTTCGACGCCAGCGGCTGGCCCGAGGGCACCCGCTTCCTGGTCCGCCGGGAACGCCCGCACCCCGGCGCTCAACTGTCGCTGTTCGACACCGTCGAGGGCTGGCGGCATCAGGTCGTCGCCACCGACACCCCACCCGGCGCCGGCAGCATCCAGTTCCTGGAAGCCCGCCACCGGGCTCACGCCCGGGTCGAAGACCGCATCCGCACCGGAAAAGACACCGGCTTCGGCCGGTTCCCGTCCCGACTATTCGCGATCAACCAGGCCTGGCTCCAACTCGCGTTGACCGGCATCGACCTGCTCGCCTGGACCCAGAATCTGCTGCTGGACGGTGACCTCGCCACCGCTGAGCCCAAGAAACTGCGCTACCGGCTGCTGCACGTCGCGGCCCGGATCACCCGCACCGCCCGCCGAACCCGTCTCGCTATCGCCAACGGCTGGCCCTGGACCGACGCGTTGACCAGCGCATTCACCGCTCTCGCCGCGTTACCCCGGCCCACCGGCTGATCCCGCAGCCCCACGCCACTACCAGTCGACACGGAGGAACCCGGCCCCACGCCGGGTCCTCAGCATGCCGTCAAAACGTCAGCAACCACGCGGATCTTACTCATCGAGAGTCGGCTATGCAGCCACCCTCAAATGAAAGACCGAGGCTAGTGTCTCGTGATTCTGTTGTGTTTACGTGATGGTTGTGGTCTGCTGTCTTGGTGGAGTTGACGGCGGGCGAGTTGGTCGAGCTTCGGGCGTTGATCAACAGTGGTGAGGTGGCGGCTGCGGTCGGGACGGAGCCTTTCCGAGTAACGGTGTAAGTGCTCTAGGTAGTCGTCTTGGCGAGCGGTGCGGACACGCCCAAACCCGTTGTGGTGCAACGAAAAGACGCAGAACCCCGGTATGAAGTGGTCTTCTCACAGATCAACTTCAGTAGGG
>NZ_JCANTD010000078.1:0-2782 GCF_059570675.1 Salinispora goodfellowii | reverse complement strand
GGCCGCACCCGTCCTACATGGACCCGGCCCCACCCATTCAGCCGCCAAAAACCCCAGCTCACAGACCCTTCAACCGACTACGCAACCGCCCTGGCGTCGTCCATGGCGTGCACTGTGTTCTACACCTGCACGTTGGTCAACCAGCCGGCCGGCCACCCCCTGCCGTGACCGCTGTCATTTCTACGACAGCACGGGCACCTCTGGGGCTGGAGTTCGTGGGCGCTGTCGAGGAGGCGTGGATATTGCGGCGCGAGGTTTCCTTGCTGATGCACCAGAAGCTGATGTTGGTGGAGTCAAAGCTGGGCATTTTCTGGGCGCAGCCCTGGGCATTTTCTGGGCATCTCTGGTTGACTGGTAGGGAACCCCGAGGAGGTTCCATGTCGATCACCCCTGCACCTGTTGAGACCCCCGACGCCGCGCACGAGGCGATGACCGCCGCGCTGCGCGCCTTGGCCCGTCCGGGCCTGCCGTTCGCCCCGGAAGTTGTCGATGACGTGCTGCTCGACCTACCCGGCGTCCGCGCCCGGGCCACGAACCCCGACGACCGAGCGTCGCGGGCAACCGCGTTCGAGGGTCTTCTGCGCTGGTGCCTGGCCCGCTTCGATGACGAGTCGCTGACCGACGCCGTCCGGGCGCTGTTCGGGCTGCCGCCCGCGGTCAGCGGGACGACCCTTACCCAGCGGCGCGAGGTCGCCGCCGCGGCGTCCGGGCACGAGGTACACCACTTCCGCAAGCGGATCGAGCCGCGGCTGCTGGGCATGCTCGCGTGGACGCTGCGCCGTGACAGCGACGAGTACGCGATGACCCGGGCGCTCGCCCCGCCGCTCGCGCCGGCATCGGCCCGGCCCCGGGTACCGGCCGACCCGTTCGCGTGGGAGGCCGCTGAACACGCCGAGCTACTGTCGCGGTTGTGGAGCGGGGTGTACCTGCTGCGTGCCGAGCTGCTCGGCTTGGCCCGGGCACGCAGTATGCGCGCCGAGCCCGCCGCCCTGGTCGCCGCCGCGTGCACCGCGCTGCGCCGGTACGGGCAACTGCTCGCCCTGGCGCAGCGCTACCGGGCCGCGTACGGCGAGGTGCTACTGCACGCCGACACCGGCCTGACCCCCGAGGGCCTAGCGGGCCTCGCCGGGTGGACGCCGCCACTCAAGTCGGGCCAGCGGCAGGCGCTCGCGGAGGCCGCCGCAGACGCGTCCACTGAGTTGGCGTTCCTGGCCGCCGTACCAGGCGAGGTGAGCGCCCGCTGGTGTGAGGCGCTCACCGGCTTCAACCCGGGCACCGCCACCGGCAGCGCCTCCAACCCCACAGACCAGTAGTGACATACCGACCCATGAGGAGAGCAGCGTGACCACACAGCGGTATGTGATCACCGGCGGGCCATCCGCCGGCAAGGAGGCCGTGTTCACCGAGATGACCGAACGTGGGTTGCCGATCACCGAGGGCGAGCCAGCGCGGGAGATCTACCGAGCGCACCGCGAACGTCTCGGCCGGCACCTGGAGGTGGGCGACCGCCGCAACTACTCCCGCGAGGTGCTGCAGGCGTTCATCGCCGAGTACCGGGCCCATACCGATGGGCTGCACTTCTACAACCGGGGCATCCCCGACGGCGACGGATGGGACCGGGCGTTCGGCCTGGACCCGTACCCGGAGTTGCGCGAAGCCACCGAGAAGTACCGCTACGACGGGGTGTTCGTCCTCGATCCCCTGGACGACTTCAACAGCGAGGACGATCTCGTGTGGGCCAAGGAACGCGAGATCGTCCGCGTCCACCAACTAATCATCCAGGGCTACTACGACGCCGGGTACTCGCCAATCTTCGTGCCCGCCAACGACGCCGCCGCCCGAGTCGACTTCATCCTCGCCAACGTGCCCGCCGCCGCATAGCTGGAGGACCGCGCTGTGACTACCCCTGGAATCGAGCTGGTCAGTCCGAACAACGTCACCGCCAACGCCATGCTCCGCGCCGTCGACATGCTCCGCCCCCGGTTGCAGGCCACCCGGCCCGAGCGGGTCGCCCTGGTCGTCGGTACGCAAATCAACGGGGCACCGCATCTAGGCACCAGCCACCCAGGAGCTGAACCGCATCATGACCGCACACCCGGTCACCGAGGCCCCACCGCGCGCCCGGGAGATGAACCTCTACCGCCGCTACTTCGACCTGCTCGCCGCCGGCCGCAAGACCATCGAGGTTCGGGTGCAGTACCCGAACCTGCGCAGCCTCGCCCCCGGCCAGCTCATCCGATTCGTGTGCGGCCGTGACGAGGCGTTGACCAGGGTCAAGCGGGTGGCCCGGTACGAGTCGTTCGAGAAGATGCTCGACACCGAGGGCCCCAACAAGGTCAACCCGGACAGCCCCCGCCACCAGCAGCTCGCGAACATCCGCCGCATCTACGGCCCTGAGAAGGAAGCCCTCGGCGTGCTCGCCATCGAGGTCGAGCTGATCCCCCAGCCCTGAACGCCTGACAACCAATCCCCGCCGGAAACCGTTGACCTGGGGCCCGGAGGCGTAGCGTGGTGGGCATCGTACGCCCGGCCGTCAAACCGGGCCGCCGCAATCACGACGAAGCGGCCCCGCCCTCCCGACCTGGGGGAGCGGGGCCGCCTGCTGTCACATGGTGCGCTGTCCGGAGCCCGGGCAGCGGGCCCGATCACCCATCGCCTGATGCGGTGGGCAACTCTTGTGATCTGTCCTGGCCAGGGCCGCAGCCCGGCTCCCGGCAACCGCAGAACCCGCCCGTCGGGCGTAGCTCGTTGTCCCCGGCGCACTGGTGGGTTTTGACCACGA
>NZ_JCANTD010000077.1:0-3476 GCF_059570675.1 Salinispora goodfellowii | reverse complement strand
GTTACCCCTACTGCCCGGAGTTCTTTGCTGACGGACTGGCGTTTGCAGTAGCCCTGTCCAGGCCAGGTACGGCGTTCCCGTCGAGCCGGCCGGACTGACTGTCCGTCGGTAATCCCGACGGGATGGCTACATTGGCGACCGTCTTGTGATGTCGTTGAAGTGAGGATGGGCCCGTGTCGCTTGCGGTGGTGCGCTCGCTGGGCACGGCGCGCAGTCTGCGCTCGATCAACGAAGCGGAGGACTTCGAACAGGAACTCATCGACCAGTACGCCCTCGCCGGTGCCGCGGCCGGCATCACGGACAAGTTCATCTCGCAGGAGCGCTCGACGGTCTTCGAGTTCATCCGTTTCCTGGGCCAGCCGGTGTGGACGGCGCGGCACGAGGACGCCGACCGGTTCCTGACATCGCTGCGCAGGCGGGGACTCGCGAAGTCGACGCTGCAGGCCCGCGCCTGGGTTCTGGGCCGTTTCTTCGACTTCGTGGTCAGCCGCTACCAAGGCGACATCCATGCCCTGTTCGGGCACGTCGTGGTGCAGCCGATCGACGAGTTCAACAAGCCGGCGAACGTCGCCAACATCGGCGCGGTGCGGGTGCCACCGCACATCGACGAGGTCACCGGACTGTTCGAGCAGTGGCGCGGCAGCCTTGTGTACGCCCGCAAGTACCTGCCCGCGGCGCGGAACTACTTCGCGGCGTCGCTGTGGCGTCGGGTCGGTCTGCGCATGAACGAGACCGTCATGCTCGACATCGGGGACTGGCGGCCCGACCTGGGCACTCTCGGCAAGCTGCACGTCCGCTTCGGCAAGGGCAGCCGAGGACGTGGCCCCAAGGCCCGGGTCGTGCCCGCGATCAACGACGTCGACGCGCTGATCGAGTGGTGGCTGACCGATGTGCGGCACCAGTTCGGCGACGACTGGGACGACCCGAGCGCACCGCTTCTGCCCAGTGAACGCCACGACCCGATGACCGGGCACTGCGAGCGCATCGGCCCCGAAGCCCTGCGATCGGGCCTGGCCGAGGCGGTGCGCGCCTGGCTGCCGGCCTGGAGCGGCCGGCTCAGCCCCCATGGATTGCGCCATTTCTGCGCCTCCTTCTTGTATGAGCGGGGCGTGGACCTCAAGGCGATCCAGGAGCTGCTGGGCCATGAGTGGTTGTCCACGACGACCCGCTACATCCACGTCCACGAGAACCACGTCGAGGCGTCGTGGGAGCAGGCCAACGCCCGCATCGCGGCTCAGTTCGGCGAGGGGAAGAGGTGATCTGATGCTGTGGAAGCTGCGGATCAAGGCGGCTGAGGCGGGCATCTGGAAGTCGACCGAGATGCGCCGGCGTCTCGCCGAGGCCGGGCTGGAGATCAGCGCGGGCAAGATGTCGGGTCTGTGGGCCGGCACGCCGACCACGGTCCGGCTGGACGACCTCGACGTGATCTGCTTCGTGCTCGGTTGCACACCCAGCGATCTGCTGGTCTGCCAGCCCGAGGTTGTCGCGGCTAACAAGCCGGCAGCGAAGGCCGCCGTCGCGCGATCGTCGGAGCGGCCGAGGCCGACCCCGGGACGCCGCCGGAGCACACCGCCGGCATGACCATCCCTCGGTGGTGCGAGGGCTGTGGCCGTAAGCCCGAGGCGTACAGCAGACGCCGCTGGTGCTACGACTGCAAACCGACCTACAGGTGCAGGCCACCACGCGCCTGCCGCCGCTGCGGCTCCACGGAGAACTATTGGGCCTCCGGGCTCTGCCGCCGCTGCCACCAGTACGCGCCTCAACTGCCGGAGTCGTGCCCCGACTGCCATGCCTGGGGCACCTGGCGCATCGATAAGTGGCTCTGCGGTGCGTGCATGGGCTGGCGCGTCCGCTTCCCTGGGACTGGACCGTGCGTCAACTGCGGCCAGCACCGCAACCTCAACAGCCACCAGGCATGCCGGTTGTGCTGGCGGCAGGCCAGCCTGCCGCAGCATCAGCCCGGATACGACCCGCGCGACATCATCGCCGCCAACCGGCACGGCCAGCAGCTCGAACTGGCCAACATGGGCTCGCCCAAGAAGGGCTACCGGCCACACGCCCGCACCCGCGTCCGCCATCGACCCGCTCGCGCCGAGTCGCAAACGCGACCTGCGGTCCGTGAGCTGCCTGGTCAACTCGACCTCTTCGCCCGTGACCGTATCGCCGAGGCCGCTCGTGGCCACGGCGTGCCGGAACCGCCGAACCTGCGGCTCTGCGGCCAACTCGACGACGCCGTGCGCGACCACGCCCGCCGCTACGGCTGGCCCTCGGAGACCACCCGCGTCGCCCGGATCGGCATGCGTGTCCTGCTCGGCACCCAAGCCATCACCGCCGGCCCGATCCAGGCCAGCCAGGTCCAACAGCTGCGCGCCTACCGACTGCGCGCCCGCCCCGTGATGGCGGTCCTGAACGAACTCGGCATGCTCGACGACGACCGCACCGCACCCCTGGACGCCTGGTTCGCCCGCCACCTGGACAGGCTGCCCGCCACCATGGCCACCGAGTTGCAGACCTGGTTCGACGTCCTGCGCCACGGCAGCACCACGCCGCCGCGCAGCCGACCCCGTAGCCCAGGAACCATCAAGACCCGCGCCCACTGGGCGCTGCCCACCCTGCGGGCCTGGGCCGCCGACGGCCACGACAGCCTGCGCGAGATCACCCGCCAGGACATCCTCGTCGTGCTTCCCGCCGGCGGGACACCCCGAGCCACCCTCGGCGCCGGCCTGCGGTCGATCTTCAGCACCCTCAAGGCACACACAGTGATCTTCACGAACCCGATGGCCCGGATCTCCGTCGGCAACTTCACCCGCCGCATCCCGATGCCGATCGACCACGACAAGCTTCGCGACGCGCTGAACTCGCCCAACCCCGCACGAGCCGCACTGTCCGCGCTCGTCATCTTCCACGGCCTGCGCCCCGACGAACTGCGCGACCTGATGCTCACCGACGTTCGCGACAGCCGTCTGCACCTGGACAACCGCGTCGTACTCCTGGCCGAGCCCGTCAAGCAACGCCTCAACGCCTACCTCGCCCACCGCCGGCAACGCTGGCCCCACACCGCGAACGCCCACTTCTTCGTCCACGACCACAGCGCCCACGCCACCGAAGCAGTCCAGATGTGGTGGGTCAACCGCCGGCTCGGCATGCCCGCCCGAGCCCTGCGCCAACACCGCATCGTCGACGAAGTCCACGCCACCGCAGGCGACCTCCGCCGCATCTGCGATCTCTTCGGCGTCTCGATCGGCACCGCCGAGTTCTACGCCACGACCCTCAACCACCCCGCCTTCACCAGCACCCCCGACCACAGCCGCGCCGCCGGTTCCCCAACCCAAGGACTCAACTAAGCTCACGAGACACCACCTGAGCGGGGGTTCCCGGCCGAAACCGCGTCAGTTATCGCGAACCCACCCGCTTTCGAGAGAACTCGTGGTGGTTGCGGGACGCGGGAGGTGCGGGCCAGCCACCAGAATCCGCCG
>NZ_JCANTD010000076.1:0-4054 GCF_059570675.1 Salinispora goodfellowii | reverse complement strand
CCCTCGTGCAGGTAGGCGTAGCCGGTCGACAGGCTGACCTTGTTGTCAGCGGCCAACTGCTTGACCCGGGCACCGTCGAGGAACCAGCGGATCACGAGGATCGCCTGCTCGAAGCAGCCCAGCACCCGAGTGTCGGCGCGGGTTCCCCGGCGCCTACGTTCGGTGTCCAGCAGCCCGGACAGGAACAACACGGTCTCCTCGCGCACGGACAGCGCGGCGGTGTATGTGACACTCATAGCGACGCAGGACCCCTACTGAAGTTGATCTGTGAGAAGACCACTTCATACCGGGGTTCTGCGTCTTTTCGTTGCACCACAACGGGTTTGGGCGTGTACGCACCGCTCGCCAAGACGACTACCTAGAGCACTTACACCGTTACTCGGAAAGGCTCACTGGAGTCCGCACCGGTCGTCACTCGATTAGTCACCCAGCCGACGATCGGACGAAATCGTGGTCAGCTCAGCAAGCAACTCCGGCGAGGGCCGCAACGGCGCGAGGATGTCTCGCACGTAGGCCGCGCGCTGCTCCCCGTTGGCGTCATGCCACCACCTTCCCGCTCCGGTCAGGTGGGCACGAACGGCCTGGACCCGGTGAGGATGACCGTCGGCGTTCCGCCAGTCATGCCACCCCTGGCCCGGGTTGGCGGCTTCAAGAGCATCGGCCAAACGGTGTTGGATGGCGGCGATGAACGGGCTGCCAGCGTAGACACTTCCGAGGTCGTCGGACTTGCACTCCATGAGCATCCGATGAAGCGCCAGAACCTCGTGGTAGCCCTCGACACGTACCGTCTCCACATCCACCACTCAAGCTTGCCCGATGGCCTGCACCGTCAGCTTGGAAGGTGCCTGGCCTCGCTCAGATGGACGGATTGGTCGACGTGCTGACCAGCCATTGCGCGGTCGGGGAGCGCCTAGCGGTCCATGTGGCTGCCGTCCATTGTCTCGCTGCTGGCCGGTGTTGACCGCCGGTTCGGGCACGGTTCGGGCACGTACCCCGTCTGCCTGCTTTCAATCTAGACGAGTAGTTCCGATGTCAGGGGTCGATGTCTGGGCATGAAGAGAGGGCGTCCATGATCGTGTTGTGACGCAGGACCTGGACACCCTCTTGACCGCACTGTACGTGAAGATCGACGACACCATCCGCATGCCCCGGTGGCGGGGCCGGCCACCACTATTGACCGACTCCGAACTGGTCTGCCTGGCCGTGGCACAGGTCCTGCTCGGCGCCCGGTCAGAGGCGCACTGGATCCGCTACGCCCGTATCCACCTGGCCGGTATGTTCCCGTACCTGCCGCAGCGACCCGGCTACAACAAGCGGCTACGCGCCGCACTGCCGTTGATCAAGAAGACCATCCGGGAGTTGGCCCGCGACAGTGACTTCTGGTTCGACAACCACTGGATCGTCGACTCCACCCCCATCCCGTGCGGCATGTCCCGCCCCACGGTCCAACGCTCGGACCTGGCCGGCTGGGCCAGCTACGGCTACTGCGCCTCCCACTCCCGGTTCTTCTGGGGACTACGGCTGTACCTGGTGTGCACCCCGACCGGAATGCCGATCCTGTGGGCCCTGGCCAACCCGAAGATCGGCGAACGGGAAGTCCTCACCTCGATGCTGCGGGTCGAGGCAAGCGTGGTTGCCGAGCATGACGGGATCCTGCTGATCTCGGACAAGGGCTTCGCCTCCCAGCCGTTCGAGAAGCAACTGGCCGAACAAGGCATCGAGCTGCTACGCCCGTCACGCAAACGGGAGAAGGCCCGCCACGGCGAGGCGATACTCAAGAAGGTCCGCCAGCTCATCGAGTCGGTCAACGACACCCTCAAAGGTCAGCTTGACCTCGAGCAACACGGCGGACGGACCTCCGCCGGCGTGGCCGTCCGAGTCGGCCAACGCCTCCTCGCGATGGCCGCCGCGATCTGGCATAACAACAAGACCGGTGCCCCTGTCACCCGGTCACTGATCGCCTACGACCACTGAAGGACTTCGGAACTACTCGTCTAGGGTCAGCCCGTGGATTACGGAGCCTTCAGTGGCCTCGGCCTACTCGCCTGCTCAGGATGTAGTTGCCTATTCCTGCTCGCTGTCGTGGGGCTCCTCGCTGCTTGGTGGAAGCCGAAGAGTTGAAGCGGAACTTAGACCGTCTCGCCCGCGACCTGGGACGGCCCGGTCGACGTGCTGCTTACGCTCGCTCCTGGACTCACGTCGTTGACGGCTGGTTGCCGACGTTTGACGCTGTCTTGTGCCCCATGTGTGCCCCGGCGACTCCTTGACCCCCAGGCAACCAACACGGGGCGTCGACCTGCCGCTCCATCGGTGTTGACCTGCTGAGACCGTCCATCAATGTCCCTGCTCGTCCGCTGGCGTCTACCCGATCGTCACCCGGCTAGTCACCCAGCGCTGGGGCTAAGCAAGCCAGGCGGCGTAAAGATTCCCTACTTCCATCTGTTGGCCGGCTTGCTGGGCAGCGGTCACGATGAGGGGTCGCCGCACTCGGCCAGCACCCCTTGCCGGCGGCCCATACTCTGACTCTGACCGTCCGGATGAACGCTAGGAGAGTCGGCTTGCCAACCTTCGAGATCGAGGTTATCTCTGATCCTATCAAGCTAGTGTCCAACGACGGCTTCGACTTCAGATCTCCCTGGCTAAGGAAGTCACCGGACTATGACACCCGGCTGGTAAAGCCGGCGGTACTGTTCGCTGACCATGTAAATTTAGTTAGCTCTAGATCCACGGTACATCAATTCATCGGCATGGAGAGTTGGCCTATTCTCAATATGCCAATGCGCCAGATCTACGCGTTCCTAAGGCTGTCAATAGAACGCGATCCGGTAACCCTAGAGACTCTTGACCTAACCGCAGATGATCTAGCAAAATCGGAGGAAGCAAGTACCATCAGAGAGGCCATGAGGCAACGGGATAACAATGAAGAATTCAGTCACACATTCTCGACTATCGTCATCCCTTTCCTCGAACGACATCGCAATCAAACCTCCGCGATGATCGAAGCGTTCCAGCGACTGTGGGTCAATAGACACAATATGTTGATTGCTCCCGATTTACTCCCTGCCATCGACCGACAGATACTGACAGTGCAAGCGTGGGCCGAAGACTTCCCCCCACACAATCACATCTTCACAGAAAGAGGGAAGCTCCTGGAAAAAAGCTTTGCGGGGATGCTGGAAAGGCTGGAAGACCCGCAAAGGCTTGCGCTCATAGACCCGAGCATTGCGACACCACCGCTGAACGTGAGCTGCGAGAATGCCCCAACGCCTGCATTTCTAGGAAATGCAGTTGTGTCTCGAATTCCAGGCCTTGATGACCTCCAAATGATCGAGATCTTGGACCTACGTGAAGACTTAAAGGAATATCTGCCGCACTTCCGCAGCGAAATCGTCACTTTGTCGCAGGAAATTGCACAGATGACATCGAGCCACGAGGTAGCGGCTGAAGTTGACCTTCGGTGGCATCGGGATATCGCGCCTGCAATGGAAGAAATCAGAAGGGAAGTAGCGGCGGCAAGGTACCCGAGGAAACTAGTCGATGCCCTGACATCGGATCCGGCGACCATTGCTTCCGGAGCAGGAGCATTGACGTTAGCTACTGGCGGGATAGCGATTGGCTTAAGTACACTGCTGCCAGCAGCTGCCGCAGCGGCTTTCCCGTTCCTAAAGGCGAAATCCCTGCGAGATCAAGGGTTAGAGAAAGCGCAAACGAACAAGCTGTTCTTCTTGTATGCCTTACAGAACCGCTTATCAGCGGGGAGCTGAAGCCGGCGATGCCACCGCATCGGCGTTCCATCCCGTCTGCCGTCGACCCGCCCTCCTGGGGAGCGGGCCTCCGCCCGGCCCGCCACGTCAAGACGGCCTTGACGCACGGTCGGACGCTGGCGGGTCGGGTGGTGGTCTGCTCGGCTCGCCCGGGTCGTCGGCTGGCGGGATGGCCCTGCGCAACCACCCACGAGCCCGCAACCCGCCCACGAAGCCCCGGCCATCTCGGAGCCGGAGCGCCCCCGCCGGAGGCGCGGTAGCCGCCACCAGGCCGCCACCGTGACCCGCCG
>NZ_JCANTD010000075.1:0-4098 GCF_059570675.1 Salinispora goodfellowii | reverse complement strand
GCCTGCGCCTCAATCGGATCACCCAACGTCGTACCCGTACCATGCGCCTCCACCACATCCACATCAGAGGCAGAAAGCCGAGCATTCGCCAACGCAGCCCGAATCACCCGCTGCTGCGCCGGCCCATTCGGAGCCGTCAACCCATTCGACGCACCATCCTGATTCACCGCCGAACCCCGCACCACCCCAAACACCCGATGCCCATTACGCCGAGCATCCGACAACCGCTCCAACACCAACACACCAACACCCTCAGACCAGGCCGCGCCGTCAGCGTCGTCGCCGAAGGACCGACACCGGCCGTCCGGGGACAACGCGCGCTGCCGGCTGAACTCGACGAAGAGCTGCGGGGTGGCCATCACCGCGACGCCACCAGCCAGCGCCAGGCCACACTCCTCCTTGCGCAGCGACTGGCAGGCCAGGTGCACCGCGACCGACGACGACGAGCATGCGGTGTCCACGGTGATCGCGGGCCCCTCCAGGCCCAGGTGGTAGGCGACCCGGCCGGAGACGAGGCTGCCGGAGGTAGTGCTGTCGGCGTAGTCGTGATGCATCATGCCGACGAAGACGCCGGTGGCGCTGCCCTTCAAGCCAACCGGGTCGATGCCACCGTGCTCGAACGCCTCCCAGGATGCTTCCAACACCAGCCGCTGCTGTGGGTCCGTCTCCACCGCCTCCCGTGGGCTCATCCCGAAGAAGCCCGGGTCGAAGTCGGCGGCGTCGTAGAGGAAGCCGCCGTGCCGGGTGTAGCTCCTGCCGGGCTTGCCGGGTTCCGGGTCGTAGACGCCGTAGACGTCCCAGCCCCGGTCGGTCGGAAAGTCGGAGATCGCGTCGGTGCCGTCGAGGACGAGCTGCCAGAGGTCCTCCGGCGACCGGACACCCCCGGGGTAGCGGCAGCCCATGCCAACGATCGCGATCGGCTCCTGGTCCCGGACCTCCACCTCACGCAGTCGCCGGTTGGCCTGTTGCAGTTCGGCCGTGGCGCGCTTGAGGAAGGTCCGGAGCTTGTCGTCGTTCGCCATCGTTCACACCAATCTTCCGGCGCCGGAGGGACCTCGGAGTCGGACTGCCGTCAGGAGATGCCGAGCTCGTTCTCCAGGACGTCGAACAGTTCCTCGTCGGTGGCGGACTCGTAGTCGTGCCGGGTGTCGTCGGGGCCGCCGGTCCGGTCCTGCCAGCCACGTAGCACCGCCTCCAGCCGTGCGGTGACCCGGCCGTGCTCGTCGGCGGATACGCCGGCCAGGATCTTCTCCAGACGGTCGAGGTCGGCGAGGACGGCATCGGTCGGATCAGCATCGGGCACCACCAGGTCGGCCTTCAACGCCCGGGCGAGGGCCGCGGGTTCGGGGTGGTCGAAGACGAGCGTGGCGGGCAGCCGCAGGCCGGTGACGGTACTGAGCACGTTGCGGAACTCGACGGCGGCAAGGGAGTCGAAGCCGAGGTCCTTGAAGGCACGACCGGGTTCCACCGATGCCGGGCCCGGGAAGCCGAGCACAGCCGCGGCGTGCGTGCGAACCAGGTCCAGCAGCAGGGTGTCCCGGTCGGCGTCGGAGAGACCGACGAGCCGTTGCGCCAGCCCCCCGTCACCAGCCGTCGGGTCGCCCGTGGCCACGGGCCGGGCCGGGCTGCGGACCAGGCCGCGCAGCACGGCGGGCAGTGTGTCGGTCCGCCGCCGCAGTGCGTCCAGGTCGACCCGCACCGGTACGACGGTGGCCCGGTCGGCGGCAACGGCTGCGTCAAAGAGGCCCAGCCCTTCGTCGGTGGTCATCGCGGGCATGCCGAGCCGGCGCATCCGGTGCAGGCCGGCCTCGTCGAGCTGACCGCCCATGCCGGTGCCGGCGGCCCAGAGGCCGAAGGCCAGCGAGGTGGCCGGCAGCCCGTCTGCGCGGCGGTGCTGGGCGAGCGCGTCGAGGAAGAGGTTGGCGGCGGCGTAGTTGCCCTGGCCGGCGCCGGCCACCCAGCCGGCCGAGGAGGAGACGAGCACGAACGCGGCCAGGTCGAGGGCGCGGGTGAGGTCGTGCAGGTGCCAGGCGGCGTCCACCTTGGGCCGTAGCACCCGGTGTAGCTGTTCGGGGGTGAGGGCGTCAACCAGCGCGTTCTCGGCGATACCGGCGGCGTGCACGACGGCGGTGAGCGGGTGGTCGGCGGGAAGGTCGGCGAGCAGCGCGGCGAGCGCGTCCCGGTCGGCGACGTCGCAGGCGGCGACCGTCACCTCGGCGCCGGCAGCGGTGAGGCCCGCGACCAGTTCCGCCGCGCCGGGTGCGCTGGCGCCGCTGCGGCTGGTCAGCAGCAGCCGGCGTACGCCGTGCCGGGTCACCAGGTGCCGGGCGATGAGGCTGCCCAGCCCGCCGAGGCCGCCGGTGATCAGGACGGTGCCGTCGGCGGGCCATGGGGTGTCGCCGGGTGCCTCGGCGGGTACCCGGATCAGTCGGGGCACCAGCAACTGACCCTCTCGGACGGCCACTTCCGGTTCGCCGGTGGCCAGCGCCGCCGCGAGGTGGTCGGTGCCGGTGCCATCCGTGTCGACCAGGACAAACCGGCCGGGGTGTTCGGCTTCGGCGGCCCGGACCAACCCCCACAGAGCCGCCTGGACGGGGTCGACCGGGGTGTCGCCGGCACCAACCGCGTCGCGGGTGAGCAGCACCAACGTCGCCGCGGCGTACCCCGGCTCGGTGAGCCATCGGCGCAACAGCGCCAGCAGTCGTTCGGCGGCCCGGTGCACGGCGGCGGGCGGCGTGCTGGACGGGTCGAGGGTGACCACGACGGTGCCGGGTGCCGGGTCGGGCAGTTCCGCCTCCGCGTCGATGGGGGTCCAGTCGTCGGCGACGGCGCCCGGGGTGGGGACGGGCCGCCAGGCCACCTCGAACAGGTTGCGCTGATGGCGGCGGGCGGCGGTGCCGAGCACGTCGGCGGCCACCGGTCGGACCACCATCTGGTCGATGGTGGCGACGGGATTGCCGTTACCGTCGGCGACAGTGACGGCCAGCTTGTCGGCGGTGGCCGGGGAGATCCTGATCCGCAGGGTAGCGGCGTGCGCCGCGTGCAGGGTCACCCCGCGCCAGGAGAACGGCAACGGCGTGTCGCCTGCGCCTTCGGCTACGAGGTTGGCGTGCAGCGCCGCGTCGAGCAGCGCCGGGTGCAGCAGGAACCGGGGCGCGTCGGCGGCGGCGGCCTCGGGAAGCGCCGCTTCGGCCCAGACCTCGGCGGTGTCGCCGTCGCCGCGCCGCCACACCGCGCGCAGTCCCTGGAACGCCGGCCCGTAGCCATAGCCGTGGTCAGGTAGCCGGTCGTAGAGGCCGGTGAGGTCGACCGGCTCGGCGCCCGGGGGCGGCCACTCGGACAGGTCCGCGGCGGCCGGGTCGGCTCCGGCCCGGAGGACCAGGATCCCTTCGGCGTGCCGGGTCCAGCCGGTGCCGTCGGCCGCGTCGTCGGGCCGGGTCCAGATGCCCAGGGTACGGGCGCCGCTGTCGTCGGCGGCGGCGACCGTGACGCGCAGCGCCAGGCCGCCCTCGGCGGGCAGCACCATCGGCGCGCCGATGGTCAGTTCGTCCAGTACCGGACAGCCGACCTGGTCTCCGGCGTGCAGGGCGAGCTCCACCAGCCCGGTGCCGGGGACGAGGACGGTGTCGAACACCGCGTGGTCGGCGAGCCACGGCTGGGCCGTCCGGGAGATCCGGCCGGTGAGCACCACGCCGCCAGCGCCGGGCACATCGACGACCGCGCCGAGCAGCGGGTGGTCGGCGGAGTCCAGACCCATCGCGGTGGCATCACCGGGATCAGCCGGAGCGTCGATCCAGTAGTGCTGGTGTTGGAAGGCATACGTCGGCAAATCCACCCGCCGCCCACCCCCACACACCACACCCCAATCCAAATCCACACCCGACACCCACACCCGACCCATCCCCTCCACAAACCGCGTCACCTCACCACCACCACGCCGCTGCAACCCCACCACCACCGCCCCCGGCACACACTCCCCCACCATCGCCGACAACACACTGTCCGGACCCACCTCCACAAACCGCGTCACCCCACGCCCCACCAACGTCCCCACCGCATCCGCAAACCGCACCGTCCCCCGCACCTGCCCCTGCCAAT
>NZ_JCANTD010000074.1:0-4197 GCF_059570675.1 Salinispora goodfellowii | reverse complement strand
GTCGCGTAACGGGGCGCAGTTTCTGGCCTTCCTGAAGAAGGCGGTCGCCCCGCACCGCGGGCGGGACGTGCATGTGGTGTTGGACAACCTGTCCACCCACACCACCCCAGAGGTCCATGCCTGGCTGGACGCGAACCCGCACGTGCACTTCCACTTCACCCCCAAGGGCTCCAGCTGGATGAACCAGATCGAGACCTGGTTCGGCATCGCCACCCGGCAAGCCATCCGCCGCGGCACCTTCTCCTCCGTACAGGTCCTGATCCGCACCATCCGCGACTACATCACGGCCTGGAACGCCAACCCCCGCCCGTTCCAGTGGACAGCGACCGCCGGCGAAAACCTCGCCAAGGTCCAACTTGTACAGACCAGCATCAAACAACTCGTCGACAACAACGCCAAGTAAACCCAACAGGATCACGAGATACTAGTCGCACCAGTCGGCAGCGTGGAACGCTTGCCAGGCATGATGATGTGATGTCGACGCAGCGATACCTCGTTCTTCACGACTACGGCATGGGCGGCCTGTGGTGGTGGATTCGCGCCAGGTCGGTCCGCGAGGTGCAGGAAGCCTTCGCCGAGGTCGAGGTCGTCGACGACCCCGCCGCTATCGCGCGCGCCGAGGGCTGGGATCTCGACGAGGTGGACATCGGTGCGGCGACTCTTCCTGCTGGTTTGGACGAACTACGCGCCATGCGCGACAAGCAGCGCGCGTTGCCCGGTTTCGGCGTGCTCGCCGACAAGCAGGTGCTGTTCTTGCGTCAGGTGTGGGACGACGACGAGCCGGCGACGTACCTAATGGAGGTCGGGCCGGACGGTCGCCGTGTCCGGCAGGTGGAGGTCGCCGAGGACGGCACCGGGATTAAGACCGATGCCGAGGATTGGCCCTTGAATCCGCCGATGGTCGATCTTTTCGATCCGCAGTTACTGAACCAGGAAATCGATCGAGATGAGTTCGAAAGAGCGTGGGCAGCCGCACGGCGGGAAGGCAGCCGGTAGTCCTATCGGTGACGGCTTGCAGCAGTGACCTACGCCCGATCTGCGATATGAGCAAGCGAGCGTTCGCACGGTCCCTTGGCGCGAGCCTGGCATGCCTGAGAAGTTGTTCGATCACCCAGGCCTGCCGATGCCCGCGAAGGGAGCCACAGCGTGACCCGGGGTGTACTCAACGGGGCCACAGACCAACTGACGGAGATTGCTGCCCGCCGGCACTAATCTGCGGTTCCGCGAGTGATTTCGAGTACGACTGCTTGACCTGCAGCACTGGCTTTAGGTGTTCGACCGTTTGATTAGTTCGCGTGTGATTTCTCCCATGCTCGTGACTACCGCATCCGCTTCGGCTGCTTGGAACCTCTTAATCTTGATCGGGCGATTCGCGTATCCGATCACTCGCACGTTGGCCGCCCGCGCCCCATGAATGTCAGTAAGGGAGTCACCCACCAGTACACACCGGTTCGGCGGTATACCTACAGCACGCACGGCTTGCTGTATGGGTGTCGGATCGGGTTTCATCTTTTCTGGTTTGGCATACGCTCGGCCGACCACCGGCGACACATACCGTCTATGCCTCGGCTTTGCTCGATGCGGGGGAGAGCATCAAGGCGTTGGCGGCGTACCTCGGCCACGCTGACCCCGGCTTCACGCTTCGGGTCTACACGCACCTCATGCCGACGAGTGAGGAGCGCACCCGCCGGGCGATTGATGACCTGTTCGAGGGCACCCGCGTCGGTCCTGACGGCCTGAACGTGGTTAGGGCAAGCGTTCGCGCAGGTCAGGGTGCGTTTCAAGGGGAGAATCCGGCGTACAGGTCGACTCGTCCGTCGCCCACCAGCTCGGAGCCATGATCAAGGCTTTGAGCTGGTCGTTTATCCGGTGCTGTTGGTTGACCTTGGTCATCGTTGGTCAACACTTGACGGCCTGGAGGCGGCCTAAGTGCCGGCCCAGTTGGGCTCGTCTCGGGTCGCGCGGGCTGCGCCGTCGTGGGGGCCTCTCCGAGTCGGCGCTCAGTGGTTCTGGATCGGAGCCGGCGGTTTGTGGGGGAGGATTGGGCACGTCCTGGCGGTGGAGCTGGTGCCGTGACCTGATGATCCGGTGACCAGCCAGTCCCGGGGTTGGACTGGCGCGGCAGCCGGAAGCCCTGACGCACGACCAGGCCGGCCCCACTGACTTCCGTAGCGGTCTTGGTGATCCCATTCGTGGATGAGGTGGGACGAGTGTGTGCCGGAGCTGCTGGAGCACCTGGGGGAGATGGGCCTGGTCGCGATGGTCAAGATTGACGGCGAACGGGAGCGCAAGCCCTGGACCGTGGTGATCTCGGCTCAGCGGCTTGACGGTGCGGCGATCAGGGTCGACGGCCACAGCCTCGACTACTGCCTGAAGCATGCGATCGCCGCGCTTCATGAGCGCTTCCCGGACGAACTCGCGCTGAGTTGAGATCCAACGGTGAGGTGGTGTCCCGGCGGCTGTCGGTGGCTGACCGCCCCGGCTTGAGCAGCACATGCGCTGCCGCCGATTTGCGTTTTTGGCGTTTCTGGCCGATGCTGGCGAGTATGGCGACCGTGAGTGGGGAACTGCTGAGCACCGGTCAGGCGGCCAAGCTGCTGGGTTCTTCGCGTCAGCAGGTGGTCAACCTGTGCGAGCGTGGGGATCTGCCGTTCGTGCGGGTGGGCGCGCACCGCAAGGTCCGGCGGGAGCACGTCGAGGCGCTGGTGCGCCCCAGGCAGCCGTTGACCCGTGATCAGCTCAAGTCGCTGTGGCTGCACCAGGCCGTGGCAGGCAGCCTGGTCGCCGATCCGGATGAGGTGCTAGGGAAGGCCGGGGAGAATCTCGATCGGCTGCTTCGGCAGCATCGGGGGACCATGACCGAGGTCTGGTTGAGGCGCTGGCAAGACAAGATCAGTGAAGGGGTTGGCTCCGTTCTGCGGTCGTTGACCTCGGAAGATCCGGAGGCTGTCGAACTGCGGCAGAATTCGCCATTCGCTGGTGTGCTCCCACAGACGCAGCGCGGGAAGGTTCTTGAGTCTTTCAAGCGCCGGGGCTGGGAGCGGGCGGCGTGAGGCGCGCGGAGTTGGAGCACGTACTGAGATCGACGGGTCGGATCGTGGTTGATCGGAACGTCCTCATCATCGGCAGCCAGTCGGTGCTGGGGACGATCCCGGAGGATGATCTGCCGTTGGAAGCCACCGCCTCAATGGAGGTAGACGTGGCGTTCTTCGACGATCCCGACGATCAGAAGGCCGACTAGGTCGACGCGTTCATCGGCGAGTTTTCGCCGTTCCAGGAGACGTACGGCTATTACGCCCAGGGTGTGAGTGTGTCGACTGCGGTGCTGCCCGACGGCTGGCGCGATCGGTTGGTGCTGGTGGAGTCCGAGAACACCCAGCCGGGACGTGGCTTTGCGCTGGACCCGCACGACTGCGTGGTGTCGAAGCTGGTGGCTGGCCGGGAGAAGGACACCATGTTCGCTGACGCACTGCTCCGGGCGGGCCTGGTTAGGCCGGATGTGGTCGCCGGGCGGATCGAACTGCTGGTCGACGTGCACCCTCTGGTGATGAAACGCCTGCGGGACTGGATCGCCGTCTATCTGCCGAAGCCTGACATCGGCTGAGGCAGGCCGACCGTATGGATGCGCCTGGGGCGCGCGAGGCACTGCTGGCCTGGTGGACCGCGTCCCTCGAGCAACTGATGAGCGCGCTGCATGAGCCTGGCCGGGATCGCAGTTGTTGGACGTGGTGGGATGACTCGCCGTCACCGCAAACGGCGCGGTTGGCCACCCTGGCGCAGCTCTACGCGCAGGGCGACCTGCACCTGGCCATCCTCGCCACCTTCCCGCTGGACCGCGCCGCTGACGCCAGCGCGCCGACCGGGAGCATCCGGGGCAAGATCGTCATCACCGTCGGCTGACCGCGCCGCCGGGCGTCGAGGTGTCCCCGCCCGTCGAACCTGAGCTCCCCGGGGTCACTCCGCAGTCCCTGGTGGGTTGTGAAACGCGATCCAACCTCGCGCTAGCGTCCGGTAGGAGATCAGGCTGCGGAGGGAAGAGCGCCGTAGCCTTTTGAGTGATTTGCTCCCAATGTCTGGTCTATGCTGACTTGGGGTGTGGTCGGGGGCACGGTGGTGGTGGAATCTCGGCGGGCGTGGGGGCGTTACACCCTGCGTACGGCCGTGGAGGTGCCCCGCTCGGGCGGGTGCCGCCGGGTG
>NZ_JCANTD010000073.1:0-4506 GCF_059570675.1 Salinispora goodfellowii | reverse complement strand
CGGCGGGTCACGGTGGCGGCCTGGTGGCGGCTACCGCGCCTCCGGCGGGGGCGCTCCGGCTCCGAGATGGCCGGGGCTTCGTGGGCGGGTTGCGGGCTCGTGGGTGGTTGCGCAGGGCCATCCCGCCAGCCGACGACCCGGGCGAGCCGAGCAGACCACCACCCGACCCGCCAGCGTCCGACCGTGCGTCAAGGCCGTCTTGACGTGGCGGGCCGGGCGGAGGCCCGCTCCCCAGGAGGGCGGGTCGACGGCAGACGGGATGGCACTCCGGAAGGAGGGCGTTGCAGCTCGACGGGGTGCTGTAGATTTCTATCGGTAGATCAATCTATGGAAGGGGAGTGGAGTTTGGAACCCGTCGCATTCTTTTGGCTTGGAATTTTGGCCTCCATTCCCGTCGGGATTTTAGTTAACCTGGCATCTCCCCATCTGCAGATGCTGTTCGCGAGGCGTTCGGATGAATGGAGGAGTCGCCTAACGCGGAGAGCGGTTGAGCATGAGGCGCTGGTCAAGTGGTTCGCCAGCAATCAACGGGCTTTCATCGTATCCGTTCTTCGTAGTGTGGCCTCGCTACTCTTAACCCTGTTCGCCCAGATTGCAATCCTCATATCCGGTGCATTCCTCTTTTATTTGAGGAATGGGGTCCCTCGGCTTGCGGTTGTGCTCTACATCTGGGTTATGCTGATTTTCTTTATTTTCTTATTCTTGGCATTCTGGCAAGAATTTAGGAAGTTGACGTCTATGATTAGTGATGTTGCGCAAGAGGCTGGCTGGCCTGTTGCCGCAACCCTCAGGCCTAATTTTGTACCTCGCAAGGGAATGTCGGCGTTCAGTCCGACCGCGCGGGCTTGTGGCAGCTCCGATGGTGCTGATTGATCACTACCGGGACCCTGGTGGTTGAGTGACTAACAGGGTGACGATCGGGGTGTACTTGGCCGGACATCCGTGGACGACAACGGACATGAACGCCAGTGTAGGCCGAGGTCGGCCCAGGTAGAGTCGCCCTGATCGTTGCCTGGGGGTCAAGGGGTCGTCGGTTCGAATCCGGCCGTCCCGACAGAAATGAAGCCCTGACCAGCGAAGATGCTGGTCAGGGCTTCGACTTTCTTCGATGAGTTTGTGAACCGCCCCCCGGAAACCCCCCGATTACTGGGGGCGGCAACCAGGTTTGTCATCCATGTTCATCGTCGTGCGTCGTGCGTCGTGCGTCGTGCGGTGTGGGGACGTCCGCCTGTGGTCAGCGCCGAGCCGCTCGAGGACGTCGGAGACGTCCGGTGCTTGGAGGGGCTTGGCGATGTAGTACGTGTCGGTGACGTCTTCGCTGGAGTGCCCAAGCTGTGCTGTGGCGCTTTTGGTGTCTGCTTCTTCCTTGATGAGGGTGGCCACGGTCTTGCGGAAGGTGTGGGGGGTGACCCAGGCGAGGTCGGTGTCTGCGCGGGCTTGGCGCCATTGCCGGCGAACGTTGTTGGGTGATAGCCAGGTGCCGCGTCGAGGCTCTTGCGGGTGCCCAGAGCCGTCAACGCGCCAGCGTCTCGGGCGGCCCGCCACTTCAGCACGTGTGAGTGGTAGAGGCCTTCCCGGCGCAGGATCGCCACACTCTCACCCGAGGCTTTGCCGCGTCGTACTCCGCCACGATCCGCAGCTTGTACTCCGCGGTGAATGTCCGACGCTTCGGCCGTCCGCCCTGCTCACCGGATGTGCTGGGGTGGTGTCACGATGATCCTCTTCCTGTTACACGTCGAGCCTAGCTCACTCGGGAAGGCTGTTTCATCTCAGCCTGAGAGATAGGGCTACCGGGAGGAGCCTCTGTCACTTTCGATCCGGCGGGTGAAAGATATTCCGTGCTCACGCAGGCCCGCCAACCAGCGGCTGGTCTCGGCGGTGTCGCCGCCGGCGCGGCGCAGACCAGTCCCGGTTCGTCCGTCCAGCACCTCGCAAACGCCGACGGCCAGGGAAACCGAAACGCATGTGGCCATCGCGCTCTCTGCGTCATTGCCAACCATGTCGAGCAGGTACTCTCCGTGCCAGGAGCGCCCGGTCGCGCCGCTGAGGGTGAGCGCCACGGTGAGTACCACTCGGTCCCGATCCATGCTGGTCGTGGGATAACGGGCGGCAAGGGTGTTAGCGAGTTCCCGGATCTTTACCGCGTCCTCGTCGGCGAGTACGTCGAACACCTCGGACCAGGCCTGATGCCATCCGGCGAGGCGTAGAGTGCCGCGCACGAACTGGCGAAGCCGCCAACTCGGCGGAATGTGGTACTGGGTGACGAACGGCAGGCTGTCCCGGTTCGGGTACACCTCGAACGCTTCGCCTGCAACGATATGCCGTTTAACGGCCTCCCAGGGCCGATCGACGACGCGCTCGGCACCGCCTTCGATGTGGCGCGCTGGGGTGCGCAACGCGGCCAGAACGCCGTGCGGCGCCCAACTGAACCGGTACCGGAACCCGTTGGGCTTCTCGGGGATGCCACCACAGTACGAGGTGAAGACGGCGTCCGCCGGGTCGTCGCCTGTTTCGGTGAGAGACAGTGCTATCAGATCGTGGGCGAAGAGATGATCGATGCCCGGGTCGAGGCCGGCTTCGGTCAGGACCGTGAGCCCGCGCTCCGCCGCCTGCATGGCGAGGTGGGCGATGCTCTCAGAAACGTAGCTGGAGCAGGCAAAGTGCGCTCCGCGGCGCAGGCACAGCTGCAGCAGGCTGACATGCTCGGTGGTCGGCAGCATTGACACCACCACGTCCCCCGGACCGACGGCGGACTCCAGAGCGTCAGCGGAGAGGGCGTTGGGATGCACCTGCCCGCGTAATCCCAGTCGCTCGATGCAGGCCTGAACCCGATCTGGTCGGCGACCCCACAACATCACGCGGTTCGCCCGGTTGGCCAAGACGCGCAGCCCACTGCCGGTGGACAGGCCTGCACCGACCCAGTGCAGAGTGCCGCTTGCTCGAATCGGTTTAGACATCGGCAAATCCTCCACTTTCTTCATTCTGGACAAGTGCTCGTTCAAACGCCCCCCGGCAGCGTTGCCAGATTGGACCGAGTTCGGCCAGCTGAGCCAAGAGCGGCGATAAGGCGGCGGAGAAGGCAATGCTGGACTCGACCGGCAGCAACGATGGCAGGTTGTCGATAGCGATGACGTCGAGCGGAGGGTCGGCGTGCAGGCGCTGGACCGGGTCGGACCAACTGGTCGCGGACTGGATGACTGGCAACGCGTTGCACGGAGAGGTGATGTCGCATGTGACGTCACTGATGGTATGTAGCCGCCGAGCTGGATTTGCCACGTCCTCGACGCGGACGAATGAATCAATCGGTGCGGTGGTGAAGATCGTGTTGACCAGCATGTCGTGACGCAGCAGCGTTGTCCGATCGAGGGCCCGCGTCTCCGCTACGTCCCACGCGGTGACCTTCGCGTCGGCCACGGCTGCGGCGGCGCAGGCACCGCTGCCGCAGCGGCCCCGTGCACCGAGCACGAGTACCCGCTGGATCTCCGCGTCGTCGGGCGAGCGGAGCGCGGCGTCGAGGGCCGCTTTCGTCGTGGGTGAGAGTGGGCGGGGCAGCCGTCCTCGCGCATGGAGTAAGGCCAAGGCGGCGCCGACGTACCCGGCCCAGTATCCGAAGGCGACGAGCCGACGTCCAGATTCGTCTACGAGGTGTTCCAGATCCAGCAGCGTACCGCCGCCGAGCGCGAAGCGGCGGAGCAGTTTCTTGCTATCGCGTTGTCCCTTGAACGCGTGACCGAAGAAGATGTGCCGGTGCCTCAGCGCGGCCGGCTGAGCTGGCAGTTCCTTCAGCCCGAGGATGTACGCGTCGGCCGGCGCGTCCACCCAGCTGCCTGCAGGCGCGACGTGGCAGCCTACCTCGGCATACATCGACGCCGGAAAGATCCGCTGTGCAGAGGGCTCGACGTGGATCCGTAGACCGTTCGTGATCAGCGCGCACGCGTCCTGCGGCGTGATCGGCGTGCGTTGCTCGGTCGGACGATTCTCATGACGCACCCATAGGGTCACCTGATCTGCCATGTGGTGTCCTCTCTTGCCGAAAGGGCTGTCGCGGATACGGTCCTTCAGAGCCGTGCCCGGCTCAGCCGATCAAGTGCCGGACTAGTGTCTCGTGATTCTGTTGTGTTTACGTGATGGTTGTGGTCTGCTGTCTTGGTGGAGTTGACGGCGGACGAGTTGGTCGAGCTTCGGGCGTTGATCAACAGTGGTGAGGTGGCGGCTGCGGTCGGGACGCGGGCGCGGATTGTGTTGTGGCACGCCGAGGGCCGGCTGAAGAAGGACATCGCGGTGTTGGTCGGTGTGTCGCGTCCGACGGTGGACCTGTGGTTGGGTCGGTATGCGGCCGAGGGTGCCGCTGGCTTGTTCGGTCAGCGGCCTGGTGGGTCGCGGGAGCAGGTCCCTGCCCGGATCAGGGCGCGGGTGTTGGCGTTGACCCGGATGAGCCCGCCGGCCGGGACTGGTCTGTCGCACTGGTCCAGCCGGGAGATGGCTGCCTACATCACCCGCACGGAG
>NZ_JCANTD010000072.1:0-4567 GCF_059570675.1 Salinispora goodfellowii | reverse complement strand
CAGCCGACGACGTCAACACCGCGGTGCCGAGCCACCAGGTCGGCCGCGCCCGGGGCGTCCAATCCCCGCCGGCTGGCCAGCACCACCCGATCCGCGCCATCGGCGATCAACCATTCAGCGAGATGCTCACCGACACCACCAGTGCCGCCGGTCACCAGGACCGTGCCGGTCGGTCGCCAGCGCCGGTCCGGGGTGCCAGTTGCGGGCGAACGGACCATCCGCCGGGCCAACACTCCGGCAGTACGGACAGCGACCTGATCCTCGCCCCCATTGGTGAGCGCGTCAACGAGCCGCTCAACGTGGGCGTCGGCCCAGTCCGTCGGCAGGTCGACCAGGCCACCACACCAGTCGGGGTAGTCGAGAGAGAGCACCGTACCCAGACCCCAGAGGGCACCCTGCACGGGGTGCGGCAGGTCCTCGAACCGATCGACGCCGACGCCACCGGAGGTGACGCACCACAGCCGGCCATTGAAATCGGCGGCAGCCAGGGCGTGCACCAGCGACACGGTGGCGGTAACGCCGGCCGAGAGGCCGGCGTCGGTGTTGTCCGGGGCACCGTCGAGGGCGAGCAGGGACACCACCCCGGCCGGGTGTTCCCCGGCCGGCAGCTCAACGCCGGTGACCGTGACCACCTCGGCGCCCCGGGCGGCCAAGCCGTCGGTGACGGCCCGCACCCGTGCGTCGTCGGTCGAGGTCGCCGGTACGACGACCCACCAGGCACCGGTCAGCTCCCCGCCGGTGGGCAGGTCGGTGGAGCGCCACACCACCCGATACCGCCAGCCGTCCACCGTGGCGGAGGCGTTCTGCCGGGACCGCCACGACGTCAGGCCGGGCAGCACCTCGCCGATGGTCTCGGCGTTGACGCCGAGACCATCGGCGAGGGCGTCGACATCGGCGCGTTCGACGGCGTCCCAGAATCCGGCATCGGCATCGGCATCGGCTCCGGCTCCGGTCGGGGCGGCGGCGGTCGGCTCGATCCAGTAGCGCTGGTGTTGGAAGGCGTAGGTAGGCAGCTCCGCCCGGCGGGTGCCGGGCAGGGCGGTGGCCCAGTCCACGTTGACGGCACGCACGTGCAGCTCGGCCAGTGCGGCGAGCAACCGGTCCAGGCCGCCGTCGTCGCGTCGCAGGGTGCCGGTGACCACCACCGGGCAGTCTGCCGACTCCAGTGTCTCCTGCATCCCCAAGCCGAGCACGGGATGTGGGCTGACCTCCACATACGCGGTCCACCCCTGTTCGGCGAGCGTACGGATCGCCGGGTCGAACCGGACCGTGTTGCGCAGGTTCTCGTACCAGTAGCGGGCGTCGAGGGTGGCCGGGTCGATCCAGTCGCCGGTGACCGTGGAGAGCATCCGGATCGTCCCGGTACGGGGGTTGATCGTCGCCAGGTCCTCCAACAGCCGGTGTTCCAGCGCCTCCACCTGCGCCGAGTGGGAGGCGTAGTCAACGGCCACCGGCTTGACCCGCACCCCCTCCTCGGTAAGCGCGGCGACGAGTTCACGCAGGGCCTGCGGGGTGCCGGAGACCACCACCGAGCCGGCGCCGTTGACCGCGGCGAGGGAGATGTCCCCCGCCCACTGAGCGATCCGTTCCTGCGCCTGGTCAGCGGAGAGCCCGACGGAGACCATCCCGCCGTGACCGGCCAGCTCCGCACCGATGGCGCGGCTGCGCAGGGTGACCACCCGCGCCCCGTCAGCGAGGGAGAGCGCCCCCGCCACGCAGGCGGCGGCGATCTCACCCTGCGAGTGACCGACCACAGCGTCCGGTTCGACGCCGTACGCGCGCCAGGTGGCGGCGAGGGAAACCATCATCGCCCAGAGGGCGGGTTGGACGACGTCCACCCGCTCCAGGGAGGTTGCGCCGGGTACGCCGCGCACCACGTCGAGCAGGTCCCAGTCGACGTAGGCGCGCAGCTCGGTGGCGCAGCGCCGCATCTGCTCGGCGAAGACGGGCGAGGAATCCAGCAGGGTGGCGGCCATACCGACCCATTGGGCGCCCTGACCAGGGAAGACGAAGACGACCCGACCGGCGGCGTCGGCGGTGCCGGTGACCGCGATCGGGGACGGCTGACCGGCGGCGACCGCGGCGAGCCCGGCGCGCAGCTGCGGCAGGTCCGCACCGAGCACCACCGCCCGGTGGTCGAGTCGGGCCCGGCCGGCCAACGTGCGGCCCACCGCGACGAGGTCGGCCTGCTCGTGGTCCAGGTGGGACAGCAGCCGCTCGGCTTGGGCGCGCAAGGCCCGGTCGGTGTGCCCGGAGAGCACCCACGGCAGTACCGCCGGGGTGGCCGGCTGCTCGTCCTCCTCGGCCGGGGGTACCTCCTCCAACACGACGTGGGCGTTGGTGCCGCTGATACCGAAGGAGGAGACCGCGCAGCGGCGGGCCCGGGAGGTTTGCGGCCAGTCTACCGGCTCGGTGAGCAGTCGCACCGTGCCCGGAGACCAGTCGATCTCACTGCTGGGCTGGTCAACGTGCAGGGTGCGGGGTAGCACGCCGTGCCGCATCGCCTGCACCATCTTGATCACCCCGCCGACTCCGGCGGCGGCCTGTGCATGACCGATATTGGACTTGAGTGAGCCGAGCCAGAGTGGCCGGTCGGCGGGACGGTCCTTGCCGTACGTGGCGATGATCGCCTGCGCCTCGATCGGGTCGCCGAGCCGCGTACCCGTGCCGTGTGCCTCGACCGCGTCGATGTCCGGCGCGGCGAGCCGGGCATTGGCCAGCGCGGCCCGGATGACCCGCCGCTGGGAGGGGCCGTTGGGAGCGGTGAGCCCGTTGGACGCGCCGTCCTGGTTGGTCGCGGAGCCCCGAATGACGGCGAGGACGGGATGGCCGTTGCGCCGGGCGTCGGAGAGCCGCTCCAGCACCAGTACACCGGTGCCCTCGGCCCAGCCAGTGCCGTCGGCGCCGTCGGCGAACGACTTGCATCGGCCGTCGAAGGACAGCGCCCGTTGCCGGGAGAACTCGACGAAGGCGTCGGCGGTGCCGATCACGGTGACGCCACCGGCGATGGCGAGGGAGGACTCCCCAGACCGCAGCGACTGGCAGGCCCAGTGCAGGGCGACCAGTGAGGACGAGCAGCCGGTGTCGACGGTGACCGCCGGGCCTTCCAGGCCGAGGGTGTAGGACAGCCGGCCGGAGACGATGCTGCCGGCGCCCCAGCTGTTCGGATAGTCGTGGTAGGCGACGCCGGTAAACACGGCGGTGGGGCTGCCCTTGAGCGCCAGTGGGTCGATTCCGGCCCGCTCCAGCGCCTCCCAGGACGTCTCCAGGAACAGCCGCTGCTGCGGGTCCATCTCGGCAGCCTCGCGGGGCGAGATACCGAAGAACGTCGGGTCGAACTCAGCGGCGTCATAGAGGAAGCCGCCGTGCCGGGTGTAGCTGGTGCCCGGGTGCTCCGGGTCCGGGTCGTAGAGCCGGTCGAGGTCCCAGCCCCGGTCGGTGGGCATGCCAGCGATGGCGTCGGTGCCGGCCGCGACGAGGTCCCACAGCGCCTCGGGGGAATCGACCCCACCCGGGTAGCGGCAGCTCATGCCGACGATGGCGGTGGGCTCGGCGGCGCGCTCCTCCAGGTCGCGGAGCCGCTCGCTGGTCTCGTGCAGGTCGGTCGTCACCCGCCGCAGGTAGTCACGAAGCTTCTGTTCGTTGGACATCAGGAACCCATTCGTGGACGGGGCCGGCACAGCGGACGGATCATCCGGCATAGCGGACGGATCATGAGGTGCCAAACTTGCTGTCGATGAATTCGAAGAGGTCGTCGTCCGAGGCGGTGTCGAGGTCCTCGGTCACGCTGACGACCTCGGCCGGGCGTTGATCGGCCGTCCAGGTCGCCAGCAGGGCCTTGAGCCGCTCCCCCACCCCGGCGCGGATACTCTCGTCGAGAGCCGCCGCCGCACTCGCGTCCAACATGGACAGGGTTGCCTGGAGCCGGTCGAGGTCGTCGAGCAGGCTGACGCCCTCCGCGTCGGCGGGCACCAGCTCGGTGAGCAGGTGCCGGGCCAGTTCGACCGGGGTCGGGTAGTCGAAGACCAGCGTGGCGGGCAGCCGCAGCGCGGTCTCCGAGGCGAGTTGGTTGCGGAGCTCGACGGCGGTCAACGAGTCGAAGCCGGCTTCCTTGAACGCCCGCTCCGGCTCGACGTCCGCGCCGGAGCCGTACCCGAGGACTGCGGCGACCTGGTCGCGGACCAGCGCGATGACGGTGTCCAGGCGGTCCGGTGCCGGCATCGCGGCGAGCCGCCCGGCGAGGTCGGCGGTGGTGGCGACCGGGGCCGCCGCTTCGATCTTCGGGTGGGCGTCGGGGAGCGCGGCGAGCAGCGGCCGGGACCGGGCCAGGGTGTAGATCGGAGCAAACCGCGCCCAGTCGATGTCGGCGACGACGAGATGACTCTCGTCGTGGTCGAGGGCCTGCTGTAGCGCCTGGACAGCGAGCGCGGGGTCCATCGGCGGGGTGCCCTGTCGGCGCAGGTGGGCGGCGGCCTCGCCGCCGGCCATGCCGCCGCCGCCCCAACTACCCCAGGCGATGGAGGTGGCGACCACCCCGCGGGCCCGCCGCCGGTGCGCCAACACGTCA
>NZ_JCANTD010000071.1:3819-5039 GCF_059570675.1 Salinispora goodfellowii | reverse complement strand
GGCTTCATCTCCCTCCGCGCCGCCGCCGAAACCGACACCGGCTTCGCCATCCGACAAGAACTCATCCGCGCCTACGGCCTGCGCTGACCCAACCGACGGAGGGTTCCCGGACCGACAACGGTCCGGGAACCGCCGCCAGACCCCAACCCAACGCACACGATTCGCGCCCGACACCACGAAGCCGACCTCGTCCCGCCAGCTGAAAACGATGCCCAACAGTGGAGTCGCTGTCACCCGGTGGCGAAGTAGCGCCGTGGCGGCTACCCGCCGGTCGTCAGCTTTCCTTCAACGGGTGATCAACGGTAGGAACCATGCCATGTCTTCCCATCCAGGACCCTTCACCGCTGGCGGGTCACGGCGGCGGCTGATCGCCGCCGCCGTGGCAGCCGGGATGATCGCGGCCTCCACTGCCGCGACCAACCCCGCCGCCGCGACCGCCGGCCCATCCCCCTCAACCTCGTCCGCCACACCCGCGGGCACGATCACCGGCACACATACCGTCACCCTGGTCACCGGCGACATCGTCACCGTCCGAACCCGCACCGACGGCAACACCATCACCGAAGTGGACCAGCCAGACGACGCCACCGGCGGCTTCAGCGTCCAACAACACGGCGACGACCTGTACGTGCTACCCGACGAAGCCGTACCCCTGCTCGCCGACGACCGACTCGACCAACGACTGTTCAACGTCACCGACCTGATCGAGATGGGCTACGACGACGCCCACACCACCGACCTCCCCCTCATCGCCACCTACCCGGAAGCGTCGGCCCGCACCACCACCGCGGCCCACGGCACGAAAATCGTTCAGGACCTATCCGCCATCAACGGCCACGCCCTCACCACGGAGAAGGAACACACCCGCACCCTCTGGTCCACCATCGCCTCCTCCGCCACTGCTGACCAAGAACGCGGTGACGGCGACCTCAAGCTCTGGCTCGACGGCCAGGTACACACCACCCTCGCCGACAGCGTCCCCCAGATCGGCGCCCCCGAAGCCTGGGACGCCGGCTACGACGGCGACGGCGTCACCGTCGCCGTCCTCGACACCGGCATCGACCCCACCCACCCCGACCTCACCAACCAAATCCAGGACACCGTCAGCTTCATCCCAGACGAAGACACCACCGACCCACACGGACACGGCACCCACGTCGCCTCCACCGTCGCCGGCACCGGCGCCGCCTCCAACGGCGACAACACCGGCGTCGCCCCCG
>NZ_JCANTD010000071.1:0-1137 GCF_059570675.1 Salinispora goodfellowii | reverse complement strand
ACCGGCTTCGCCATCCACCAAGAACTCATCCGCGCCTACGGCCTACGCTGACCACCGCCAACGGCGGGGTCCCCGGACCGCCAACGCTCCGGGGACCCCGCCGGGCCCCAACCCAACGCAGATGACGATGCTCCGTCACCGTTACCCGGTGGCGGAGTGATGTCGTGGCGGTTTCCCGCCGGTCGCCAGCTGTTCATTCGACGGGTGATCAACGGTAAGAACCATGCCATGTCTTCCCATCCAGGACCCTTCACCACTGGCGGGTCACGGCGGCGGCTGATCGCCGCCGTCGTGGCAGCCGGGATGATTACGGCCTCCGCCGCCGCGATCAATCCGGCTGCCGCGACCGCCGGGCCACCCCCGACAACCACAGCCGGGGGCACGATCACCGACACCCGCACCGTCGCCACACCTGGCAGCATCCCGGAGGCGCACACCGTCACCCTGGTCACCGGCGACGTCGTCACCGTCCGCACCCTCGCCGACGGCAAAACCCTCACCGAAGTTGACCAGCCAGACGACGCCACCGGCGGCTTCACCGTCCAACAACACGGCGACGACCTGTACGTGCTACCCGACGAAGCCAAACCCCTACTCGCCGACGACCGACTCGACCAACGACTGTTCAACGTCACCGACCTGATCGAGATGGGCTACGGCGACGCTGACACGAGCGACATACCGCTGATCGCCACCTATCCCGAAACCAGCGCCCGCACCACCACCGCACCGGCCGCCACCACCCTCACCCACGACCTACCCGCCATCAACGGCCACGCCCTCACCACCGACAAGGAAGACACCCGCACCCTCTGGACCACCCTCACCACCGAGGTGAACCACGAAAGCACCGGCGTTACCAAGCTCTGGCTCGACGGCCAGGTAGCCGGCACCCTCGCCGAAAGCGTCCCCCAGATCGGCGCCCCCGAAGCCTGGGACGCCGGCTACGACGGCGACGGCGTCACCGTCGCCGTCCTCGACAGCGGCATCGACCCCACCCACCCCGACCTGACTGATCAAATCCAGGACACGGTCAGCTTCGTCCCAGACGAAGACACCACCGACCCACACGGACACGGCACCCACGTCGCCTCCACCGTCGCCGGCACCGGCACCGCCTCCAACGGCGACAACACC
>NZ_JCANTD010000070.1:0-5088 GCF_059570675.1 Salinispora goodfellowii | reverse complement strand
CGACAAGGGCAAGGGCGGGGAGAAGGGCAGGGGTTCGGAGAAGAAGCCGACGGGGATTCCGGTCCCGTGTGACGCGGATGCGTTGATCGCGCAGATCACCCTGGCCAATGCCCGTGGTGGTGCGGTGCTGGATCTGGCCAAGGACTGCACCTACCTGCTCACCGCCGACCTCAACGGTGCGGGGCTGCCCGCGATCACCGCCCCGATCACCCTCAACGGCGGCAAGAAGACCGTCATCGAACGTGCCGCCGCTGTTGACGAATTCCGGATCTTCACCGTGGATGTTGGCGGTGACCTCACCCTCAACAAGCTGACTGTCACCGGCGGGCAGACCGACGAGGACGGCGGGGGGATCCTGGTCAACGCCGGTGGAGCACTGACCACCAAGCACAGCACCATCACCCGCAACATCGCCGGCGGCTCGGGTGGCGGCATCGCCAACAACGGCACCACCCGGGTCAAGTACTCCACAGTCGACCGTAACACCGCCGCCACGGAGGGCGGCGGAATCTACAGCACCGGCCTGCTAGAAGTCATCAAGTCCCACATCGACAACAACACGGTTACCGGTGGCGGTGGGGGCGGCATCTCCTCAGCCACCAGCACCGTCACGGTCAAGGGCGGCACCATCTCCGGCAACTTCGCGGACGCCAGCGGAGGATTGCGGGTGGTCGGCGGCATCGGCACGGTTACCGGCACCACGTTCACCGACAACACGGCCCGCAGCAGTGGCGGTGGCGCCGCCCGGGTCGAGAGCGACGGGCAACTCACGATGCGGAAGGTCAACCTGACCGACAACACCGCATCGGCCCTCGGCGGTGCCTTGTTCGTGGCGTCAGACAGTTTCGCTGTCGTCGAGGACAGCATCATCAAGAACAACACCAATACTGGTTCAGCCGCCGGAGGAATCTACAACGCAGGCCAAACAGTCATACGACACACCAAGATCATCGGCAACCAAGCCGCCGACAACGGCGGCGGCATCTACAACGAAGGCACGATCAGCCTCTTCGCCACGAAGGTGGTCGAGAACATCTCCGCAACCGATGGCGGTGGCATCTTCAACGTCGCCGGCACGGTGAACCTGAACACCGCCACCGGCACCATCGTCATCAAGAACCGACCCAACAACTGCGTCAACGTCCCCGGCTGCGCCGGATAGCGAAGCCGCAGAACCACGAGGGCCCGCTCCCACCGTCATGTCGGTGCGAGCGGGCCCGCCGCCGGCCCGGTCGGAACGGGCCCTCCGCCGGCCCGGTCGGAACGGGCCCTCCGCCGGCTCGGTCGGAACGGGCCCTCCGCCGGCGGGGTCGAGACCGAGCTATCTAGAAACACGACGAGCCTCCTGCCAGAATTCGTCCGTGGACCGGACCCATACCTACGAGATCGCGACCACCTGGACCGGCAACCGTGGACGCGGTACGGCGGACTACCGCGCGTACGACAGGTCGTACGACACGGTGAGCCCCGGCCGCCCGCTCCTCGCCGGCTCCGCCGACCCGGCGTTCCGCGGCGACCCGCGACAGTGGAACCCGGAGCTACTTCTCGTCGCGTCGCTGAGCCAGTGCCACCTGCTGTGGTACCTGCACCTGTGTGCGGTCGACGAGGTCGTCGTCGTCGACTACCAGGACGCCGCCCACGGCACGATGCGCGAGGACGACACCGGTGCCGCCCGCTTCACCGACGTCCTGCTCCGCCCGGTGGTGACGGTCACCGATGTCGACATGGTCAAACGGGCGACCGCGCTGCACGTCGAGGCGAACGCCCGGTGCTTCATCGCCGCCTCGGTGTCCTTCCCGGTACGACACGAGGCGCGCACCGTGGTCCGGCTACCACCACCAGAACCGGCCAGGTAGCAGCATCGATCTCGAAGCTCATTCCCTCGAAACTGGGTTCCTCCCAACAAGCCCGCCCTCCGCATCGAGGGCAATGAGGAGTTGTTCCCATGTTCGACCGGAATAGCCCACACCGCCGCTCGCCGGTGTTCTCGACCCGGCGACGCGCGCTGGCCGCCGTGACGTCGTTCGCCCTCGTCGGCAGTCTTGCCCTCAGCGGGGCCGCCCCCGCGGCGAGCGCCGATGCCGTCCGCCACCGCGACGGCGTGCAAGCAGACCTCGACCGCCTCGTGGCCGAGGAGAAGTTCCCCGCCGCCCTCGCCGCCGTCCGCACCACCGACGGCCGTAGCCGGAACTACACCGCCGGTGTGGCCGAACTCGGCGCCAAGCGCAAACCCCCGGTCGACGGGCGGGTGCGCATCGGCAGCAACACCAAGACCTTCGTCGCCACCGTGGTCCTGCAGCTCGTCGGCGAGGACAAGGTCGACCTGGACGAGCCGATCGAGACGTACCTGCCCGGCCTGATCCGTGGCGACGGCATCGACGGGCGACAGATCACCGTACGGCAGGTGCTGCAGCACACCAGTGGCCTACCCGGCTATGCGGACGAGATCGCCCCGGACTTTTTCCTCCTCCGGCACACCTACTTCGAGCCGCGCGACCTGCTCGACCTGGCCCTCGCGGACAAGGCGAGCTTCGCACCCGGCGCGGGGTGGGAGTACAGCAACACCAACTACCTCGTCGCCGGGCTGCTCATCCAGAAGGTCACCGGCCGTCCGGTGGCTGAGGAGATCACCAACCGCATCATCGTCCCCCTCAAACTGCGCGACACCTACTTCCCGAACGTCGGCGAACAGGGCATCCGGGGCCGGCACCCGCACGGCTACTTCACCGACGATCCGGACAAGCCGCTGCAGGACGTCACGAAGATGGACCCGTCCTGGGGCTGGGCGGCCGGCGCGATGATCTCCAGCCCCAGCGACACCAATCGCTTCTTCGCCGCTCTCCTCGCCGGGGACCTGCTCCAGCCCGCCGAACTCGACCAGATGCGCACCACGGTCCCCGCCCTTCCCGGCCGCGGCTACGGCCTCGGCCTGATGAGCTGGGACCTGCCCTGCGGCGACCGCGCCTGGGGACACGGTGGGGACGTTCCCGGCTTCACGGCCCGCGGCGGCGTCACCGAGGACGGCCGCGCCGTCACCATCGCCGTCACCTCGACGCCCACCACGGAGAGGGCCGTCGGTCAGGTCGAGGCCGCCGTGGACGGGGCCCTCTGCGAGTAGGCCCCGGGAGGTTCCGTGCCTCGCTCCCCGGGAGGTTCCGTGCCTCGCTTCTTGGAGCGGGGCACGGAGCGCCGGGCGGATGCCTATCCGACATCCTGCAGGTCCTCCCGGGTACTGGCATTGGGTCCAGCCGGCCGCTCGGCGGCCCCAGCGCCCAGGCCCATCCCGGTGCCATCCCCGAATCGGGACAGCCATGGCCGGGCGTACGTGTCCTGACGGATCAGGACCAGGCAGACGATCGTGAACAACACGAGCACCGCGACGCTGCCAACGGCCAGGGCGGGAGTGAACGGCACCAGGAGGAGGGTGCTGACCAGCTCCGCGAAGATCAGCACGAACAGCACCCCGCGGATCGTCAAGGGTGTCAGTCGGGTACAGATCCAGGCCCCCAGCGGGGCCCCCACGGCCACCACCGGTGCGGCAGTGATCCAGTAATCAACCACAAACCCGGTGAAATCGCGGACGACGAAGACATGCGTCAGAAACGCGGCGATCGACACCAGCGTCATCATTACCACCGTGGTCGGGGTCGCCACCTTCTCCGAAACCCGAAAAAGCAACACGAGCAACAAGAACATGACGCAGTTCTCACCCACCCCGGCCACACCGCTCAGCAGTCCGCCGGCGAAACCGGCACCCAGGACCAGATTGCGCTCCCGGGCAGTCCACATCGGCACCACGAAATTTCGCCGATATCCGCGCTGACGCAGTTGCATGAGTAGCGCTACCGCGAGCGCCACGAGCAGCATCGTAAACAACACCCGCACCAGCTTCAGCGGCACATGTGGGGCGATCAGCGTCACGCTGAGCACCACGCCCAACATTCCCGCGGTCGAGCCGTACAGCACCACCCGCCGCTCTATCGGCACCCGGCAGAGCAGGATCGACAGCGAAGCCGCAGTCATGCCGATCGACTGGATGGCGAAGGTGAAGATACGCGCCTGGTCCGGCGGCACGGTCAGCAATTTCGTCATCACCGGAAAGGCGATCGCACCACCACCCTCACTGGTCCCACCCCCAACCAGTGATCCGAACACCATGGTTAGCGCCACCGGCCAGTTCTCTTCGAGTCGGGTAAAGTAGCCCCACCCCCACACCTTTGCCCAGATCAGCCACACGATCGCCGCGAGGACGGCGTTTACCAGCAACACTCGGGGAACTCGCACCATTTCCGCCATCCCGCCTTCCATAGTATTCCCTGAATCATCAGCCACGGTCTAGTCGTTCGCAGCCGCCAATGTTCGGCAAGGACCAAAAAGAGCAAAACAAAAGAATTGGCCAGCGGGCCGGTACGCCCTCCAGCTCCGGTCGCGCGGCCCTCTTCTGGTGGGCCGGGTCGAGCCGGGCTGGATCGGGGGCCGCCCACCAACCGTCGACCGATACTCAAGCCAGCCCAGCCCAGCCCAGCCCAGCGGACGGCCCTGACCTCAACAGAGATTTCACCCAGAACGCGTGCCCGATTCGGGCAGTTTTTTCGTGTTCATGTTGGTGTGGGGTGTGTGTCGGTTTAGGTTGCGGGTGGCTGCTACCGCCGGTTGGTAGCCGAGGGCGGCCCTCGTGGGTGCGGGTGGTGGGTCCTTGTCGGGTACGGGGGAAGGACATCGAGTTCACGATGAGTAATCAGGACCAGACTCAGGGGCCGGTGCGGCCTGGCGGGGGTCGGGCGCGGCGGCGGTGGTGGGCGGTGGGGTTGGCCGGGGTGACCGGTCTGGCCTTGAGCGCCGTCGGCGTTGCTGCCAGCCCGGCGGCGGATGCGCTCGGGCGTACCCTGACCGTCGCCGATGAGCACGGTGGTGATCGCGGCGGTGACCGGGGTAAGCGGGACGCGGGTAAACACGACGGGGGTAAGCACGACGCGGGTAAGCGCAAGCACGACGACAAGGGCAAGGGCGGGGAGAAGGGCAGGGGTTCGGAGAAGAAGCCGACGGGGATTCCGGTCCCGTGTGACGCGGATGCGTTGATCGCGCAGA
>NZ_JCANTD010000069.1:0-5748 GCF_059570675.1 Salinispora goodfellowii | reverse complement strand
ATGCTCCTGGCCGCCGCGTACATGCTGTTCCTCCTGTACCCGGCTGTCACCGCCGTGGACAGCTTCTGATCCGGACACACCAGAAGGAGAAGCGCCATGCGTCCCAACAAGCTGATGGCCCTGCTGACCCTGGCACACCTCACCCTCACCGACCGGGTACGCCGGCTTCGTGACTCCGGCGATCGGGGCAGCGAGACCACCGAGAAGGTCATGTGGATCGCGCTACTCGTCACCCTGGTTCTGGCTGTCTACGCCATCTTCCAAAGCAAGATCATCGACAAGATCACCGGGATCGACCTCTAGCCGTGGACCGCACACAAGGCAGACGATTCCGATTCGGTGGTGACCGCGGGTCGATCACCACCGAGGTGGTCCTCTACGCGCCCCTGCTGTTCCTTCTCGTCCTCGTCGGCGTGCAGTTCGCCCTGTGGGCCCTGGCCCAACTCGGCGTCCAGCACGCCGCCAACCACGCCCTGCAAACCACCAGGGTGTCCGACGGCACCGCCGCCGCCGGCCGCGCCGACGCCGCCGAGGTGCTACACCAGGTCGCCGGCCAGGTCGTCGTTGACCCGAGCGTGTCGGTCACCCGTACCGCCGACACCGCCACCGTGGCGGTGTCCGGCCGGGTGCCGGCCGTCGTGCCGTTCCTGCACCTGCGGGTCAGCACCCAGGCCAGCGCCCCGGTCGAGCGTTTTCGCCCCCTCGCCCTATCGGTGGCCCCTTGGCAGTCCGAAGTGGAGAAGGACCCCACATGACCCGCCAGCGGAGCCGCAACGGAGACCCACTTCACCGCCGGCCGATTCGGCTGCGGGGAGACCGTGGTTCGGTCAGCGTCGAGATGGCGCTGAGCTACGTACCGCTGATGGTCCTGGCCGCCCTCGCGGTGGTGGCATGCCTGCGCCTGGCCTCGGCTGCCATCGACGTCAACTCCGCCGCCTCCGCCGCAGCCCGCCAGGCGTCCCTCGCCCGCACGCCCGGCGAGGCCCGCGCCGCTGCCGCCGACGGCGCCTCCACAACCCTGGCGGGGCGGCCCTTCACCTGCCAGCCGTCCACCGTCACCGTCAACCCCGGGGCGTTCGTCCCCGGCGGGCAGGTCAGCGTCACCATAGCGTGCACCGTCCGCCTCGAAGACCTCTACGGCCTCGGCCTGCCCGGCGCGATCACCATCCGAAGCACCTCATACCAACCCCTCGACACCTACCGTGGGACAACGGGCCCATGATCCGGGTGCGTAGCCGCTTTCGGCAGGCCCGTCATGACGACCGCGGCCAGATCACGCCGTGGACGATCTTCGGCGTCGTCATCGTCCTCATCCTCGCTGGCCTGGTCCTCGACCTGGGCCTAGGCATGTCGGACAAGGTACGGCTGCTCGACGTCGCACAGGCCGCCGCCCGGGCGGGTGCCCGCGAGATCGACCTCGCCGCCTACCGGGCCACCGGCGTCGTCCAACTCCAGCCCGCCCAGGCCGCCGCAGCCGCACGGAGTTTCACCCAACAGACCGGCATCGATGGAGAGGTCACCGTATCCGCCACCCCCACCGCCGTCACCGTCACAATCAGCAGCACCCGGCCCACACAGCTGCTGCACCTCGTTGGGATCACCGCCCTGCCGGTGTCCGCGACCGCCACCGCCCTCCCTCTGACGGGAATCACCGCACCGAACTGACCAGGACCGCCACGCCACGACCGGGAGCCCCAGTGTTCGCATTCCTCGCCGCCACCACCCGCCGGCTGGCCGGACTCGGAATCCTGACGCTGCTCACCGCCGGCATGCCGTACGCGCTCATTCGGTACGTCGGCTGGCCACTACCCCACCAGGTACCCACCTGGCAGGACATCGGCGCCGCTCTCACCTCACCGCTGACCGACGCCATGCTCGGCAACGCCATCGTGTGCCTGCTCTGGGCACTGTG
Organism: Salinispora goodfellowii; assembly: GCF_059570675.1. NCBI lineage: Bacteria > Bacillati > Actinomycetota > Actinomycetes > Micromonosporales > Micromonosporaceae > Salinispora > Salinispora goodfellowii. The sequence goes on along the minus strand of NZ_JCANTD010000069.1, from coordinate 3,836 downwards.
GGCGGCGTTCATCTGGTCGCTGATCGCCGAGGTCGCCGAAACCATCACGGGCATCCGCCTACCACAACCCCGAGCCATCGCGCCGGCCCGCGGACTCGCCGCCATCCTGGTGGCCGCAATCAGCGGCGGCGTCCTCGCCACCGCAGCCCAGGCCGCACCGACCCTCACCCAGCCAGCACAGGCGACAACCGCCCACACCAGCGCCACCGCCGCGGCCCCGGCAACCACCGTGTCCAGCACCACCGTACGGCTGGTAGGCCCGGATGGGCACCACACGCAGACCTGGCAGAAGGCCGCATCGACGTCCGCCCTGCCGAACATGGGCGATCCGGTGCCGGCCCGACTGGTAGCTGGCCACGTGACGCTCGTGTCTTCCGGGCAGACCTACACCTGCGAGGTGCGACGCGGGGACACCCTGTCGAAGACCGCCCAGCAGTGGCTCGGCGACGCCGCCCGCTGGCCGGAGATCTTCGCCCTAAACCGGGGCACCCACTTCCGCGACACCGGCGGAACCCTCACCAACCCGAACCTGATCTACCCAGGCTGGACCTTAGAGCTGCCCGACGACGCCACACCACCAGCCGACACGCTGCCACCTGCCGGCCCCGAGGCCACGGCACCCGGGCTATCAGCACCCGCTACCGAACCACCAGCACCGACGCAGCCCCCGCAAACCGGCCATCCCCCATCGGCGGACCCGTCCCCCAGCTCCACCACCCAAGTCCACAACGGTGATGACAACGTGGTGGAACCCGGGCCTCCGCCGGCCGCCACCGCCACACCGTCTAATCCCCCACCAGCCTCTGGCAGCACGGTGGCCACCCCCGAGATGCCGTCTGAAGAACAGGCCCTCACACCCAGGCCGAAACCATCACCGGGTGTCTCACTGGTCACTGGCAGTTGGCTCGACCTGGGGCTGGTTGCCGCGATCCTCGGAGCCGTCGCGCTCGTCTGGGCACACCGCCGCCGCCGCTATACCCCTCGGCCGCCCGCAGCCGAGCTGCGCCTAGATGACGCGACCGTCGAGCCGATGCCCAAGGTGATCACCCGGATCCGTCGTGGCCTGCGCCGCCCGACGCCGCCCCGGAAGACGGTCCCGGACACTCCGCTCGACGAACTCATCACGGATCCTGACGCGGACGAGCCAGACGTAACCGACGGCACGCCCCAAGTCACTCAGACGGCTGCCACGCCGAAGCCGGTCACGCCCGCAGTGGCCAGCCCAGTGATGGAGGTCTGGCCACCAGCCGGACTCGGGCTGACCGGACCCGGCGCCGAGGGGGCAGCCCGAGGCTTCCTGGTAGCCGCACTCGCGGCGGGAGGGCTCGACGAGCCCAACGGTCGCGGCTACGTCGTCATCCCCTCCGGCACCCTCGCCACCCTGCTAGGTGCCGCCGCCGTCGCCGTGCCGGACACGCCCCGGCTAAGCGTGACCGGCGGGCTCACCGACGCCCTGACGCTCCTGGAGGAACAGACCCTGCACCGCACCAGGATGTGCTTCGAGAACGAGGTAGCCACCATCACTGGCCTGCGGGAAGCGGACCCGATGGCCGAACCCGTGCCGCCGCTGGTGCTGATCGCCGACACCACCGCCGCCCACGAACGCGCCCGCATCGCCGCGCTACTCGCCCAGGGCCAGCGCCTCGACATCCATGGGGTCCTGCTCGGTGCCTGGCCCGACGGTGACACCGTCGTCGTGGCTGACGATGGTGTGACCAGCCCCGCCGTAGGCGATGCGAACCGGCACGGCCGGCATCCCGCCGATGTAGGCCGCCTCACCGTGATCGGCCCGACCGAGACCGCAGACCTACTGCGGGTTCTCGCCGAGTCTCACACCGGCGAACCCCAGCCACCGGCACCCACCGAGCCTGCGGCACGGCCCACCCCCGATGCGGGGCCGGCGGATGTCGGCAACGCGACGGTCCAGAACGACGACGAGACCGCATCACTCGCTGATCCGGCCGAGCCCGACGATGAACCAGACACCGCCGCTAGCACCACCTCACCTCCCAATCACCGAGCCGGCACCGGTGTGGTGGTCGAATCGCCCGCCCATGACGACCGTGTAGAACCCGAGGAAGACGCCGCCCAACTGGCGGACAGCGAGGCCGCCGAAGTCGGGCGGGTCGAGGTGCGAGTGCTTGGGGACACCCGCATCATTGATATCGACACCACGCAGCCGTTGCGCGGCAAGTCTCTGGAGCTACTGGTCTACCTGGCCGTTCGGGGTGGGACCGCGAGCCAGGAGGCGATTTTGGAGGACCTGCTGCCAGAGGCCACGAGCAGTAAGGCTCCGCACAGGCTCCACACCTACGTCTACAACCTGCGCCGAGTCCTCAAGCAGACCGGCGGCCCCGCCACCTACCTGTCCCACCCGGACCGCCGCTACATCCTGCACCGCGACGCCGTCGATGTGGACCTGTGGCGGATGAGCGACGCTGTCGACGAGGCGAACCGGGCCGCCAATCCCGCCGACAGGACATCCGCCCTGCGTCGCGCCGTTGACGCCTACCAAGGCCCGCTCGCCAACAACAAAGGATACGAGTGGATCGAGCCCTATCGGGAGGCCGTGCAGCGGCAGGCAGTCGACGCCGCACTCGCGCTCGCCGACGAACTCGACCAACCCGCCGAGGCGCTCGCCGTCCTCACGACCGTGATGGGGTACAGCCCCTACGCCGAGACGCTGTACCAGGCGGCCATGCGCGCCCACGCTGCGCTCGGCGACCCCGCGGCGATCCGCGACCTGCAGCGTCAGCTAGTGCCTCGTCTTTGAACGTTGATCGGGTAATGCGTCGGTTCTGAGGATGGATCAGGCAAGCTGTCTCCCAGTGCTCGTGTGGGAGGTGTTGGCCGGTGGGTAGAAGGCCGGAAGTGTTCGTCCGGCAGGTGTCGATGGCCGAGGGTCAGCGGTTGCAGCGGATCAGCCGGACGGCGAAGGATCCGGTGAAGCTGCGGCGGGCGATCGTGGTGCTGATGTCGGCTCAGGGCCAGCCGGCGCCGGACATCGCTCACCTGCTCAGTGCCAGCGAGGACTACGTCCGTGATGTGATCCACGCGTTCAACGAGCGGGGGTTCGACGCGCTGAACCCAAAATGGAGCGGGGGCGCACCGAGACGGATCGATGAGCAGACCCGCGACTGGATCTGCGTCATCGCCCGGTGCGACCCCCGTTTCCTCGGCCAGCCGTTCTCGGGCTGGTCCCTGGCCAAACTGCGCGACTACCTCATCGCCACCGGCTACGTCACCACGATCAGCGTCGAGACCGTGCGCCATGTCCTGCGCGAACGTGGCGTGTCATGGCAGGCCACCAAGACCTGGAAAGCCAGCACCGATCCCGACTTCACCACCAAGATGCGCCGGATCCTGGACCTCTACGACCACCCGCCGCCGGGCGGGCGTGTGCTGTGCGTAGACGAGTTCGGGCCGCTGAACCTGCAGCCCCGCCCCGGCCGGGCCTGGCGACCCCAGGGAAACCCCGTGCGACTACGCGCTACCTACCACCGCGACCACGGCGTACGACACATGATCGCCGCCCTCGACCTGGCCACCGGAAGGCTGCACTACCGCATCCGTGACCGTAAACGCTGGCGCGAGCTTTTTGTCCTTCCTGAAGACCCTGCGCGCCCGCTGGCCCGACCAGAAGCTTTACCTGATCTGCGACAACTTTTCCCCACACAAACACCCCGAGGTCCGCGCCTGGTGCGCCGCCAACCACGTCGAACTGGTGTTCCTACCGACGTACGCGTCCTGGCTGAACTGGATTGAAGCCGAGTTCGCCGCCGTGCGGTACTTCGCCCTCAACGGCACCGACCACCGTACCCACACCGAGCAGGACA
>NZ_JCANTD010000068.1:0-5829 GCF_059570675.1 Salinispora goodfellowii | reverse complement strand
CGGGCACCCGGTTGGGTGATCCGATCGAGGCGCAGGCGTTGTTGGCCACCTACGGGCAGGATCGTGCGCGGCCGTTGTGGTTGGGGTCGATCAAGTCGAACATCGGTCACACCCAGGCCGCCGCCGGTGTCGCTGGGATCATCAAGATGATTTTGGCGATGCGTCATGGTGTGTTGCCGGCGACGTTGCACGTCGACGAGCCGACCCCGCACGTCGACTGGACCGCCGGGGCGGTCGAGCTGCTGACCGAGGCCCGGTCGTGGGAGTCGGAGGGTGGTCCTCGACGCGCCGGCGTGTCGGCGTTCGGGATCAGCGGCACCAACGCCCACCTGATCCTGGCGGAACCGGCCGCGCCGCCCGCCGTGATCGAGAGGCCCGACGTCGAGGGTCCGCTGCCGTGGTTGGTCTCCGCGCGGTCGCCGCAGGCGCTGGCCGCGCAGACCGTCCGCCTGCACGATGTCGTCGCTGCCGAGCCGGAGTTGGATGCGGCGGCGGTGGCGTGGTCGTTGGCGACTGGTCGGGCGGCGTTGGAGCATCGTGCGGTGGTGCTGGCCGGTGGTCGGGACGGGTTCCTGGCTGGTTTGGGGGCGTCCGGCGGGTTGGACGTCGTGGTTTCGGATGCGGTTGTGGTGTCGGGTGTGGTGTCCGAGGGCGGCTTGGCGGTGCTGTTCACGGGGCAGGGTGCGCAGCGGGTGGGGATGGGTTTGCGGTTGGTCGACCGGTTCCCGGTGTTCGCGGAGGTGTTCGACGGGGTCTGTGCCCGCTTCGATCAGCTGTTGGATGTGCCGTTGCGGCAGGCGATCGATTCCGAGGCGGTCCATCGGACGGTTTATACCCAGGCGGGTTTGTTCGCGGTTGAGGTGGCGTTGTTCCGGCTGGTCGAGTCGTGGGGGGTCGTCCCGGACTTCCTGCTGGGACATTCGATCGGTGAGGTCGCTGCCGCGCATGTGGCGGGGGTGTTGTCGCTGGATGACGCGGTCACCCTGGTGGCGGCGCGGGGTCGGTTGATGCAGGCGTTGCCGGCGGGTGGGGCGATGTTGGCGGTGCAGGCGTCCGAGGCCGAGGTGCGGGAGATCATTGCTGGCACGGGTGTGGATGTCGCCGCGGTGAACGGTCCGGCGTCGGTGGTGGTCTCCGGTCCGGCCGAGGTGGTGGAGGAGTTGGCGTCGCGGTTCGCCAAGGCGACACGGTTGGCGGTGTCGCACGCGTTCCACTCGGCGTTGATGGAGCCGATGCTGGCCGAGTTCGCCGCGGCGATCGGGCACATCGAGTTCGGCATGCCGCGGATCCCGATCGTGTCGAACCTGACCGGTGAGCCGGTGCAGGAGTTCACCGTGGACTACTGGGTGCGCCACGTGCGGGAGGCGGTGCGTTTCCACGACGGGATGACCTGGCTCGCGGAGCACGGGGTGACCCGGTGCCTGGAGGTCGGCCCGGCCGGTGTGCTGTCCGCGACGGCGGCGCCGGAGCTGACGTACGTGCCGGCGTTGCGCAGGGACCGCGACGACACCGACAGCCTGTTGCACGCGGTCGCGACGCTGTGGACCGCCGGCGTGCCTGTCGACTGGGCGGCGATCCTGCCCGCCGCGCCCCGCGTCGACCTGCCCACCTACGCCTTCCAGCGGGACCACTACTGGCTGACTCCCCTCGAACTGCCGACGACGACCGCCGACCCCGTCGAATCGGCGTTCTGGCAGGCGGTCGAGGACGACAACCTCGCCGACCTGCTGCACACCGACGTCCCGGCGTCGCTGAGCGCCGCGCTCGCCGACTGGCGCCGCGACCGGGTCGCGGCCACCGAGGTGGCGTCCTGGCGCTACGACGTCACCTGGCGCCCGATCACCGACGCCGCCGAGCCGGCCACCGGCACCTGGCTCGTCCTAGCCCCGATGGCCGGAACCGCCGAGGCGTTCCTCGGCGGCCTCGGCCTCGACCTCGTCGAACTGGTCGTGACGGGCGACGACCTGGCCCGGCAGCCGCTGGCCACCGCGCTCGCCGCGGTGGCGCACGACGTCGACGACCTGGCCGGCGTGGTGTCACTGCTCCCGGCCGGCTCACCGGCCGACGCCCACTACGGTTTCCTGACCACGGTGCAGGCCCTCGCCGACAGCGGCGTACCGGCCCGCCTCTGGTGGATCACCCGCGGCGCGGTGTCGATCGGCCGCTCCGACCCGCTGACCGATGTCGCCGGCTCGATGCTCTGGGGCGCCGGCCGGGTCGCGGCGCTGGAACTGCCGGAACTGTGGGGCGGCCTCGTCGACGTGCCGGCCGACACCGACGAACGGACCCGCCGGCGGGTGGTCCACCTCCTCGGCGGGGCCGAGGACCAGGTCGCCGTACGCGCCTCCGGCGTCTTCGTCCGCCGGCTGCGGCCCGCGGCGACCCCGTCACGACCACCGGCGCCGCGCACCTGGGACGGCGCGATCCTCGTCACCGGGGGCACCGGCGCGCTCGGCGGGCAGGTGGCCCGCTGGCTGGTCGGTCGGGGCGTACGGCGGCTGGTGCTGACCTCCCGGCGGGGCGCCGACGCGCCGGGTGCGGCCGAGTTGGTGGCCGACCTCGCGCCGGCGCAGGTGTCGGTGGTGGCCTGTGACGTCTCCGACCGCGCGCAGGTGGCCGACCTGCTGGCCGGCATCCCGGACCTGTGCGGCGTGGTGCACGCGGCCGGTGTCTCCGGCGTGGGCCTGCTCACCGAGACCGACGCGGACGACTTCGCCGAGATCGTCCGGGGCAAGGTCGCCGGCGCCGTGCACCTGGACGCGCTGACCGAGGGCCTCGACCTGTTCGTGGTGTTCTCCTCGATCTCCGGGGTGTGGGGCAGCGGCGGTCAGGCCGCCTACTCGGCCGGCAACGCGTTCCTGGACGGCCTGGTGCAGGCCCGCCGGGCCGCGGGCCGGGCCGGCACGGCGGTGGCCTGGGGCCCGTGGGCCGAGGCCGGCATGCTGGTTGCCGAGGCCGGCGCCGAGGACTACCTGCGCCGTCGCGGGCTGCGGCCGATGCCGCCGGCGCTGGCGATCCAGGCGCTCGCCGAGGCGGTCGACGCCGACGCCGGCTGCGTGACCGTCGCCGACGTCGACTGGCCGCAGTTCACCGCGCTCTTCACCGCCGGGCGGCCCAGCCCGTTCCTCGCCGACGTCGCTCCGGCGCAGGAGTCGACCGCCCCGCCCGGCCGGCCCGACTCCCCGTTCGCGGTCCTGACCGCGGCCGAGCGGCGCACCGCGCTGGTCGGCGCGGTGCGGGCCGCCGTCGCCGGGGTGCTCGGCTACGACACCGTCGAACGGATCGACCCCGGCAAGGCGTTCAAGGACCTCGGCATCGACTCGCTCACCGCGGTCGAGCTGCGCGACCGGCTACAGACGCTCACCGGCCTGACACTGCCCGCCGGCCTGGTCTTCGACTATCCCAGCGCGACGCTGCTCGCCCGGCACCTCGACGGGCTCCTCGGCGGAGCCGCCGCCACCACGATCGCGGCCCCCACCACCGTCGCCGACGACGAGCCGATCGCCATCATCGCGATGAGTTGCCGCTTCCCCGGCGGCGTCCGCAGCCCCGAGGAACTCTGGCGGTTCGTGCTCCACGGCGGGGACGCCGTGGCCGACTTCCCCACCGACCGGGGCTGGACCACCGACACCTCCGGGCTGTACGCACCGCTCGGCGCGTTCGTCCACGATGCCGGCGACTTCGACGCCGACCTGTTCGGCATCGCCCCGCGAGAGGCGCTGGCGATGGACCCGCAACAGCGGCTCTTCCTCCAGGCGAGCTGGGAGGCGTTCGAGCGGGCCGGACTCGACCCGCTCGGGCTCGCCGGCAGCCGCACCGGTGTCTTCGCCGGCACCAACGGCCAGGACTACGCGGCGCTGCTGCTGCACAGCACCGTCGACAGCTACGTCAGCACCGGCAACGCCGCCGCGGTGCTGTCCGGTCGCACCTCGTACACGTTCGGGCTGGAAGGCCCCGCGGTCACCGTCGACACCGCCTGCTCCTCCTCGCTGGTGGCCCTGCACCTGGCGATGCAGGCGCTGCGTAACGGCGAGTGCGACCTGGCCCTGGCCGGCGGCGTCACCGTCATGGCGACGCCCGGCGCGTTCGCCGAGTTCGGCCGGCAGGACGGCCTGGCCGCCGACGGCCGCTGCAAGCCGTTCGCGCAGGCGGCCGACGGCACCGGCTGGGGCGAGGGCGTGGGCGTCCTGCTCGTCGAGCGGCTGGCCGACGCGCACCGCCACGGCCACCAGGTGCTGGCCGTCGTCCGCGGCTCCGCGGTGAACCAGGACGGCGCGTCGAACGGGCTGACCGCCCCCAACGGGCCCGCGCAGCAGCGGGTCATCCAGCAGGCGCTCGCCAGCGCCCGGCTGGACCCCGCGGACGTGGACGCCGTCGAGGCGCACGGCACCGGCACCCGGCTCGGTGACCCGATCGAGGCGCAGGCGCTGCTCGCCACGTACGGCCAGCACCGGGACCGGCCGCTCTGGCTGGGTTCGGTCAAGTCGAACATCGGCCACACCCAGGCCGCGGCCGGCGTGGCCGGCATCGTCAAGATGGTGATGGCGCTGCGCGCGGGGGTCCTGCCGCCGACGCTGCACGTCGACGAGCCGACCAACCACGTCGACTGGTCCGGCGGCGCCGTCGAGCTGCTCACCGAGGCCCGCGACTGGCAGCCGGGCGCGCACCCCCGCCGCGTCGGCGTCTCGTCCTTCGGCGTCAGCGGCACCAACGCCCACGTGATCATCGAGGAGGCGCCCGACCGGGAGCTGGCCGAGCGGCCGGCGGGCCAGGCGCGCGGCGTCGACGGGCCGGTGCCGTGGCTGGTGTCAGCGCGGTCGGCGGAGGCGCTGGCCGGGCAGCTCGACCGGCTGCGCGACACGGTGGGGGAGCTGGATCCGGCGGCGGTGGCGTGGTCGTTGGCGACCGGTCGGGCGGCGTTGGAGCACCGCGCGGTCCTGCTGGCCGGTGCGCGTGCGGACTTGCTGACCGGCCTGCACACGTCCACCGGGCAGGACGTCGCCGACCGGCAGGCGTCCGCCGGCCTGGAGGCTGGCGGCTTGGACGCTGCCGGGTCGGATGCTGCTGGTGCGTGGGCGGCGGCGGTGTCGGGTGTGGTGGTCGAGGGTGGTCTGGCGTTCCTGTTCACCGGTCAGGGTGCGCAGCGTGCCGGGATGGGTTTGCCGTTGGCGGACCGGTTCCCGGTGTTCGCGGCGGCGTTCGACGCCATTTGCGCGCGTTTCGATCAGCTCCTGGACGTGCCGTTGCGTGAGGCGATCGAGTCCGAGGCGATTCACCGGACGGTCTACACGCAGGCGGGCCTGTTCGCGGTCGAGGTGGCGTTGTTCCGGCTGTGCGAGTCGTGGGGCATCATCCCGGACTACCTGTTGGGTCACTCGATCGGTGAGGTCGCCGCCGCGCATGTGGCGGGTGTGCTGTCGCTGGATGACGCGGTGACGTTGGTGGCGGCGCGCGGCCGGTTGATGCAGGCGTTGCCGGCGGGTGGGGCGATGCTGGCGGTGCAGGCGTCCGAGGCCGAGGTGCGGTCGATGCTGGCCGGCGGGGTGGACGTCGCCGCGGTCAACGGCCCCACCTCGATCGTCATCTCCGGCCCGGGGCACGAGATCGACGAGCTGGCCCCGCGCTTCGCCAAGGCGACCCGGCTCACCGTGTCGCACGCGTTCCACTCCGCGCTGATGGAGCCGATGCTGGCCGAGTTCGCGGCGGCGATCGGGCACATCGCGTTCGCGCCGCCGCGCATTCCGGTGGTGTCGAACCTGACCGGGGAGCCGGTCGAGGAATACACCGGCGACTACTGGGTGCGGCATGTGCGGGAGGCGGTGCGCTTCG
>NZ_JCANTD010000067.1:0-6838 GCF_059570675.1 Salinispora goodfellowii | reverse complement strand
CCGGTCAGGCCCGGCCGGTCGATCTGGGCGCCTGGGCTCGGGCGGAGTGGCAGATCGAAAACAGGGTGCACTATGTACGAGATGTCACGTTACGTGAAGATGCGCATCAAGCCCGGACCGGGAACGGACCCGCTGTCTTCGCCACCCTCCGTAACACCTCGATCGGGCACCACCGCCTCAACGGCGCCACCAACATCGCCGAAGCCACCCGCGAAGCCAGCCAGCGTCCCCACGACCTCATCACCGCTGTGACCACCGGAAAACCGACCGTGAACAGGCTAAACGGCACTACGCAATAGCCCTGTGGACGACGCCACCGCCCGCCCCCGCATGCCCTCGACAGTTCTTGCTCCCGTCGGCTTGTACGTGATAGCCGCCATCACGTGCGCACTCTCGGCCGTCTTCAATGTCATCAACAGTTCTGACCGAGCAGCGGCGACAGCGATCATGGCTACTGTCGCCGTGGTTTCGATCGTGACGGCCGTCGGAATGTGGCGGGCCTGGCCTCCCGCCCGGCAGCTGGGCATCGGCGTTGCCGTGCTACTCCTCATTGGAGCTTTGGCCAATCCCGGGCTGCTTGTGCTGGCGGTTGCGCTCACCGGGATCATCGTGGGATGTCTGCTCACCGCATCGGCACAGGCGTGGTTTGAGCCGGCCGTTCAGGCAGGCCCCTGAACCACGCCCCGTCCGCAGTTCCTGCCCGCTGGCGATCCTGGTTGCGGGGACGGACGAGCCGGCCGTAGATGTGGACTGGCCCGCCTTCACGGGGGCAAAGGCGGGCCAGCGAATCTCAGGGTAGACGGACAACGTCAGACAAGCCCAGTCGGTGAGCGGTGAGCGGGTGTGGTCACTGCTGCCCCTCCGCCAGGGTCCGTTCCACCTCATCGATGACGTCAATGGCAGAACGACCCGTCTGCGTCGCTAGCTCGACAGCCAGGAGCGCGGCCACCACGACCCCGATGTTCCGCTTAACGGCCAGTAGATCACCAACCTTGTCTGCGAGTTCCTGCATGCTGCTGGCCTCCATCACCGCGCGACCGTGGACGTCCTTCCATAGGTTCTCGGCAGGAGATTTTCCGGCTGGGCTGTCGTCATCGAAGATGCCGGTGAGGCGGGCGCGGAGCAGGCTCGTGAATTCGGCTATCTCGGCGGTGACGTCGAGGTCGATCGCGTCGGTCATGGTGTCCTCCTGGTTGTGGTCGGGTCAGCCCGTGCAAGGCGGCGCGGGCAAGCAGATCCGTCCGGCCGCGCTCGAACCGGATTTCCACCAGCCGGGTACGGGCAACACGCCCGCACCCTGAAGAGGCTGAGCGGAAGTAGAGCGCGTCAGACGACCAGCAGCGGAACCGTGTGCCCCCGATAGACGCCCGGGTCGCAGGTCATCACCACGCCACGCATCAGCCGCGCCTCGTACACGGTGTGCCGAGTAGCCACGTCGCCGACCAGGTCGTGAATCTCGATCGCGACATGAGGATCGAGTGGTGCAGACATTCGCGAGTATTCCTTACGTAGTGGGTGATTGGGTCTACAAGCTTGTCATGCCGTCTACGATCGGACCCCCTACCTCAGGATCCCATTCCACCGGAGCCTCGCGTCGACATCCGCGGTGTAGTGGGGCTGCGGTTGCTGGCGTGGAAGGACAGAATGCGGAGATGGCCTATCGCGAAGACCGGGCACCTGATCACCTGTTGATCAAAATTGAGCAGCCTGACCATCCTGTTTCGGTGGTCGCCGAAGACGACGCGCGACAACGTGCGACCGTGTATCCGAAGCTGATGTGGGGCGCCCCGGTCTTCGGTGCGGCCGAGCAGGACGGCAGCCGGTGGCGAATCGTGAAGCTCGACGACGAGGAGCCTCAGCATGCCCGTGACAACCTTGCCTCCCACTTTCGCCGGCTCCACAGCGAGCTACCGGAGACCCCCGAGCACGCGTCCACGCGGGCGGAGTACGTCTGGGGGCAACGGGGGCCGGCGGTGTATGTATCGCCGCAGGTGGCACGGGAGGACGGCTCGTTTTCCATGAAGGGCTTCGTGTTCGACAACAACACAGGTGCCGAGGAGTTCGGGGCAGCGTATGAACGCGCGCGAGCGGCCCATCAGCCGCCGCGTACCGATGACTTCGAGGTTGACGGTGTGCCATGCCGGGTGACCCGGATGGAGACCTTCGTGCGGTTCGGCTCGGACGGTCCGGAGGGGCCGCGTCCCTCTGACCGGGATTCATACCCGCCGCCCGCTCGGCAGATGCATGACCTGCGTGCCAAAGGGCTGGTGTCCGAGCCCGACTAGTGCCGTGACCATTAGCGTTCGGGGTGTTGGGGTCAAGCTGCGCGGGGCGTGCCAACTAACACCGTGAACGTTCGTGGTCACGGCACTAGCTTGACCCGCCACGGTGGGCTGGATGGGGTGCAGCCCGCACCAATCAGCCTGCCTGGACCGAACGGAGGACGATGTGATAATTCCGCACGGCCGGATTGTCGACGGGGTTCCTAGGTGGGTGGTGTGGTGCGCTTACGCGGTCCCTCTCATGGTCCTTCCCTCTGGCATCTGGCGTATCGCTCTTGTCGCGGCAGGCGTCCATCTCATGGAGGAGACGCCGGCACCCGGAGGAGGTGGCCCGGTGGTGTGGGACGGTCCGGTGTACGTGATAACCCTGAGTATCGTCAGCGAACTGCTCGCACTACTGACGGTCGGCCTGGTCGCGGTCTGGGGTGAGGTCGTCCCGCGCTGGGTCCCCGGTCTCGGCGGGCGGCGCATACCGGTACTCGCTGCGGTCGTACCAGCCGCGATCGGCGCCACGATCTGCACCGTCCTGTGGCCATACGCCTTCCTGATGCTGGTCCTAGGCCGAAAACTGAACGGCGACCCGGGGGTCATGCAGTTCAGCGACTGGCAGGCGGTGGCTTTCTGGGGTACCTACCTACCGCTCGTACTGTGGGGACCGCTGGTGTGGATCTGCACTGCCCACTACTGGCGGCGCCGCACTTCCGCGCGACGGTCCGTACCAGCGCCGGCCGACCCGGCAGCCGCAGTCTGAGCCGGCGGGACGGTCGCCCTCACCGACGCCCTCGATCGGTGAGAGCCGACTGTCCGGCGGTGATCTGGTCCAGCAAAGTCTGCGCAGCGGCGTGGCCCGCTTGCTGACCGTGCCGCTTGCACACGGCGATGGCCCGTCGGCACGTCTGCTCGGCTTCGGCGACCCCCTCGCCCAGTTGAATCGCGGCGAGGCGTCGCAGGACGGTGCCGTGGTGCAGCCAGAACTTGCGCCGCCGCACCAGGGCGTCGGCCTCCATGACGTGGCCCGGGCCGAGACCAACTCGCCCAGCTCGCGTTCGGCGGCAGCCAGTTGCAGCAGCGCCTCGATCTCCCCGTCGAGGTAGTCGATCTCGACAGCGAGTGTCCGGGCGTGGAGGCAACAGCGCCGCGCGTCCTGCGGGAGAACCACTGCCGCCCGGCTTGAAGTCCCTAGCCGATTTACGTCTACACCTCGCGGACCCGGAAAAGCACGATAGCGGTATTCGGCGGGCACTACGCAAGAAGCTGCACAGGGAACGAGATGCCGGGGGCCAGTGACGCACCACCGGTCCGGTTCCGGGCGACCCCTTCACCCAGTTACGAGACGTCCCTTAGTCGACCGCCGACCGCCGTCAGCATCGCCCATTGTCTGCTGCCGGATCTTCTCAGCCAATGCCCTCTCGCATGTGGTGCGGGTCCGGCTGGACGGGGGTGGCCGCGAGGTCCATCATCCGCCCGACCAGCCCGGCGGCAACCGAATCGAGGCCGGCGACGTCGCTGGCCAGCGCGTCCGCTACGACCTGCTCCGACCATCCCTTCGCGAGCACGGTGACGACGTGGCTTACCAGGCGTCGCGATACCGACCACCGCACAGCGTGGCTGGGTGGCTTGGGACCAGCCGCACCGGTACGCGGTGGTGTACCCCTGCACCGGCTTGTTCGCCGAAGTCGGACAGACCATGGCGCCCCGCGCACTCGGTGCGCTCCTCGGCCCGGTCCGGGCCGGTATGCTCAACCAGTTGGACACACCGAAGAGCACCACCCAACTCGTCGCCCTGAGCGGCTATGGACTGGGCACTGTGGGCCGCCACCTCAAGATCCTGCTCGACGCGCGACTAGTCCACCGTCGCCGCTGCGGGCGGTCCGTCCTCTACTACCGGACCGCCACCGGCGACCAGCTCGTCCGTGTTCAGACGGAAACCGACCCGTCCTCGGGCAGACGTTCCGACCACTGAACAGCGGCTCCCACTGGACGCGGCTATGGACCGCGCTACGAGCCGCCCCGGCCGAAGACGGCCAGCGCCTGCTGTACCGCGTGCGCGAACGTGTCCGGGTCGCCGTGGAAAATCCCGGACCGGCGGGGATGATTGACCACGATGTCGGTGAAACCCAATTCGTGGCAGCGCCCCACCACGTCGACGAAGCGCTCGACCGACACGTACGGGTCCGGCACCACCCTGCTCACGTTGACAAGTTTGCCGATCCGCTCCGGATCGCGCCCAGCCTGCTCACACGCGGCGGTCAGTTGCCCGACCTGACGCCGAAGCATTTCCCATCCGTCCGCCTCGGACCGCTCACCCGGCCGACCAGCGTCCCCGATCGTCACCCAGGTCTCGGCGAACCTGGCGGCCAAGCGGAAGCCCCGCGGTCCACTGGCCGCGAGCGCGAACGGAACCCGCGGACGTTGCACGCAACCCGGCACCATGTCCGCCTCCACCGCCTGGTAGTAGGCCCCGTGGGAGGTGGTGCGCGATTGACGCAGCAGCGAATCGGTGAGCGTCACGAACTCCTCGAAACGATCGCCGCGGCGTACGCCGTCGGCCACGCCCATTACCCGCGTGTCCGCACCGTCCGCCGCTCCGGCCCCTATGCCCAGGACGAACCGTCCACCGGAAATCTCGTCCAGGGTCATCACCTGCTTGGCCATGAGTACCGGGTGACGAATGTTCGGCGACGCAACGAGCGTGCCGACCCTTATCCGCTCCGTTACGGCCGCCACCGCAGTCAGCGTGGTCAGGGAGTCGTACCACGGCTCTCCCCGCAGAGACCGCCATGAGAAGTGGTCAAAGGTCCAGGCGTGTTGCAGCCCCCATTCCTCTGCCGCGCACCAGATTCGCCGTGTCTCGGGCCATCCGTACTCCGGCAGCACCACGACGCCGAGGCGGACCATGGGCTGGCTCGAACTGTCACCAGGGAGGTCGGTCACCGCAATCCGGCTGGCCGGTGGACATGGACGCGCCGGAGCACACCCGGCTGCGGCTGCAACTGGCCGGGAAGTTCACTGCCAGACGGATGAAGGACATGCGGCCGCTGCTGGAGCGGATCGTCGACGACCAGCTCACCGCCATGGAGAAGCACGGGCCGCCGGCCGACCTGGTGTCGCTGTTCGCGTTGCCGGTGCCGTCGCTGGCGATCTGTGAGCTGTCGGGGGTGCCCTACCGCGACCGGGCGGAGTTCCAGCGCAACAGCGCGACGCTGTTCAGCCTGGAGGCCAGCGCGGAGGACGCCTCGCGGGCGATGGACGAGCTGTACGCGTTGCTGCGGCAATTGGTAGTGGACCGGGACACCGACACCGGCGGGCTGCTCAGCATGCTGGCGGCTGAGGGCACGCTCGCCACCGAGGAGATCGTCGGGATCGGGGTGCTGCTGCTGACCGCGGGGCACGAATCGACGGCTGGCTCGCTGGGCCTGAGCACCTTCACCCTCCTGTCGCACCCGGAGCACCTGGCCCGGCTACAGGCGGAGCCCGTTCTGATCGACAACGCGGTGGAGGAACTGCTCAGATACCTGACCATCTTCCACTTCGGGGTGCCGCGCACGCCGCTGGAGGACGTGGAAGTCGAGGGACACCTGCTGCGCGCCGGCGAGTCGATCACGATCTCGCTGCCCGCGGTCAACCGGGACCCGAGCTGGTTCCCCGAGCCGGACCGGCTGGAGTTCGGCCGCCGGACAGCCGGGCACATGGCGTTCGGCTATGGCATTCACCAGTGCCTCGGTCAGAACCTGGTGCGCATGGAGATGCGCGTCGCGCTGCCGGCGATCTTCCAGCGCTTCCCCCGGCTTGCGCTAGTGCCGTGACCACGAACGTTCGGGGTGTTGTGGTCAGGCTGCGCGGGTAGCTGGTTGGCCCCAGCGTCGTTGTCGTTCGCTGCGGATGCGGGCGCGTTCTCGGCGTTGGGCGGCTAGGACGTCGGGGTGGCGGGCGTTGGCGTTGCGCCAGCGTAGGTAGGCCTGCAGTTTTCGGGTCAGCGTGGGGTGGTTGGGGTGGTTGGAGCCGGCGATGACGAAGGTGCGCAGCGGCCCGAACTGTGCCTCGATCGGGTTGGCCCAGGAGGCGTAGGTCGGGGTGAAGCACAGCTCGACCTTGTTGCGGGCCGCCCACGTACGGATCTTGTGGCCTTTGTGCGCGGACAGGTTGTCCAGGATGACGTAGATCGGTGCCCCGTCCGGTCGGGCGGCGCGGATCGATGTGAGCGCGGCGAGGGTGTTCGCGGCGCTCTTGCGGCGTCGGACTACGCCCCAAAGCTGGTCATCGCCGACGGAGTAGCAGCCGTGGAACTGCCGGACGCCGTGCAGCTTGTGGTAGTTCGCCGGCAGCCGGCGCGGACGGCCGGCGGATGCCCACCCGGTGCCGGCCTGCGGGCGGATCACGAGGGGTCCGAACTCGTCGAAGGCGAACACCCGCTGCGGGAAGTGGCTGCTCACGTACTCGATCCGGGCGAGTTTGGCATCGCGCTGCGGGTCGGTGGACTCCTTCCATGTCTTGGTCCGCTGGAAGGTGATCCGGTGCCGGTGCAGGATCTGCCGTAGCCGTTCCCGCCCTATCCG
>NZ_JCANTD010000066.1:0-7082 GCF_059570675.1 Salinispora goodfellowii | reverse complement strand
GCGCGACGCGCCAGGAACGCCCACACGGACAGGTGACAGCGCGACCGGCCGGCAGGGAGTACCGTCGATGACGGCAGGGCGCCGGTTGTAGCGGTCGGCGCCCGCCACCCAGACCGCTACCTGGGAGAACTGATGCCGGCACCGACACGGACCATCGTGGACCCGAGGTTCGGCGCCGAGCTGCGCCAACGGCGCGAATCCCGCGGGCTGACACTGCGGCAGTTGGGCGTGGCGGTCAGCTACGGCAAGAGTTTGTTGCACCAGCTGGAGCGAGGACACACTCGGCCGACCGTTGACGTTGCTGTGCGCCTGGACGACGCCCTAGCCGCAGGCGGGGCCCTGGCCGCTCTCGTCGCCGACATGCCCACCCCCGAGGACCGCGCCGTATACGCGGCCCAGCATCCCCGCCGGGTCGATCACGGCGCCGTGGACGCCCTGGCCGACCTGCTCGCCAGCTACCGGCGCCTGGAGGACAGCATCGGGTCGACTCTGGTCGTCGACCCGGTACGCGCGCAGCTCAACACCGTTGTGTCCCTGCTGCGAGATGCCAGCCATCAGGTACGGCCGGCGGTTGTGGATATAGCCGCGCAATGGGCACAGTTTGCCGGCTGGCTAGGTATCGCCACCGGTGACGACAAGGCCGCCACAATGTGGCTCGGTCGCGCCCTGCAATGGGCGACCGAGGCCGGAAACCGGGACTTAATTGCCGGCGTACTCTCATTTCAGGGCCACCAGGCGGAGGGACACGGAGACCTAGCCTCCATGATCGGGCTGTCCGGGGCGGCCCGTCGAGACGAGGCGGCGCACACCGCACTACGTGCGTACTCCACCGGGCAGGGCGCCCGCGGCCTAGCTATGGCGGACGCCCGCCCGCGCGAGGTGATCGGCCTCCTCAGTGAGGCTGCGGACCTCGCCGAGCAGGCCGCCGGTCAGCCCTTGTCGCCGTGGGGCTACTGGTACACGCCCGCGTTTTTTGCTGTGCAGCAGGGCATTGTGTGGCGCTACCTGGGCGCCCGGGACGGCCGGGCCAACGATCGGGCGGTGCAGCTCCTGACCGCCGGGGTGGCCGGGGCGAGCGAGGACGCCCGCGGTTCGGACTGGCACGGCCGGCACCTGGTGCACCTGGCGGTGGCGCACACGCAGGCCGGGGACGCCAGCACCGCCCGGCAGGTCCTGGACGAGGCTCACGCCATTGCTGACGCCACCGCGTCACGGGCGCTGGCCAGGCAGGTCACGGCGGCTGTCCGCCTGTCCGTTACCGGGTAGCGGACAGCGCCCATCCTGACGTGTAGCACCGCGTCACTACAGGATCATCCTGGGTGGTGACACGCCGCCTCGACCCGATCGAGGGGAGCACGCGCATGATCCGGCTACTCCGTCGACTTCGCCGCCGCCGGCCCGCACGGCTGGACGCAGTCGGCCCCGCCACCCGGTACGCGGCGCGGGCCGGCGCCTACTCCCCGCTGCACAACCAGCCGACGGTCATCTTCGACCGCCGGCCCCTGATGACCCCGCTCGCCCGGCAGCGGGCGAACCGCCGGTGATGGCCACCCACGCCCGGCCGCGCTCCGGCAGCCTGTCGACGGTGCAGCTACGTAACCGGATGATCCTGTCCGCCCGGCGGATCATCACCGAACACTGGCCACGGGTGGACCGGTGCCCGATCTGCGCATCCGCCTGGCCGTGCCCACCCACCGACACCGCCTACGACTACCTGGCCTCGGTGGGTCAGGGCAACTGGGCTCCACCGGAACGCGCCGGGCGGCTGCGGTGAGCCCGGCCGACGCGACCGTCCGCCGGTGGTGGCGGGACCTGAACGAGCACCGCCAGGTCGACGGCCGCTGCCCGGTGTGCGGCACCCCACGGCGGTGCTGGCCGTGGGCGGAGGCGTACGCCGGGTTGCTCACCCACGACCTACTCGGAGCACCACGAACCGCAAGGTAAACCCCTCAATGATGGAGGTCGTAATGACTACGTTCGCCCCGGACCGCTGCCTGCTGCCGCTCTACGACAGCCGCACCGAGCAGGGACGGATGAGCCCGGCTCGCCCGTTCGGGCTGACACTGTCTACGCAGGTTGGTGACGAGGTTCCGGTGGTTGACCTGACCGGCGTCCACCTGGACCCGGTGACGCAGACCGTGATCGGTGTCGACGGCGCCACCTTGGGTAAGCCGCAGACCACGCAGAAGGTCGCCACGAACAGCAAGACTTCCTACGACCACCAAAACTTCAACGACTCCACCCCGGACACCTACCAGGACTGACACCCGTGACGATCCTGGTGCTGACCGATCCCCGCGATGTGACCGCCGACCTGGTCATCACCGCACTGCACAACCGTGACGTACGGGTGCACCGTGTCGACACCGGCGACTTCCCCCAGTTCCTCACCCTGACCGCTGAGAACGGCGGTCAGGGTGGCTGGTCCGGTGTCCTTACCGACGCGCACCGGCAAACCCGGATCGAGGAGGTCACCGCGGTGTACTACCGGCGGCCCGGCCCGTTCCGGCTAGCCGATGGCCTCGACGACTACGAACGGCGGTGGGCCACCCAGGAAGCCCGGATGGGATTCGGTGGCCTGGTCACGGCGCTGCCAGTGCGATGGGTCAACCACCCCCACCACATGGCGGCAGCCGACTACAAACCCGCGCAACTCGCGGTCGCCGCCCGCTGCGGCCTAACCACCCCCCACACGCTGATCACCAACGAGGCACAGACAGCACGGGCCTTCATCGCCGCCGCCCCCAACGGGGCCATCTACAAACCGCTGCACGTGCGCCCCTACCTCGACACCGACACCGGACACCTGATGGCACTGGCCACCACCCCAGTCACCGCCGAACAGATCACCGACGCGGTCACCGGCACCGCGCACCTCTTCCAACATCAGATACCGAAAGACCACGAGCTACGCGTCACCACCATCGGACGGCGCGTGTTCGCGGCCCGCATCGACGCGCACTCCGACGCCGCCCGCATCGACTGGCGCACCGACTACGACAACCTCACCTACACGCCGGTCACACTGCCCGACACGCTCACCGACCAGCTCCTGTCCCTGACCGCAACCTTGGGCCTCGCGTTCGCCGCGATCGACCTGATCGTCACCCCGACCGGCGACTACGTGTTTCTAGAGGTGAACCCTGGCGGCCAGTGGGCCTGGATCGAAGCCGAGACGGGGCTACCTATCGCCGCTGCCATCGCCGAGTACCTGGAGACGCCGTGACCCTCACCGACGCCGGCTACCGGCAACGACGACAACACCTCGTCGCCCAACTACACACCACAGGACACCTGACCAACCCCACCGTGGCGGGAGCGTTCGCGTCGGTCGCCCGCCACCCGTTCGCCCCCGCCGTCTACGACGTGAACTCCCACGGGCAGGTCGGTGACGTGCTACACGCCGCCCGGCCGGAGCACCAGGACGCCTACCTCGCGGCCGTCTACGGCGACGAGGCGATCGTCACCCAGATCGCCGAAGATGGGCGGCCGACCAGCTCATCCACTCAGCCCGGGGTGATGGCGGTGATGCTGGAAGCCCTCGACCTGCAACCCGGCATGACCGTGTTGGAGATCGGCACCGGCACCGGTTACAACGCCGCCCTCCTGGCCCACCTGCTCGGGGACGCGGCGGTCACCTCGGTCGACATCGACCCGCACCTGGTCGCCATCGCCACCACCGCCCTCACCGACGCCGGCTACCAGCCGACCGTGGTTGCTGCGGACGGCCTGGCCGGATACCCGGCGCGGGCACCCTACGACCGGCTGATCGCCACCTGCTCGGTACGCCGAGTACCAGCCGCCTGGCTACGACAAACCAAACCCGGCGGGCTGGTCCTGGCCAACCTGTCCTACGGCGTCGTACCACTCCGAGTCGACGACACCGGCACGGGTCACGGCCGGTT
Source organism: Salinispora goodfellowii (assembly GCF_059570675.1). Classification (NCBI taxonomy): domain Bacteria; kingdom Bacillati; phylum Actinomycetota; class Actinomycetes; order Micromonosporales; family Micromonosporaceae; genus Salinispora; species Salinispora goodfellowii. Next base: position 3,177 of record NZ_JCANTD010000066.1, on the reverse strand, counting down.
CCTCCCGCAGGTAGCCGCATTCATCGAGGCCCGACCCGCCGACGGGCCCGTCGGGCCGACCGTGGCCGACATGCTGTCACTGTGCATGGGTAGCACCGGCACCACCGCACCGGGCAACGATCGCGATGTCGCGCTGTTCGGCGACCCGTGCGGTGAGTTCTGGTGGCGGCTCGCCGAGCCGAGCATCTACCACTGCACCCTGCTCCCCGAGGGGGAAGAGGTCCACTGCCTCGTCGACGCCGACACCGGCTCCTGGGCGCGAATCCACGCCCAGGGCTCGACCGTCACCGTCGCGCAAGGCGGACCACGCCGGATCTGGAACGCGGTAACCAGCGCATGCCGCCGGTGGGCCGACGCCGGCCGCCCCACCCACGACCACCTGGGCCTCACCATCGATTGCGACGGCACCCACACCCTCTGGATCGACACACCCAACGGACCACACACCTGGAACCTCGACCCACCAAGGTGAACCCAACAAAGCAGCCGGCCCCGCTCTCCCCAGGTCGGGAGGGCGGGGCCGCTTCGTGTCGTGATTGCCCTGGCCCTGGTCAGCGCGTGTCACGGCGTCGGCGCCGCGAACAAAGACCCGCCCGTCCCGAGAAATCGCGTGCCACTGGCCGTCGGCCCCCAGCCTCCGTCCACCGCCTACGCTCAGTTACCGGCACGTAGTCGGCCGACGTTTGGATCGCGGCAGATCCGTGCATGCGATCTTGTTGAATCTCAAGGACATCCGGACAATCCGCCTTGGCGCCCAGCTCGCTCGCGACCTCGGGATCAACGAACGGACCGAACAACGCTTGATTCGAGAAGTCGGCAGGCGAGCGCTGGCGTCTCGGTCATTGAATTTCGACCGGGTTGGCCGTCAGCCGGTCGCGGACCTGTTCGGGCAGCAGACCCTCTTGACTGAAGTGCCCGGCGACCAGTGCCCGGAGTTGGTTGTCATCGAGCCCAGGGCGCTGGGCCATCAGGTCGCCCCATGCGCGCGCCGCCGCTCAAGCACGACGTCCGGGTGAATAACATGGACGTGAGCCTCAGCGCCTGCTGCACCGGTGGGGTCAACGGCCGGTTTGGGGAGACGATCACGGTGGCGCTATCCGGCGGGATGTCGGCGACCGTACGATCGGACTTAAGCAGACGAAGTTGATCGCCGGCCTGACGAATGTCTTTCTGCGAGACGAGGCCGGACGGCTCGTGGTCACTCTTTGCGTCGATGGCCAGCCAGAGGTGATGGTCCCAGCACCACGTGGAATCGCAGCGACCGGAGGCCGGCGGCTTCTGCGCCTCGGCTCCCAAGAGGTAGCCAAGCTTGGTCAGGGCGGTCTCGTACACGGTCGGCTTGCGTTCCTTGAGGGCAGCGAGCATCTCATCGGCAGCCGTCGCGGCCTTGGGAATGGAGGTGCTTTTCAGCCGGGCTGCGACCGACGCGACCGCGCGGCGCCAGGGCGGGTCATTCGCAGCGGTCTTCCGCGCCTCGGCCGTACGGCTCGCAGCAGTCGGGACGGTGCCGGTAGACCCGCAGGTCGCGTGGCCTCTCGTACAGGCATGCCCGCCACACGACGGCTACGCCGCCGGGCACTACCGGCCCGTTGCCTGGCCAGCCGTGCAGCAGCACGTCCACCCTCCGACGGTACGCGCGTCACGCGACGGACAAGGTTCTGACGCCCCCAGCTGTCTGGCGCCTGTGCGCGGGCCGGTCCCCGCAACTGGGCGTATCGCTGCGGGGACCAGCTTGTCGGTGGCCTGCGGCCAGGCTGCTCCACCTGCGCGTGGCCGTGGCCAGCAGCCGAGCGGTGACCTCGTCGACCTGTTTAGGTTCGCCGCGGCATGCTCACCACCGCAGACTGCGGTTATCTATTTGTACAGTCCCCGTTCCGGCACTCGCTGGAGCAGGCGATCGCCCGGCTCCGTCCCCAGCACGCGGCCCTGCTGCGGGTACTCGCGGCAGAGGGGACCATGTGGAACATTGCCAAGGTCGCCCGGAGGGCCGGTTGCACCCAGGCCGAGGCGCTGCGCGGGCTGCACGCCCTGCTCCTGCGCGGCCTGGTCCGGCCGGTGAGTCAGGAACACGCCGGAAACGGCGGACTCTCCAGCTTCACGGTCCTGAACCTGGTCCGTCACCTCGTCGCCCCAGCCAATGCTGCACCTGCCTCCGCCGCTTCGTAGCAGGAGCTCGCGGTATCGAGGAACTCAGCCGGCCATCGCGCGGACCAGTGACGCCGGCCGCATGTCCGTCCAGTTCTGCTCCACGTACTCCAGGCACTCCTGACGAGAGGCGGCGGCCCGCGCCACCGACCAGCCCGTCGGCACATCCAGGCCGTCCGGCCAGAGCGAGTACTGCCCCGCGTCGTTGACGAGCACCACGTAGGTGCCTTCAGCGTTCTCGAAAGGATTGGTAGCCATGTGTCACCGCGGTCGTCGAATCGCTTTGTCCACACCATAGGCGCGCACGGAGCCCTCGGGCGGCAGCGTTCGAGGCCGCCTCCCCAACTGCCCCTCAGCTGCCGCCGCAGACGCCGGTACCGGGCCGCGTGCGCTCCCTGGCGTGCCCGCCACCCAGCATCACCACCACCGTCCCGCCGGGCACCAGCCGACGGGCTGTCATCGTCTACCAATGCCCGCGCTGCGAGACCCGCTACCTCGGCCAGCAGTGGTGCCACGACTGCCACACCCCCTGCACCCGCCTCGACTTCGGCGGCCCGTGCCCCCACTGCGACGACCCCGTCGCCATCAGCGACATCACCGAGCAGCCTCGCTAGCTTCGAGCGTCAGCGTACGCATCGGAAAACCCCGAAAGCTCGCCCAATCTACGAAACGGGCGTAAGCGCACTTATAGCCCTCCCATGATTGGCGGCCGGCACAGTGCGTCACATCACGGATCGCCGCCGTTACGCCCACACGGTTCGGTCTACGTACCGCTTCCACGTAGGCGTCCACAGTCGCGTGCCGTCCGCGCGCGGTGGCGATGGCGCCGCAAGCAGAACGGTGCGGGATCATACGGGGTATGGCTGAAGGGCGTCCGGCGTCGACCACCAGGAAAATCACCAATCCGCAGGTCATGCGAGCGATGGCTCATCCGGCGCGGATGGAGATCATGGAATACCTCGGGAGCACGGGTGAGGGGGTGACCGCCACCGAATGCGCCGCACTCGTTGGACTGTCGCCGAGCGCGACTAG
>NZ_JCANTD010000065.1:0-7391 GCF_059570675.1 Salinispora goodfellowii | reverse complement strand
ATCCCCATCTCGTTGAACCGGTGGATGACCTGCCGGATCGTGTCCTCATCGGCTTGGACGAGACGGGCGATCGCCGGCACCGTGTTCCCACCAGCCGAAGCGAGCACGACCATCGACCGCCGCAACCGGATCGGCGAGCCGGTACCTCTACGAGTGATCCTCAGCAGCTGCTGACCCTCCTGGTCACTGAGCCGCCGAACGCGAACGAGTTCTGCCACCGCCACAGCCTGACCGCCACGACGCCGCCCGGCCGGCAGGCCAGACGGCGTGTCAACCAACACCGTGAACGTTCGTGGTCACGGCACTAGCTTCTTCTGGCCACCGCGGCGCCCGGTGCCGGCCGAAGCTCACTGTTCAGCTGTATTTGCGCAGCACGGCTTTGGTGTCGCGGATCCAGTCCGGAAGGTCGGAGCCGAAGTGGGCGAGGACGCTGAGCTGTTCGCGGAGGTTGAGCAGGTCCATGCGGTCCCGCCAGCCCGGTTGGGGGGTGGCGGCCTCCTCGTAGGCGGCGAAGAAGGGCTCGGGTGGGCGGTCAACGCTGTAGATCATGCTGAGGTCGGCCTCGGCCCAGTTCCAGTGCACCGCGGGGTCGATGAGTACGGGGGTGCCCTGGTCGGTGGCGATGAGGTTGTTGCGCCAGAGGTCGCCGTGGGTGAGCACGGCGGGGGCGGGTGGGAGCAGTTCGGGTAGCCGTTGGCAGATGCGTTCCAGTCGGGCCCGGTCGGTCGGGTCCAGGACCTGTTGGACCTTCGGCTCGGTCACGTAACGCAGTAGCCGGTGGGTGGCGAAGAACTCGTGGCCGTCGCTGGACTGCTTGTTGTACTGGGGGAGTAGGCCGAGCCAACCGTCCTCGGGCCAGCCGAAGGTGCTGCCCGCAACGGAGTGCAGCCGGGCGATCGTACGGCCGGCTTCTTCCCAGTACCGGTCGGTGTCGGGGCGGGGAGCCAGAGCGGCTAGGACGAGATGGTGCTCGGTCACCTCGTAGACCTCGGGGGTCGGAACGCCTCCGATGTCGCGGAGGGCGCGTAGCCCCGCGGCTTCCAGGGCGAACATGCCGGGCGGGTTCTGCGAGGACGCCGGGGTCTGCTTGACTACGGCCGGCCGGCCATCGGCGAGCCGGACCCGCTGCACGTGGTGGGCGAGCCCGCCGGAGAGAGGTTCCCAGCCGGTAGCACCGTCCAGTATCGACGCTATCGTCCCGGTACGCGGGTCGGCCGCGCTGACCTCGTCCGAACTCATGATCAACCCCTCTCGCACCTACCTGCAGGATGCAGTATCCAGCCTGCTCGCTGTCGGTCGGTGGTGGGGGCGAGCGAACGGAAGTCGCCCTACTCGCCACCGCGGTGAGCAACGGCATCAACGGCTTTTACTACTACCAGGTGGAGTCCCTTACTGGCTCGTCACGGTGCGAGTGATCCGCCCCAGTTGTCGGTGACGAGCTGGCCGGTGGCGTCGCTGACGAAGCGATGTTCGAGGGTGCCGTTGCCGAGCCGGTAGAACACGTGGTGCTGTCCGGGAGCGGACAGGCCAGCCGGGTCGCCGGTCACGACGCCACGCGCACCCCAGTTGTCCACGCCGGGGTCGATCCCGGGCCACCAGTACCAGTGCACCAGGTCTCCCGACGCGGTGCGGCCGAAGATGTGCTGCTGGTCGCGGTGCACGAAGGCGTGCGGGTTGCCGACGAACGCTCCGCCCGGCCAGACATCGCCCCCGAAGGTGCCCGACGGGTCGTCGAAGAACCGGTGGGCGAGGTCGCCGTCACTGTTACGGAAGAACACGTGGTGCTGGTTTCCGCCGTAGGAGAATCCCGTCGGGTCTGAGGCCACACCCGAGGTGACACCCCAGTCGTCGGTACTGGGGCTGATCCCCGGCCACCAGTACCAGTGGATCAGTCCGCCGGAGGCGGTGCGGCCGAAGATGTGCTGCTGGTCGCGGTGCACGAACGCGTACGGGTTCCCGACGAACGCTCCACCGGGCCACACCCCACCCGTGACCTGACCCGTGTCGAGGTCGTAGAACCGATGCTCCAACCGCCCGTCCGGGTTCCGGTAGAAGACATGCTGCTGATTGCCGTACGCGAACCCGGTGGGATTCGAATGGACCCGTCCCTCCGTGTCCCAGTTGTCCATCCCCGGTGCGTCCATTCCCGGTGCGAACCACCAGTGTCGCAACGTGTTGTCGCTTCCCCGGGCGAACACGTGCTGCTGGTTGGCGTGCGCGTACCCCACCGCCTTACCGGTCAACGACCCGCCGCCCCAGTCCGCCCGCACCACCCCCGACTCCGGCGACCACGACAGGTGCTGCAGGGTCCCGGCAGATCCGGCGGCCACATAGTGCTGGCCGCCACCGAACCCGAACGCCCGCCCCGCGACAGTTTCGGTGGGGCGACCGCAGTTGTCGCTGGTGAGGTAGCGCTGGTGGTATGAGCCCGGATACGGCGCCAGCGACCCACCGTTGATGACGATGGTCTGCCCCACCCCGTTGTGGAGCTGCTCGTAGTGGATGTGTGCGCCGAAGGAGTTACCGGTGTTTCCGGTCAGCCCGATCTGCTGCCCCTGGCTGACGTCCGCGCCAGCTGCCACCGAGAACGCGGAGAGATGAAAGTAGTAGGTCTGCCACCCGCCACCGTGATCGATGACGATGTAGTTGCCCGCGCCACCCGGCTGCGAGTGCCGGTAGGCGGTGCCGGCAGCGGAGGCGAGTACGGGGGCACCGTCGGTGGCGCCGCCGTCGGCACGGATGAAATCGAGTGCCTGGCGCACCTCACTGCTGTGGTGGCTGTAAGTCCACTCTTGACCACACGGAAACGGAGCCTTGAAAACGGGGGCGGCCTGTGCGGGCGACGCACTCAGGGAAAGACCCGCGGCCACCAGGCATACCGTGAGAATCACGGCGAGTCCTGCTCGAGGTGCAGCTCTGGTCATGACGCGACGCTCCTGCCGGACGACCGGTGATGCCGGTGTTGCGCTTCGACGCCGCGAGTCTGGCGACCTATCACGATGGCTGTCAACAACCGGTGCCCACTTGACCACTGTCGCGGCCGCCGATTTCCTTACCAGGATGACCATCAATCGTCGTACCCTGCTCGGTCGGGCCGCCCTGGTCGGCACCGCCGTCGCGGCCGGTGGGCTACTTGCCCCCGACTCGGCCCGGGCCGCCTCCTGGAAGAAGCGCCTCACCGGCGCCGACCTGGACACCCACCACCGGTGGCAGGTCGCCGGCACCGACCTCGGCATCCCCTACGTGTTGGAGAACGGCTCCATCGGATACCTCTTCGGAGACACCTTCAACACCCCGTGGCCGGAGGGTCCGCCGCTGCCGAACGACTGGCGCTCGCCGGTGATGCTGCGCTCCAACATCCATCCGGCTGCTGCCGACGGCGTGATCTTTGACAGCGCGGCTGGAGTCGCCGGTGACGGACGGGCCCCGGAGCTGATGCACAACGGTCACGGGGGTATCGGCATCGACGGTCTCTGGGAGGTGACCGTCATTCCCAACGACGGCATCAGCTTCCCGGAGACCGGCCGGCAGGTGATCTCGTACATGAGCATCGAGTACTGGACGCCACCCGGGCAACCCGGACCCCACTGGCGATCGCGCTACGCCGGGCTGGCCTTCAGCGACAACGGCAACGAGTTCGTTCGCACTCCGCTGAAGTGGTGGAACGACGGCACCAACACCGACCCGTACCAGATGTGGACGATGCAGCGCGACGGCGACTGGGTGTACGTCTTCTCCGTGCGCCCGGGGCGCCAGGACGGCCCGATGATGCTTCGTCGGGTCTTCTGGGACCAGCTCTTCTATCCCGAGTCGTACCAGGGCTGGGGTTGGAACGGCAGCGACTGGGGCTGGGGACGGCCCTGCACGCCGATCCTGACCGGCTCGTTCGGGGAGCCGTCGGTCCGGCGGCTCGCCGACGGCACCTGGGTGATGTCGTACCTCAACTGCGTCACCGGTTGCGTCGTCACCCGTACGGCTGCCGGGCCGGACCAGGACTGGACGGCGGAGAAGGTGCAGATCACCCCGTGGCAGGAGCCAGGGCTCTACGGCGGGTTCATCCACCCGTGGTCCAGCCGGCACGTCAACGACCTGCACCTTCTGGTCTCGACTTGGACCAAGACACCCGACGGCGGCAGGACCACCGCCTACCACGTCAGCCAGTTCATCGGCACGCTCTGAACCGCACCCGCCCCGTCGTCGCCAGGGCGGGTGTTGCCGCGGGGTGCCGGCCCGGTCACGAATGGCCGGTGTTGTGGCCTGTCCTCCGCACCTGCCCGAATACCACCATCAGTGGTGCCCGGACGAGGAATCGACGCCTCACCGGCCGCTCCGCGTTGCTGCCAGCCGACTGCCAGCAACCAAGGCCGGTGACCGTCTCGAGGAAGGGACCACACACCCATGAGAACCCGGCTGTTCTCCGACCGGACCCGGTCGTTCCTGCGGCTCCCCGCCGCCGCCACCGTCGCCGCGGTAGCGGTGGTCGCGGTCGCCGGATCGGCGGCGCAGGCCGAACCCGTCGAGATCCCGAGCTTTACCAACGGCCACGGTCTGACCATCGTCGGTAAAGAGGCCCACTCCAGCACCGACCTCACCCTCACCGTGACGACCGCGCAGTTGTCCGGCCAACACAAGATCCGCGTGTTCCTTCCCGCCGACTACGCCACCGAACCCGAGAAGCGCTGGCCGGTCGCGTACTTCCTGCACGGTGGGGGCGGCCGCCCGAACGACGTGGCGGCCGTCCCGGCCCTGCGCTCAAATTCGATGATCACGGTGGCTCCGAACGGCGGGCTCAAGGGTTGGTACGCCGACTGGGTCATGCAGAACACCGCCCTCGGCGCGGCCAACTGGGAGACCTTCCACACCGAACAGGTCGTCCCCTTCATCGACGCCAACCTGCGTACCCGCACCGACCGGAACCACCGGGCCCTCATCGGTCTGTCGATGGGCGGCTTCGGATCGCTGCACTACGCGCAGGCCCGCCCCGACCTGTTCGGTCACGTCGCCTCGTTCTCCGGTGGGATCGACTTAAGCATGGCGGCGATCCGTGCGGTCGTCCTGGCCATGGAACTCAACCTCCCCGGCCTGGTATGCAGCTCCGTGCCGGAGGGCACCTGCGCCAGCGTAGGCCCGTACGTCGACAGCGACGCTATTTTCGGCTCGCCATATCCCATCCTCAACGCCGACCGGATCTGGAACGAAGTCAACCCGGCCGCATCGGCCAACCTCGCCAAGTTGGCTGACACCACCATCGCGCTCTACACCGGCGACGGGGACGCCGTCGAGCTTTTCACCGCCGTCGCCCTCGCGACTGCCGGGGACCGCCTCGACGACCTCGGTATCCCCCACCACACCGTCAACTACGGAGACGGCTCCACCTTGGCGCCCACGTGTAATGGCGGTCATAACTATGGCTGCTGGGCCCCGGCGATCGCCGGCTATCTCCCGCAGCTCGAGGCGTCGTTCGACTCGGCCAGCTGACCCTGACCAGCCGGAAACGCCGGCCGTTGGCATCGCGGCAACCAGCCCAACCGCAGTGATGCGGTCCGTTCGAATTGCCCGAGCAGAGGAGGTTCCCATGCGCGGCACCGGCTCATCTCCGACGAGACCGGCGACGATGGTGTTGCTGGCGGTGACGACCCTGACCGCCGTCATCGCCCTGAGCAGCCCGGCCCAGGCCCAGGCCCAGCGACCCACGATCTCGGAGCCGGACCCGGTCTCGACATTCTGTTTCATCCCCCCGGAGCGGGACATCGCGGTGACCCGCAAAGTCTATGAGGTGGGCCAACGCCGCGGTGTGTCGGACAAGGTCATGCTGGCGGGCTTCGAGGCGGGCTGGGTCGAGTCCCGGATGAACAACCTGAACTGCGGGGACCGGGACTCGCTCGGGGTGTTCCAGCAGCGCCCCTCCCAGGGCTGGTGCCAGCCCGCCCAGTGCCTCGACGTCGACTACGCGGCGAACAAGTTCTTCGAGGTGGCCCAGCAGATGGAGCCTGGGATGGAGGGCAGCACGGCCGGTCAACTCGCGCAGGCCGTGCAGCGTTCCGCGTTCCCGTCGCGGTACGACGAGGCGGAGGAGATTGCCCGAGCGTTGCGGGAGGAGGCGTTCCAGCCGTACGGCACGATCGGGGTGAAGTACCACAGCATGGGCGGTCCGGGCAGCGCACTCGGTTGGCCGATCCGCGCCGAAGAGGACGCCCTGTTGGGTGGGCGGTTCCAGCAGTTCCAAAACGGAATCATCCTGTGGCGGCCCGACATCGCCCATGCCATCTACGGCGACATTCTCACCGCCTTCTGGGCCACCGACGCCGAGCGACGCTGGGGCTTCCCCACCATGGACGAGGCGGAGGCCGCCCAAGCACCCGACGGCACTCGCGGGCGTTTCCAGTTCTTCGAGCACGGTCTGTTTCTCTGGTCACCAGAAACCGGAGCCCACACCGTGCACGGTGCTATCTACGACGCCTTCCACGACGCCGGTAGCGAAGCCGTTCTGGGCTACCCCCGCACCGACGAGCTTGACGAGGGCGACGGCAAGTACCAGCGCTTCCAACAAGCCACCATCCACTGGCACCCCGACCAGGGCACCTGGATCACCCCTAGCTGAGCAGCGTCACCACCCCACATCCATTCCCCAATCCAGAAGCAAGCCACCCACCTCAGGGAGCAACCATGACCCCGCATGCGCAGCCGACCCCGCTGAGTCGCCGCCGCCTCCTCACCGGCACGGCAGCCGCAGCCGCCGTCGGGGCGTTCGGCGCCCCCGCCCTCATACCGAATCCGGCCCACGCCGTCGGTGACGGGTTCGGCCTCCGCGTCGTCAGTCCGCCCACCATTCACACCGACCGGCTGCAGTACTACCGCTTCTCCACCAGCGCGATCGGATGGGATCCCGCCGTCAATGTCCTGCTGCCCGACGGCTACCACACCAGCGGCAAACGCTACCCCGTGCTGTACCTGCTGCACGGTGGCCAGCAGGACTTCCGTCACTTCCACATGCACGAGAACATCATGAATCTGACCGCCGGCCGGGAGATCATCGTGGTCATGCCCGACGGCGGCGCCGCTGGCTGGTACTGCAACCCCAGGGCTATTGCGTAGTGCCGTTTAGCCTGTTCACGGTCGGTTTTCCGGTGGTCACAGCGGTGATGAGGTCGTGGGGACGCTGGCTGGCTTCGCGGGTGGCTTCGGCGATGTTGGTGGCGCCGTTGAGGCGGTGGTGCCCGATCGAGGTGTTACGGAGGGTGGCGAAGACAGCGGGTCCGTTCCCGGTCCGGGCTTGATGCGCATCTTCACGTAACGTGACATCTCGTACATAGTGCACCCTGTTTTCGATCTGCCACTCCGCCCGAGCCCAGGCGCCCAGATCGACCGGCCGGGCCTGACCGGCGGGCAGG
>NZ_JCANTD010000064.1:0-7780 GCF_059570675.1 Salinispora goodfellowii | reverse complement strand
GCTGTCAGCGTATGACCGGGCTGGATTCCGATCAAGTGCAGTGGTTGTACGAGCACGTGGACGCCCTGTTGGACTGGGATCTCCCGATGGGGCGGCCGCGGGCGTTGCCGCTGTACACGGCGTTGGTGCTGGTGCTGTTCGGGCTGCGGCACAACCTGGCGCCGGACGTGCTGGGTGAGGTGTTCGGGTGCGGCTCCTCGACGGTGGAGCGTTATCAGGAGGAGTTGGAACCGCTGGTGGACGACGTGTTGACTGCGCTGTACGAGCAGGTCCGTGACCAGGCTGGGCGGGAAGCGGTCCTGGTTGACGGCTTGGTCGCGCCGGTCGGCGAACGCGACGGCACCGACGGGCTGTTCTCCGACAAGAAGGGCTTCTGCGGGCAGAACGTGCAGGTGGTGGCCACGCTGTCCGGGCGGGTGGTCGACGTGGGTGACCCATGCCCGGGCGCGATGCATGACCGCAAGGCCTTCGACGCCTCCGGTATCGCCGCCAAGTGGGCCGACCACTATGCCCCAGGCGGACCCGGCATGATCGGTGACAAGGGCTACCAGGGCGCCGGCATCCGAACCCCGTACAAGAAACCCCCGGGCCGGGACCTGACCGAGGCCCGGCGGGCCTGCAACTCCGCACTCAACCGGAAACGTGCCGCCGTCGAACGCGCCATCGCCCACCTCAAGTGCTGGAAGGTCCTCAAGACCGGGTTCCGCCGATCACTGGAACACTTCCCCGCCACATTACGCACGGTGACCAAATTGGAGATGTTTCGTGTTTACGGATTACGTTGAACAAACCCGACAATAGTTTTGGGAAGTCCTCCGGGAGACTGTCACGCCGGGATCTGTGGGAGCCCGGGGGTGAGATTCCCCCGGGCGACCCGACCACGAGAGCTCTTGGAGGACATCTCCAGGAGCGAGCCGGACGATCCGGACGTCTTCGGGCTCGGCAGACGCTGATGGACACCTACCACCAGCTGACCAGCACGAACATTTCGACGAGGCAGGCGAAACGGCTGACCGGTATCGCCCGGTCCAGCGCTGATCGTGACCGGCGGCGTCCGACACCGGCCCGCCCGGTGCGACGCCCACCGGCGAACGCGTTGTCCGGCGCCGAACGTGAGCAGGTTCTGCACGTGTTGAAAGTTGTGGAGTTCGTCGACGCGGCTCCGGCGCAGGTCTACGCGGCACTGCTGGATCAGGGCGTCTACGTCGGTTCGATCGCCACCATGTACCGGCTGCTGCGCGAGCACGAGCAGCTCCGCGAACGGCGGCGGCTGGCCCGGCACCGGCCCGGCAACGCCCCGAACTGGTCGCCGACCGGCCCAGGCAGGTCTACACCTGGGACATCCCCAAACTCGCCGGTCCCGTGAAAGGCTCGCACTTCGATGCGAATGTGATGATCGACATCTACTCCCGGTACATCGTCGGCGCCCGGGTCCACGCCCGCGAGTCCGGCCCGCTGGCCGGAGCATGATGCGCGAGGTGTTCGGCGCCCACGGTGTCCCGCACGTGGTCCACGCCGACCGGGGCACCTCGATGACCTCGAAATCGGTCGCCGACCTACTCGAAGGCTCCAGGTGACCCGCTCACACTCACGGCCGAAGACCTCCAACGACAATCCGTACTCCGAGGCCTGGTTCAAGACGCTGAAGTACGCGCCGGTCTTCCCGGACCGCTTCGCGTCGCTGGCCGACGCACGGGCGTTCATGACCGACTTCGTGACCTGGTACAATCACGCCCACCGACACTCCGGCATCGGACTGCACACCCCCGCCGACGTCCACCACGGCCGCCACCACCAGATCCGCGCCGGACGCGAGAACACCCTCGCCGCAGCGCGCACCGCCCACCCGGAACGGTTCGGCACCGCCCGACCTCTACCCAGAATCCTCGAACCACCCAATCAGGTCTGGATCAACCGGCCCGACCAGCAAACCCAGCCCGAGCTGCAGGCCGCTTAACTCCCGTTGGCCTCATTCCCTTGACACGTTCCGGCACCACCCATGCCCGGCTCCAGGCCGTCCAAGCGGAACGCGACAATGTCGGTCTGGAGCGGGCATGGGGCTCATCCCGCAGCACCTCCTCCAGTCGTATGTGCGTCTGCTCGCGGTACTGGCAGACCCCTGGGTCAAAGGTGCCCCGCACTCCGACTACACGCTGACACAGGACAACCGGCTCCGTTCGCACTGCGGCGACGAGGTAGTGGCCTTGCCCCGGGTCACGTGCGGCCCCGAGGGACGCGTCGTCACCGCACGGGCTTCCTGGATCGTGCCCGCCGACGCCCTGCCCGAAGGACGGGATGACGTGGACCTTGCCGTCCGCTGGGACGAGTTTCGGCGCGAGCACGGTATGCCCGAGGAGGTCTTCGTCCACCAGCTCGGCAGCGGGCGCTTCAGCCTCACCCGGGACCACAAACCGATGTGGGTCTCGCTGGCCTCGCCTCTCTCCGTGGGTGTCCTGCGGCAATGGCTGAACCCAGCGACGCGCCCCGTCCGGATGGTGGAGGCCCTGCCCACGCGTGGACGGCAAACACAGCGCGACCACCTTGGTCGCCCCCGGGTCACCGAGCATGCGGCGCTGCTGTCCTGGCCGAAGGAGTACGAGGAACCGTGACGATGACGACCACCTTCCCGCATGACTCCGCCTACCAAGCGGACTGGTGGTATGTACGCGCATACCCTGGCCACCCGGACCTCATGGACGAGGCGACCAGGGTCCTGGTCCGGGGCTAGCCGTCCATGCCGCACAGGAGACCGCCTCGGCGTGGTTCTTCACCCGCTACTGGGACATGAGCGGTCACCACCTGCGGTTCGCCTGGCCTGTCCCCCGGAGGGCGCGGACCATGTCCACGACCGGCTGCCCGAAGTCGTCGAGCTACTCCACAGCCTGCCCGGCCCCACCCCTGCCGCGCGGCTCGTGCCCGGCTCCGTACCCCAAGGGCTGCCCCTTGTTAGACAGGCCCGCTGCGCCTTGTACGCCCCGGAACTGGCCAAGTACGGAGGTGCCCCAGGGGTGTGGCGGGCCGAGAGGCTGTTTACCGCGTCCAGCCGCCTGTACATCGAGCAGCAGATCGGCTCCATGGAGCCACTGTTTTCCCGGGCGGCCCTGGCAGTCGCGTACATGCGCTCCCTCGTGTGTGCGGCGCTCCCCGATCAGGAGGCGCAGTCCGGGTTCTGGGCGGCCCACCGGCGTCAGTGGGGTCGCCAGCTGGCCATGTGCGCACCAGACCAGGACCAGCGTCGCCACCTCCTCGCTCGCGCGGCAGCCGGCGTGCACGCGGTGCCCCTGGAGGACCGACACCGCGAGGCCGTACAGGAGCACGTTGCCACGGTCGTTTGTGCCCTCGGTGACGCGGCGGTGGACGGAAATCCCGTCCCGCGCCCGGTCCTCCTTCTGCACTACCTGCACATGGACATGAACCGCTGGGGCTTCGTGCCCGCCGAGGAGAGTTTGCTGGGAGTCCTGGCATCGGCCGGCAGGCGGTAGCCACCCGAGTGCCGCACGCTACGTAAACCCTTAACCAGCTAGCTATGTTTCCGCCTTGACATTCACTTGTAGATTCGGAAGGTAGATGTCAATGTAGGAACGATGTGCGACTCGGCGAGTTCTCAGCAGTACCCACGAGACGCTGACTCGGAAATGCGCGAACTAGACACCGACACCACGGCACCCGTTCTCGAGGCCAACTCACCACGGGAGGCGGCGATCCGGCTCACCGCCGTCACCAAGCGTTACCCCGGCCCCCACGGCGTTACGAAGACCGCGACGGACGGGATCGATTTGACGGTCCACCACGGCGAGATCTTCGGCCTCCTCGGCCCGAACGGAGCCGGGAAGACCACCACGATCGAGCTGCTGGCCGGCCTGCGCCGCCCCACCTCCGGGACCGTGCGCATTCTGGGACTTGACCCGGCGGTCGAGCGCGACGAGGTGCGCCGCCAGGTCGCCATCCAGCCCCAGCAGGCGGCGCTCTTCCCGCAGCAGACTGTCGTCGAACTCCTGCGGGTCTGGGCCTCCTTCTACCCGGCGCCCGAAGCCCCCGAGGTCATCATCGAGCGCATCGGCCTCGTCGAATCCCGGGACGTCCGGGTGGCCAAGCTCTCGGCCGGACAGCGCCAACGCCTGCTCGTCGGCACCGCCCTCATCTCCCGCCCCCGGGTCCTGATTCTCGACGAGCCTTCCACCGGCCTCGATCCCAACGCCCGCCAGGAACTCTGGTCCGCGATCCGTGGCCACCGCGTCGGCGGCGGCACGGTTCTGCTCTCTACCCACTCCATGGCGGAGGCCGAGACGCTCTGCGACCGGGTGGCCGTCCTCCACCAGGGCAAGGTCACCGCCGGCGGAGCGCCCCAAGAGCTCATCGCCCACCATGCACCGGAACGCGAGGTCCTCTTCACCGTTGCCGCCGGCACGGACCTCACCGGACTGCGCGCCGCCGAGGGCGTTACCCACGTGGCGTCCCACGACACCGCTGACGGCACCCGCGTCACCGTTCGCACCCGCGACTCCGACCTCGTACTCAGCCTGCTCACCGGCCCCCTCGCGGCCACCCGGATCCAGCTCAGGGAAGCAGGCCTGGAGGCGGTCTTCCGCCACCTGACGGGCGTGCCGTTCCAGCACGCAGCCGAAGGCGCACCTGCGGACAGCGACCCGGAAGGGGCCACGGCGTGATCACCACTGCTACCCGCGAACTGGCCATGCTCCACGCCCGCGAACTCCTCCGCGAGCCCCGGTACTTCTACTTCGCGCTCTTCTTCCCCTTCGGAATGCTGGCCATCTTTCTCGGCATCGGCGCGGTCGTCCCACAGGAGAGCGGCGCTCCGGACTTCATCCAGATGGTCATCCCGATGGCCATCTTCCTGGCCGTCACCAGCTCCGCGCTCACCGTCACGGCTGGCCCGCTGGCCACCCTGCGGACCAACGGGACCCTGCGCCTCCTGGGCACCACCCCCGTGGGTCGGGCCCGCCTCATCCGCACCCACATGTTCCCGCGGGTCCTCATGGTGACCGCCCAGACGGTCGCCCTGCTCGCGGTGGCCGGCGGCTTGGGCAAGGTGGAACCAGCCCGGCTGCCCGCGCTGTTCGGCATCGCTCTCCTGGGCCTGGCCATGTTCGGCAGCGTCGGCTACCTCATTGGCGGCCGCCTGGCCTCGCCGGACGCCGCCACCAACGTGGGCACGCTGGTCCAGCTCTCCGCCCTCTTCCTCAGCGGCCTCGCCTTCCCCATGGAACTCATGCCGGACGCCGTCCGCGCCACCCTAGGTCTGCTCCCGAGTACCTTCTTCGCGGACCTCATGCTCACCCAGATGCCGGACGGCTCACCCCAGCACCCGGTGTGGCTCTCGATTCTGGTGGTGCCCGCCACCACGGTCGTGGTGGTGTGGCTGGCGGTCCGCACCTTCCGCTGGGACCAGGGCGAGACGGCGTAACGCGCGACGGGCGTACGGAGAGAAGTAGACGATGCTTGGACGGCCAGTAACGGCCGTAGTGGTACAGAAAGGCACCATGATGGACGAGAACCAGGCGCGCGAGGCCCTTGCCTCCGCTGACGCGGTCGCCTCGCGGATGCGGACCGGACGCCGCCCCTGTACGGCTCTGATCCTGCTTCTGGGCATGGTCATGATGCTCCTGACCGCGGTGTATGGCCTGCTCGTCCAGCCTAAGATGCCGTACACCGTTCCCGTCCTGCTGCTGCTCCCGCTGCTGGCCCTTGGCATCTACACCGCGACCCGACCCGTCCTGCCCCGCCACTACCGCGCTCTGTACACCGTGAGCACGGTGGCCGGGGCGGGCATCTACAGCCTGACCGTCACCCTCGGCTCCACCTGCTTCTCTGGGAGCACGCCTGGTGGCTACCAGGCGCCGTTCTCTGCGGGGTCCCGTTCCTTGTGATCGGCATCCTTGAGCGAAAGGCCTTCCGACCCAAGGAGGGTGAGCGGTGACACACCCGCGCAAGTCGCTCGACAGCGTGATTCACGCGCCCGTGCGGTACTCCATTGCCGCCGCCCTCGCGTCGGTCGACGAAGCGGACTTCAGGACCCTACGCGACGCGATCGAGATCACCGACTCGGCTCTCTCCAAACAGATCGCCCTCTTGGAAGAGGCGGGATACGTCAAGGTCCGCAAAGTCTTCGTCGGTAAGCGCACCCGTACCTGGCTCTCGCTCTCCCCCATGGGTCGCACCGCCTTTACCCGGCACGTGGAAGCCCTTCAGGACATCGCCTCTGGCGCCCCACCGGTGAAGGACGCGGACTGATGCCAACGGCGTGTTCACAGCTGGTCAGCCTGCCAGCGGCCAGGCGCGTGGTCGGCTGATTCCTCGGGCTGCGGCCCTGGCCACGACTGATCCGCAGCTGCTGGGCCTGGCACTGGGGACCGGTTGACGTATCGGGCTATGCCGCAATGGGGTCGCTGAGATCCTGCTACACACCCACGACATCACTCAGACTCAGGGCTTGTCGGTTCCGTGGCTTCCGTCGGACTCTATTCCCGCTTGCTCCGGGGCCGGCCGACCCCTACCCGGTCTACGAGCAGATCCGGGCGCTCGGGCCGCTGTCGCGCAGCGCGCCGGGGGCGTGGGTGACGACCGTTCAAGGTGCGCGGTGCGGACCTGGCGATCGGCGAGCTGACCGACATGTTCCGCGGCGTCATCAAGATGCGGCAGGAGAACCCCGGTGACGATCTGATCAGTCAGCTGCTGCCCGCGATCGACGAGGGTAAGCTGACCATGGACGAGCTGGAGCCGCTCTGCATGTTCCTGCCGTCTGCCGGCTCGGAGACCACGGTCAATCTGATCGGAAACGGTGTGTGGGCGCTGCTGGCCAACCCGGACCAGTGGGACATGCTCTGCGCCGATCCGGAGGGCCTGGCGGCGGGCGTGGTCGAGGAGACGTTGCGGTTCGACCTGCCGGTGCAGCAGTATCGTCGCGTGGTCCACCAGGAGATCGAACTCGCCGGGGAGATCTTGGCGGTCGACAATGAACTCGCGATCCTGGCCGCCGCCGCGAACCGCGACCCGGCCGTCTTCGACGATCCGCACCGCTACGACATCACCCGGAAGAGTGCCGCCGATACGCTGTCCTTCTCGGCCGGTATCCACTACTGCCGGGGAGCGGCGCTGGCGCGGGTCGAGGCCGCGGCGGCGTTCCGGGCGATCGCGAAGCGCCTGCCCGACCTGCATGCCGCCGGTGAGCCCCGGCGCCGGGACTCCTTCATCATCCACGGCATGCTGCACTTTCCGCTCGCTGCTGGGTGAGCGCAGTGGACCAACCTGCGTGCAGGCGCCTTCGTAGGTCCCGCAAGTCGGGCAAACTGGGCCCGCCGCCTAGTGACATCGAGGGGAACCATGGAGCCATCGACCATTCGGTATGCCGCAGCGGAAAGTCCTGATGTGGATGGCGGGCCGGCAGCGTTGCGACTGTCCGGCTTGCACAAGGAGTTCGGCTCGAACACGGCGGTTGACCATGTCGATCTCGTCGTGCCGCAAGGCTCCTTCTTCGGACTGGTCGGCCCGAACGGGGCGGGCAAGACGACGTCGTTGTCCATGGCCGAGCGTCGGGAGATCTCTGACGTCCGAACCTGCGGACTCGGGTCCGCTGCCCTATTTTCGGCAGACGTCACGAACATGTTCACGACGCCTATTCCCAGCTCAGATACGTATCAACGCTGGGACCGGTCGGTAAGCTGGAACAGGACTACCTGCGCCGCATCCTGCTGCGCGAGCGGGACAAGCCCGGCGGCGCGGCACCTGCCCTGATTGGGCAGACCGTTCGGTTCGCCCTGGA
>NZ_JCANTD010000063.1:6412-9146 GCF_059570675.1 Salinispora goodfellowii | reverse complement strand
CGAGCTCGTCGATGCTCCTCGCGCCCGAGACAGCCGCACAGGCACACACCAGCAGGACCGCGGTCAGCGAGTACCACCGCCCCCGCCGCGAACGCGGGTCCGGCACCAAGTCGAAGTAGGGGCGCAGGTCAGCGATCCGGCCAGTGTCCAGCGGCCCCAGTTTCACCAGCACCGCAGGGATGGGAGAAGATGCAACGGCAGGCACGAGCCACCTCATGATCATCGGGCTTAGACACCACAATGATCACGAAGCTCGTGCCTGCTCTGCTATACACCCCAACCGGTCACTACCCGACCAGCCGCACGACCCCGGAACTTGCAACCGCCCTGCCGCAACGCCGGCCGCATCCCACTGTCGGCATTAGAGCACTATGCCTACTGTCCCCGCCAGGCTGCCCTCATCCACGTCGACGGCGTGTTCACCGACGACATCAACACTGTTCGTGGCCACCTGGCCCACGAACGCGTCGACCGGCCCGGCACCCGCGCCACGGCCGCCCCCGGGTACCGGCAGCACTACGCCGTACCCGTCTGGAGCGACATCCTCGGTCTCTATGGCCGATGTGATGTCGTCGAGATCGGCCATGGCACTGCGATCCCCGTCGAACACAAGATCGGCCGGTACCAGCCCGGGGGACCAGCCGATGTACAGGCTGCCGCCCAAGCCCTCTGCCTACGCGAAATGCTCGGCCGCGACCTCGATGTCTCCCATGCAGAGGTGTTCACACACTTCGACCGGCGACGACACCGGGTACAGCTGACCAACGATTTGATCACCACCGTCAACCAGACCTCCCGCGCACTTCACGCAATGCTGCTCGCACCACAACTACCACCACCAATAGCAGACCGCCGATGCCGACGCTGCTCACTGCTCGACGACTGCTTACCCCGGGCCCTAGCCAACCCCACCGACCTCTACACACCCCGACCAACCGGTGATTGGGATGCCTGAACTGATCAAAAACACCCTCTACATCCTGACGCCAGGTAGCAGCGTCCACCTCGACCACGACGCCGTCCGGGTCTTTCACCCCGAAAACGGCGCGAAACGTCTCCCCCTTGTCCGAATCGACCACGTCGTAGCCTTCGGCGGTGTCAACCTCACCGATGACTTCCTACACCGCTGCGCAGCCGACCAACGATCCGTAACCTGGCTAACCAGCAACGGTCGGTTCCGCGCCCGCGTCATCGGCCCACAAGGCGGCAACCCCCTGCTGAGAGTCGCCCAACACGACGCCCTCCGCGAACCCGACCGCCGCGCCGCAGTCGCCCGCGCCTTCGTCGCCGGCAAACTCCACAACACCCGACAGGTTCTGCTACGCGCCGCCGCCGACGCCCGAACCACTAGACAACAGGCCCTTCGCGCAACCGCATCCGCCATCGCCGACGACCTCGCCAAACTCCCCGACACCAACAACATCAACGTCATTCTCGGCATCGAAGGTCAAGCCGCCAAGCGATACGTTGCCGCCTGGCGACACCTACTCGTTGACCACGCTCAAGTCACCGCACCCACCCATCGAATCAGCAGACCACCCACCGACCCCGTCAACGCCGCCCTGTCCTTCGGCTATGGCATTCTCCGCATCGCCGTCCACGGCGCACTCGAACACGTCGGCCTAGACCCTTACATCGGCTACCTGCATGGCATCCGACCAGGAAAGCCCGCTCTCGCCCTCGACCTGATGGAAGAAATGCGCCACCTCCAAGTCGACCGTATGGTCTTCACCGCCTTCAACCGCCGCCAGCTCACACCCCACCACTTCACCCAACACCCCGGCGGAGCCCACGAAATCAACGAGGACGGCCGCCGCGCCTACCTGACCCTCTGGAGCGAGGCCCGCGCCCGCCCTTGGGCCCACCGCCAACTCGGCCGAGACATTCCCGCAGCCGTCCTACCACTCATCCAAGCCCGACTCCTCGCCCGGCACCTACGCAGCGACACACCCCACTACAACCCGTGGAGCCCCGCATAATGGAATACCTGGTCACTTACGACGTCGACACCACCACTCCGGAAGGCCAACGACGCCTACGGCAGGTAGCGAAGATCTGCGAAGGCCACGGCATCAGAGTGCAAAAATCTGTTTTCGAAATTGCCTGCACCGCTGCCCAGTACCCGGTCTTCCGCCAGAAGCTCTCCGATACCATCAGCCACACCACCGATGACATTCGGCTCTACCACCTCACTAAAGACACACTCCGCCACGTGGAACGACTCGGCGTCGCGCAGCTCGCACCCCACCACGGCGACCACCTATTTTAAAGATCTAGGAACCCCAAGCGCGATAGCAACAAGCGCGAGGTTCCCAGGCAAGAAAGCCAACAAAGCGGACACCGCTCACCTACCTTTCAAAGCCAGCGACAGCCACGACACCAAATCCGCAGC
The DNA here is from genome assembly GCF_059570675.1 of Salinispora goodfellowii. Taxonomy (NCBI): domain Bacteria; kingdom Bacillati; phylum Actinomycetota; class Actinomycetes; order Micromonosporales; family Micromonosporaceae; genus Salinispora; species Salinispora goodfellowii. The sequence goes on along the minus strand of NZ_JCANTD010000063.1, from coordinate 6,754 downwards.
CCAGAAAGCCCAGCGCCGACGGTCCACCGTCGGCGAGGATCTCAACGTGCGGAACGCATTTCGGATCGTGTCGACCGGATTCCAGCGCCGACGGTCCACCGTCGGCGAGGATCTCAACCGGTTTGAGCTGCGGCGTCTGCTGCGGCTACTGGGTGCCAGCGCCGACGGTCCACCGTCGGCGAGGATCTCAACACGCTGGGGACAGTTGGGGGCGTCCGGTGTGGCAGCTGCCAGCGCCGACGGTCCACCGTCGGCGAGGATCTCAACCGCCGGGGCGCGGCTGGACGACCTGCTGCTAGAGGTGGCCAGCGCCGACGGTCCACCGTCGGCGAGGATCTCAAC
>NZ_JCANTD010000063.1:0-5766 GCF_059570675.1 Salinispora goodfellowii | reverse complement strand
CCAGCGCCGACGGTCCACCGTCGGCGAGGATCTCATCCCCGATCGGTACACCGCCGAGCGCGTTGCGACCCAGCGCCGACGGTCCACCGTCGGACGTTTCGACAACTTGGTATGTAGGTTTCAGCGGCTGGGAACGGTCGCTGAAGGTGAAGGTGAAGGCGAAGACGAAGGCGAAGGCGTTCAACGCGGGTTTCCAGCGCATCGTCCATCGGGTTCTGCCTGCTCCGGTAGGGTCCAGGGAGCGAGTCACCAGGTACAGACACTTCAACGCGGCCTGCTCGACGCCCCTGTGTTTGGTCAAGCAAGCGTTGGCTCGACGACCCCGATTATAATCTTGAAGATTTTGCGGGCGAGGTAGCGCTTCAGGCAGCGAAGGATCTCGTGTTTCGTTCGGCCTTCGGTGGTTCGTCGCTGGACGTAGGCGCGGGTGCGCGGGTCGACACGGAGTCTGGTCAGGGCGTGTGATCAACTACAGAACACAGCCGCTATCAGCGCCCCGGCGACCAGGTACGGACCGAAGGCAATGCTGTGCGTACGGCGCAGCGCCATGCGTGCTAGCGCTTCGGGTACGGCGAGCACGAAAGGCAGTAGGCCGCCGAGGAACACCGCAGGCCAGCTGATGGCACCCAATGCCGCACCGAGCAGCGCGGCCAGCCGCACGTCGCCCAGGCCCATTCCGCTGCCTGCCACGATGACCAAAGCCAGGTATAGGCCGCCAAGCGCAGCCGCAGCGAGCGTGGCGGTGACCAGCGTTCGGACCCGGCCCGTGATCGCTGCCTCACCGGCCAGCACAACGCCGACGGCCAGGGCAGCGACACTGATCACGGGCGTAGGCAGCCTGCGGAGGGCAACGTCAACGGCGGCGAGCAGCACGCCGGTGTGCATCACCACCAACCAGACCGCCAGCAGGGGCAGGCCGCCGCGGGCGTCGCGCAGAAGCCAGGCTAGGCCGACGGAGGCGACAGCCATCCCGATACCGCACAGCGCCGATACGGCCACCGTTGTTCGCACGCTCCTGGCCGCCGCCGAGGTGTCCCCTTCGGCCACGCCCAACTTCGACGGGCCCGCGGCTACTGCCGGCTTGGTCGCCAGCCACGTGTACGCGTGTGGCAGCGTCAGGCCGGCAAGTGCGCCGCCGGAGAGCGCCAGCCCCAGTGCTACGGGATTCATCGGCTGTGGCTTTCGGGGCGCACCCTCGGCCTACGCCGGTGCCGCGTCTGCACCTGTCGGCCGCACGCATCCGACGCGGTAGGTCTCTGACCAACGCCGTATTTCCCGCATGAACGATGAAAGCAGCGGCAGCAGGTGGGTGCCGGCGGCGGTGAGAGTGTAGGTACCGGCACCTGCGTCGTCAACGTGGTGCACTAAGCCACCGTCGCGCAGACGGCGCAGAGCGTCATTGAGTGATTTCGAACTCGGCGCCGGTCGGATCTCGCGCAGCAGCTCCGAGAATCGCATCGGCCGCTGGCCGAGGGTCGTAAGGATTTCCAGGCTCCACCGCTGTGCGCACAGTTTAATGGCGTCTTGCGCGTCCTGGAGGTCGTCGTCCATCCGCCTGCCCTCCCCGTCAAGGTCGGCCAGAGGGCGAGTCTAGGGGATCGACTGCTCTACGTGAACAACAAACTCACCTTGAGTCAAGCCAAGATCTTCACGACGTTGAGGAATCTCATTGAGATGAGAGCGTGCTGGACACGAGACGGCCGCCCTTGGTGAGTGCATGCAACATGCCCACCAGTGCGCACCCGATGCTGGTCAGCCGGTAGGCGCTTGCAGTGACGATCAGGCCCCCAACCACCTTGCTCGGTTCGCGCCACAAAGCCCGATTGCCTCACGCTGGCACAGGTCTGCCCGCAATATCGCGCGGGTTGCCTCATCCGCTCCGCCAACGCCCCAACGGCGACCGCTACAGGCTACTCAACGCTAGAGACTTGCAATGGCGGCGGGCCGACGCGGAGCTCCTCGGCGAGGGTCAGCGGTCTGAGGACCCTCGGTAGCGAAGCTCATGGTACGCGACCGCCAGAGCCTTTCGAGGTTTCCAAAGTATTCGCTCTCTATAGGCATAGCCTCACGAGTCCGACATCGACTTGCCGGATTGAAGCCGAAAAATTCACATTATCGGTTACCCCTGGGTGAGCACCTAGCAGTAATCACTGGGAGGTAAGCACGTTGCGGTAACTACGGGGGTCGGGTGTAGAGGTGGATCAGACATTCGTGCGTGCAACTTCCACGACAGCGGGGCGACCAGGCGTCGCTGTCGCCACGAACCGTTCGGAGGCGGGACGGCAGATGACGAGCCGTAACAGACAGCGAAGTTCCACTATCCGATCGCGAAGTCACCAGCTTCGGGCGGCGGGCTCAGCGATCGGCCTGATCCTGGCGGCCGGTGCGGGAGCATGCGAGACCGGGAGCACCGGGCAAGAACCTTCTCCCACCGCCTCCGTCGCTGTTTCCATACCCAGCCAGGATCCGCGTGATGCCGCCGAAGACGCCGCGCTGGACGCGTACCGCGGCATGTGGGCCGCGTACGCGAAGGCCGGCCTCACCGCCAACCCCGACGAGCCTGACCTCAGCAGGTTCGCCAGCGACGGCGCACTGAAGACGTTGCGGAATGGCCTGGCCACCTACCGGAGCAAGAAGCAGGTACTCAAGGGCGAGTACGTCCTCAACCCGCAGCCGGCCGAAGTTGCGCTCACCTCCTCACCCGCGACGGTGACAGTCACTGACTGTATCGATGACAGTAACTTTCTAGTCTACAACTTGTCGGGCGAACCGATCAACGATGTGCCCGGGGGCCGGCAGAGTGCGCGGGCCACAGTCACGAACCTCGCGGCCGGCAGCTGGAAGGTCACCAGCTTCGGCGTCCAGGACGTGGGGTCGTGCTGATGCGTCGCACCGCCCAATCCCTGATCGCCGCGGGCGCGGCAGCGATCGTGCTGGCATCCGGAAGCCCGGGATATGCCGACGGCGGCATCGGCGGGGTCAACTGCACGCAGAGCCCGTCGGCTCCCGAATGCGAGATTAGCGCCGGCACCCCCGGCGGGCCTGGCGGCTCCACCGGCGGCAACCAGGGCAGCGGCGGGTCCGATGACGGCTCGGATCGCGGCGGCGAAGACGGCTGCTACTGGGCGCCGGTCGACGGGGACTTCCCACCCCCTCCGGGTAAGGGCCCAGCGGGCGGTTGGTATTCGCGGACCTGCGTGGGCAACGGGATGGGGTCGAAGAAGGTACCGGTGTGGCTGGACCAGGCCCCGGCGATGAGCCTAGCGGCGTTGGCGCAGACAGCGCGTTCTCGGCTGCGCCTGCCCTCGCCGCGGATCCGCACGAATCCCGCGACGGCGCCGTTCGTGCTGGTGCAAGTGCCGGTGTGGCTGTGGGTGGACCCGGCGACCTGGGGTGCCCGGTCGGCGACCGCGTCGGTGCCAGGGGTGTCGGTCACCGCTACCGCGACGCCGACGCGGGTGGTGTGGTCCTTCGGCGACGGCAGCGACGACCTGACGTGCACTGGCCCAGGCAAGCCGTGGAGGCCGGGCACGGACCCACAGGCGTCCTCGCCGTGCGGGCATACCTACTCCTTCTCATCCGCTGCCGCGGCGGGGGCAGCGTTCCAACTGCGGGCGACGGTGACGTGGTCGGTCGTCTGGTCTGGTGCCGGTAGTGAAGGCACTCTCGCCCCGCTCACGACGACCTCGACGGTGTCCGTGCGGGTGGCGGAGTCCCAGGCGATCGTCGGAGGTGCCCGGTGAGCGTCACCACAGACCGTCCCCACGCGGCGGATACCACCGCCGCGGATCTGCCGCCGGTGTCCGCCCGTACGCGGCGGGTGGGGCGACGCAGCGGGCGGCGCGTGGTCGCCGGGCTGCTGCTGGTCCTGGCGACGGTGGTGACGTTTTGGCAGGTGGATCTGCGCCGGCACGTTGACGAGCAATTCCTCGCCGTAGCGCGGGACGTACCGGCGGGTCAGGTCATCGCCGACGCCGATGTGCGGGTGGTGCGGGTGGCAAACCCGTCCGGCCTGGACCTCGTCCCGGCCGAGCGACGCGGGGGGATCGTCGGCCGTTCTGCGGCGGTGCCGCTGGCGGCGGGGAGCCTGCTGGTATCCGCGCAAGTCGGGCCGGCGGCGTGGCCCGCACCGGGGCAGGCGGTGATCGCGGTGCCGGTCAAGCCGGGCCGGGCCCCGACGAGCCTGACCGCCGGGTCGCGGGTGGTGGTGCTGGTCGCTCCGCCTGCGGGGGGACAGCAGGCGTCGCAGCAGAACAACGGTGTGCGCCGGGCGGTGGCCACGGTCGTGTCCGTGGCGGCGGGCGGGGACCAGGTGGGCACGCAGTTGGTGACGGTGCTGCTCGCCGCGGATGCGGCGGAAGGGGTCGCGGCGGCCCCTGGAGACGTGTCGCTGGTGCAGCTCGGCCCGTCCCAGTGAGATGTGAGGAGGCGCGGGAGATGTTGGTGGTGGTGGCGTCGGTGTCCGGAGCGCCGGGCGCGTCGACAACGGCGTTGGGGATGGCGGCGTTGTGGCCGGAGCGTCCGGCGTTGCTGGTAGAGGCTGATCCCGGTGGCGGGGTGGTTGCTGCGCGGTTCGGGCTGGCGCAGGAGCCGGGTCTGGCGTCCCTGGCGGCGGCGGCACGGCATGGCGGGCACTCCGGCGGGGTGGCACCGTACGTGCAGCAGATGCCGCTGGGCTTGCACGTCCTCGTCGGCCCGGGTGCGGCCGAGACCGCCGCGGGCGCGGTGTCGGTCCTCGTCGGCCAGGGCGACGCGGTCGCGCGGTTGGCGCCGGTAGTGGTCGCCGACGTGGGTCGTCTCTACGCCAACAGCCCGGCGTGGGGCCTGCTGCGCTTCGCTGACGCGGTCGTGCTGGTCACCTCGGGGTCGACGGAGTACCTGGATCACCTGGACACTCGCCTGCCGGCGCTGCGCGCCGCAGCGCGGCCGGATTTTGTCGGGCTGGCGGTCTGGGGCCGGTCGGCCTACCCCCCGACCGAAGTCAGTGGGCGCCTCGGTGTCCCGGTGTGGGCGCAGTTGCCTACCGATCGGTGGGGCGCGGGCGTCCTCGCGGGGAGGATGATGGGGCGGGCGTGGACACGTACCCGCCTTGCCCAGGCTTTGCGCGCCCTCGCCGCGTCCGTCGCGGTCGGCGGACAGTCCGCCGGTGCGGCGCTGGAGGTCGCGCGGTGACCGCCTTGACCCTGAACGGCGGTACGACCGCGGTGACGCCGGAGGTGGTGGCGCGGCTGCGCGCCCGGGTCAGCGACCGTCTGGCCGCGCACGGCGCGCAGCTTCCCGACGGTGAGCGCCACGCGGTGATCGCGGGATACATCGCCGAGGAACTGGTCGTCCACGCCCGCGAGGACATCTCCGCCGGCCGGCTGCCGCTCACTCCGCAGGGCGAGGCGGCCCTGGCCCGCGCTTTGCGGGACAGCTTCACCGGCTTGGGCGGGCTGCAGAGGTTGATCGACGATCCGCGGGTGGAGGACATCTTCGTCAACGGCTGTGAGAGGGCGGTCTGGAGTATTAGGTCCGTTTTAGGGTGAGGGTGAACACTCCGGGTTCGTCCTCGGTCAGGACGTGGCGGTTGACCATGCGCTTGAGCTTCGCGCGGGTGGCTTCGACGTGTTTCGGTGAGGGTTCGACGCCGAGTGCGAGGCAGATGCCCTTGGCTCGCATGCCGGTGGGCGCGGTGGCGAGGACGTGCAGGATCTGCTGGTAGGGGGCGCTGGTTATCGCCGGGTCGTCGGCGGTGAACTCGGCTGCGGTGAGGGTGCGCAGGGT
>NZ_JCANTD010000062.1:0-9321 GCF_059570675.1 Salinispora goodfellowii | reverse complement strand
ACGCCACAAGCGACGACGAACACGCCGTGTCCACAGTCATCGCCGGACCCTCGAACCCGAACGAATACGACACCCGACCCGAGAGCACACTGTTCGCCGTCCCCGTCAACACATGACCGTCACCGGTCTCGACGAACAACCCACCCGTGCCGTAACCCGAATTCGACGCCCCCACGAACACACCCACCGGACGACCCCGCAACGACCGCGGATCCACCCCCGAACGCTCCAACGCCTCCCACGACACCTCCAACAACAACCGCTGCTGCGGATCCATCGCCACCGCCTCACGCGGCGAAATCCCGAACAGACCCGCGTCGAAGCCGGTCGCGCTGTCCACGAACCCGCCCACCGCCGCGTAACCGACGCCGTCCGGCACCGCCCAACCCCGATCGGACGGGAACGCCGACATGCCGTCCGCGCCACCGGCGACCAACCGCCACAGATCCTCCGGCGACTCCACCCCACCCGGATACCGGCACGCCATCCCCACGATCACGATGTCGTCGCCGTCGACCCGCGCCGGCAGCGTCGCCACCGGCGCGTCGGCCACGGCCAGGCCGAGCGCGTGGAGGAGGTGGTCGGCCAGTGCCTGCGGGGTCGGGTAGTCGAACACCAGCGACGACCCCAGGTGCAGGCCGGTGGCCGCGTTGATCCGGGTCTTCACCTCCACCGCGGTCACCGAATCGATACCCAGATCCCGAAACGCCGCCCCGGCCTCCACCTGCGCCGCACCCGCATAACCCAACGCCTTCGCCGTCTGCGCCCGCACCAGCGCCAGCAGTTCCCGACGCCGCTCGGCCTGCGGAAGGCCGGCGAGGCGACTTGCCAGCGCCTCGTCGGCGGGGTTGTCGGAGGCGGCGACGACCGCCAGTTCCCCGAACAGCGGCGCGGGCCGCTGCGCGGCGAACGTCGCCACGAACCGCGACCAGTCCACATCCGCGACCGTCGTCGTCACATCACCGGCATCGACCGCCATGTCGAGGGCCTGCATCGCCAGGTCGGGGTCCATGGCGGCGAGGCCGCGACGGGCAAGGTAGTCAGCGGCGTTCCCCTCGCCGGCCATCCCACCGTCGGCCCACGGACCCCACGCGACGGCGGTACCCGCCTTGCCGGCGGCACGCCGCGACTCCACCAGCGCGTCCAACGCCGCGTTGCCGGCCGCATACGCGGCCTGACCACCGCTGCCCCACACCCCGGCAATCGACGAGAACACCACAAACAAGTCGAGATCCAGATCGGCGGTCGCCTCGTGCAGGTGCAACGCACCCGACACCTTGCCCGACACCACCGCCCCGAACGACTCCTCAGTGACATCAAGCAAACCCTCCATGCCCGACACACCCGCCGCGTGCACCACACCGGCCAGATCCTCAATGCCAGCCACCACGGCGCGAACAGCGTTCCGGTCGGCGACGTCACACGCCACCACCGACACCTCGGCACCCAGCCCAGTCAGCTCCGCCGCAAGATCACCGGCACCCGGAGCCCGATTGCCCCGCCGCGACACCAACACCACCCGCGACGCCCCACGACTCACCACCCAACGCGCCACCCGCGAGCCCAACGCACCCGTCCCACCCGTGACCAACACCGTGCCCGACAACGACACCGGCGCCACCGAACCCACCGCAGCAGCCCGCCGCAGCCGACGGGCATAGACCCCGGACGCACGCACGGCAACCTGATCCTCGCCACCCCCCGCCAGCACCGCCGCGAACCGGCGACCGTCGCGCTCCCCCAGCACCACCGGAACATCGACCAGACCACCCCACACCCGCGGCAACTCCAACGCCGCGACCCGACCCACACCCCACACCGTCGACGCGGCGACATCCGTCACCGACTCGGACCGACCCACCGCCACCGCACCACGCGTCACCACCCACACCGGCGCGGTGACACCGGCCGCAGTAACCTCCTGCAACGCGGAAACCAGCGACCACGCCTCCCCGCCGACCCACACCACACCCCGCACGTCGCCGACCGCCGCCGCCCGCACCACCTCGGCGCCGCCCGACGCCGGCACGAATGCGACCTCGGCACCGGCCGACACCAGCGCGGACACCACGTCGTCGGCCTGCGTGTCCGACACGACCAACCACGTACCGGACAGCACCGCAGGCGCCGGCTCCGCCATCGGCGCCCAACCGACCCGGTACCGCCAGCCCTCCACCACACCCTGCGAACGACGCCGGCGACGCCACGCGGACAGCGCCGGCAACATGCTCTCCAGCGTCCGGGCGTCCACGCCGTCGAGCTGGCCGGCGAGGCCCTCGTGGTCGCCGCGTTCCACTGCCGACCAGAACGCTCCGTCCTCGGCGCCCGCTGGCTCGGCCGCCTCGGTGGGCATCAGCCAGTAGCGATCCCGCTGGAAGGCGTACGTCGGCAGGTCCACCCGCGGCGCGGCCGGCAGGATCGCCGTCCAGTCGACCGGCACACCCTCGGTCCACAGCCGTCCGGCCGCCTCCAGGACGGTCGTGGCCTCGTCCCGGTCCTTGCGCAGCGCGGCGACGTAGGTCAGCTCGGGTGCTGCCATCGCGGACAGCACGGCCGCCGGCCCGACCTCCAGGCAGCGGGTCACGCCGTGCGCGGCCAGCCAGGTGATGCCGTCGTGGAACCGCACGGCCTCCCGCACGTGCCGCACCCAGTAGTCGGCGGTGAACTCCTCGACCGGCTCGCCGGTCAGATTGGACACGACCGGGATGCGCGGCGCGGCGAAGTCGAGGTGCGAGATCGCGGCGGCGAACTCGGCGAGCATCGGCTCCATCAGCGACGAGTGGAACGCGTGCGACACGGTGAGCCGGGCGGTCTTGTCAAAGCGCGCCGCCAGCTTGTCGAGGGCGGCGGCCTTGCCGGAGACGACCACCGAGGTCGGGCCGTTGACCGCGGCCACGTCGATCTTCCGGCGGCCGATCGCCGTCCGCACGTCGGCCTCGGTCGCCTGCACCGCCAGCATCGCCCCACCCGCCGGCAACGCCTGCATCAACCGGCCCCGCGCCGCCACCAACGTCACCGCGTCGTCGAGCGACATGACACCGGCGACGTGCGCGGCGGCGATCTCCCCGATCGAGTGACCCAGCAGGTAGTCCGGGGTGACCCCCCACGACTCCAGCAGCCGGAACAACGCCACCTCGACCGCGAACAACCCCGCCTGCGCGTGCTTGGTCTGGTGAATCTCGTCCGACCCCAGGGCCTCCCGCAACCCGTCGAACCGCGCCACGATCCCGTCGAACACCTCCGCGAACACCGGGAACCGCGCCGCCAACCCGACACCCATGCCGACGCGCTGCGCGCCCTGACCGGTGAGCAGGAACGCGGTCCGACCCGTGCCGCCGGAGCCGGCGTCGAGGTCCGTCAGCGCCGCCGCGAACGACGCCAGGTCCGATCCGACGACGACCGCGCGCCGGTCCAGCACGGCCCGGGTCGACACCAGCGCCGAACCGACGTCGGCCGGCCGCAGCTCGGGCCGCGCCAGCACGTACTCCCGCAGCCGCTCGGCCTGGGCCCGCAGCGCCTCCGGCGTGCGGGCGGACAGCACCCACGGCACCGGCCCGGTGACCGGCGCGGCCGGAGCCGGCGCGGACACCGGGGTGGGCGCCTCCTCCAGCACCACGTGGGCGTTGGTGCCGCTGATGCCGAAGGACGACACCGCGGCGCGGCGCGGCCGGTCGCCCGCCGGCCAGGCGACCGGTTCGGTCAGCAGGTGCAGGGCGCCGCTGGTCCAGTCGATGTGCGCGGACGGGGTCTGCGCGTGCAGCGTGCGCGGCAGCTCGCCGTGCCGCATCGCCAGCACCATCTTGATGATGCCGGCGACGCCGGCCGCGGACTGGGTGTGGCCGATGTTCGACTTGATCGAGCCGAGCCGCAGCGGGTGGTCGGCGTGCCGCTGGCGGCCGTAGGTGGCGAGCAGCGCCTGGGCCTCGATCGGGTCGCCGAGCGCGGTGCCGGTGCCGTGCGCCTCGACCACGTCGATGTCGGCCGGGGCGAGCCGCGCGTTCGCGAGGGCCTGGGTGATGACCCGCTGCTGGGACGGGCCGTTGGGGGCGGTGAGCCCGTTCGACGCCCCGTCCTGGTTGACCGCGCTGCCGCGTACGACGGCCAGCACCTGGTGGCCGTGCCGCCGCGCGTCGGAGAGCTTCTCGACGAGCAACACGCCCACACCCTCCGACCAGCCGGTGCCGTCGGCGTCGGCCGAGAACGGCTTGCACCGCCCGTCACCGGCCAGGCCGCCCTGACTGTCGAAGCTGGGGAAGATGTCGGCGCCGGCCAGCACGGTGACGCCGCCGGTGAGGGCCATCGTGCACTCCCCCGACCGCAGCGCCTGGGCGGCGAGGTGCAGGGCGACGAGCGACGAGGAGCAGGCCGTGTCGACCGTGACCGCGGGGCCTTCGATGCCGAAGGTGTAGGCGACCCGCCCGCTGATCACGCTCGGTGCGGTGCCGGTGAGCGCGTGCGCCTCGGCGCCGTCCGGTAGCGGGCCGGCGGTGCCGTAGCCGGACGAGGACGAGCCGATGAAGACGCCGACCGGCTCGCCGCGCAGCGACTCGGGGTCGAACCCGGCCCGTTCGAACACCTCCCAGCAGGCTTCGAGGAGCACCCGCTGCTGCGGGTCCATGGTCAGGGCCTCGCGCGGCGAGATGCCGAAGAGGCGGGAGTCGAACGCGGTCGCGTCGTCGATGAAGCCGCCCTGGCGTACGTAGTCGGCGGTGCCGGCGGCCCAGCCACGGTCGGTGGGGAACGGGCCGATGGCGTCGGCGCCGTCGGTGACGAGTCGCCAGAGTTCCTCGGGGTTGTTGGCGCCGCCCGGGTAGCGGCAGGCCATGCCGACGATCGCGATCGCGTCGTCGTCGGTCGCGGCCTGGACGACCCGCGCCTGTTGCGGGGCCGGCGCGCCGAGCAGCTCGGTGCGCAGGTGGCCGGCCAGGACGGTCGGGGTCGGATAGTCGAACACCAGCGTGGCGGGCAGCCGCAGCCCGGTTGCCGCGTTGAGCCGGTTGCGCAGTTCGACGGAGGTGAGCGAGTCGAAGCCGAGGTCCTTGAAGGCCCGGCTCGGCACCACCGCGTCGGCCGAGCTGTGGCCGAGCACCCCGGCGGCGGCGGTGCAGACCACGTCGGTCAGCAGCCGTTCCTGGTCCGCGTCGGCCAGCCCGGTGAGGCGTTGCGCCAGGCCGGGGCCGGCCACGCCGCCGTCGTCGGCCTTGCGGACGGCCGTGGTGACGAGCCTGCGCAGCAGCGGCGGCACCGCACCGGAGGCCCGGACCGCGTCGAGGTCGAGCCGCGCCGGGACGAGGTGCGCGTCCGGCAGCCGGTGAGCCGCGTCGAACAACGCCAGGCCCAACTCGTCGGACATGCCGCCGCCGACCCGGGCGGCCACCGCGCCGCCCATGCCGGCGGTGTTGGCCCACAATCCCCAGCCCAGCGACTGACCGACCAGACCGAGCCCGCGACGGTACGCCACGAAGCCGTCCAGGAACGCGTTCGCCGCCGCGTACGCCGCCTGGCCCGCCGACCCGAACACCGCCGAGATCGACGAGAACACGGTGAACATCGCCAGGTCCATGTCCCGGGTCAACTCGTGCAGGTGCACCACCGCATCGACCTTGGGCGCCAGCACCCCGGCCACCCGCTCCGGCGTCAGGCTGGTGAACACCCCGTCGTCGAGCACCCCGGCGCAGTGCACCACACCAGCCAGATCCTCGATGCCGTCGAGGACCCCCGCCAACGCCACCCGGTCGGACACGTCAGCCGCGACCACCCGCACCCGCGCGTCCAACTCCGGCACCGGCCCGCCGGAACGGCTCACCAACACCAGATCCCGCACCCCGTGGACATCGACCAGATGCGCCGCCACCACCGCACCCAACCCACCCGTGCCGCCGGTGATCAACACCGTCCCATCGACCGGACGGGGAACCAGCACCACGTTCTTCCCGACGTGCGCACCCCGACTCATCGTCCCCAGCACCGCCGGCAACTCCCGCACATCCGCCACGCTCGGCGGCAACAGGCGCAGGTCCCCGGCCTCGAACAACGCCACCAGGTCGGCCAACATCACCGCCGTGCGATCCGCCCCCGCCTCCGACAGGTCGAACGCCTTGTACCAAACCCCGAGCCGACGCTCGACCTCAGCGGCGTCACGAACATCCGCCTTACCCATCTCCACGAACCGGCCACCCGGGCGCAGCATCCCCAACGACGCATCCACGAACTCACCCGCCAGCGAGTCCAACACCACATCCACACCGCCGAACACATCCGCGAACCCGAGGTCCCGCGACGACGCGATGCGCTCCGGGTCCACGCCGAGCGCTTCGACAGCCGCCCACTTCCCCGGCGACGCCGTCGCGAACACCTCCGCACCCCACAACCGGGCCAACTGCACCGCCGCCGAACCCACCCCACCAGCAGCCGCATGCACCAACACCCGCTCACCGGCCCGCAACCGCCCCAGATCCGCCAACCCGTACCAGGCCGTCAGGAACGCCATCGGCACCGCCGCGCCCTGCGCGAACGACCACCCCGCCGGCATCCGCGCCACCACCCGCCGATCCGCCACCACCTGCGGCGCGAACCCACCATGGAACAACCCGAACACCCGATCGCCCACCACCAGGTCGGAAACGTCCGCCCCGACCTCCACCACCACACCCGCACCCTCGGAACCCATCACCGCATCCGGATCCGGATACATCCCCAGACCCAACAACACATCCCGGAAGTTCACCCCCACCGCACGAACCGCGACCCGCACCTCACCCGCGCCAAGCTCCGCACCCGCAACCTCCACACACGCCAGGCCCGACAACGCACCGTCACCACCCGGCGCCACCCGCCACGACTGGACGTCCACCGGCAGGTCGAGCCGGTTCGGCGGCGTGGTCAGCCGCGGCACACGGATCGTCCCGGCCCGCAGCGCGAGTTCGGGCTCGTCCGCGCGCACCGCCGCGCCGAGCAGCGACCAGGAGCGGTCGTCGTCGTCGATGTCGACAAGTACGATCCGGCCCGGGTTCTCGCTCTGCGCCGACCGCAGCAGACCCCACACCGCGGTCGCCGCCGGGTCGGTGACCGGCCCGGTGGCGGGCACGGCGTCGCTGGTCAGGACCGCCAGCCGGGTGTCGGTGAAGCGTTCGTCGGCCAGCCATGCCCGCACCGCGTCGAGGGCCGCGGTGGTCAGCGTGTGGGCGGCGGGGACGAGGCCGTCGCGGGCCGCCTCGGGGATCCGCCACAGGACCAGGTCCGGCAGTTCCCCGCCGTCGGGCAGGTCGGCGAAACCGGGGTACGTGACGGCGGCGCCGGCCCGCTCGTCGACACCGATCGCGGCGAAGGGGGCAGAAGCGCCTTCCGGTGCGGGCACCGCGGTCCAGTCGACGGTGTAGAGGGAGCCGTCGGTGACCGGGGTCGGCCGCTCCAGCGCGTCGGCGGTGACGGCGCGCATCGCGAGCCGGCCGATGCGGGCCACGGGCGCGCCGGTGCCGTCGGCGACGTCGATGGCGATGCCGGACGAGCCGGTGGCGGACAGCCGCACCCGCAGCACGCCGGCGCCGGTGGCGAGCAGGCGCACGTCCGTCCAGGCGAACGGCAGACGGGTGGCGCCGGCACCGGCCAGGTCGGTGAGGCCGATGACGTGCAGAGCGGCGTCCAGCAGGGCCGGGTGCACCCCGTACGCGGCCGCCTCGGGTCGGGTGTCCTCGGGCAGCGCCACCTCGGCGTACACCGCGTCGGCGCAACGCCAGGCGGCCCGCAACCCCCGGAACACCGGGCCGTAGGCGAGGCCGGCCCGGTCGGCGAGCTGGTCGTAGAAGCCGTCGAGGTCAACGGCGGTGGCGTCGGCCGGGGGCCAGGCCGACAGGTCGGGGGTGGTCCGGTCGGGGGCGGTCCGGTCCGGCGAGTCCGCGACGAGGCTGCCGACGGCGTGCCGCAGCCAGCGCGCGTCCGGTCCCGGCCGGGACCAGATGCTGACCGGCACGTGCCCGGCGCCGTCGTCGGCGCCGACGCTGACCTGTAGCTGGACCCCGTCGGCGGGCAGCACCAGCGGGGCCTCGATGGTGAGTTCCTCGAGCACCGGCCGCCCGGTCTGCCGTCCGGCCGAGGTGGCGAGTTCGACGAAGGCGGTGCCGGGCAGCACGGTACGGCCGAGCACAACGTGGTCGGCGAGCCACGGCTGCCGCTGGGCGGACAGCCGGCCGGTCAGCAGCAGCCCGTCACCGCCGGCGATGGAGACCGTCGCCCCGAGCAGCGGGTGTTCGGCGCGGCCGAGGCCGGCGGCCTCCACGTCTGCGCCGACGGCCCGGTCCAGGCGCGGCCAGAACCGGCGGCCCTGGAAGGCGTAGGTGGGCAGGTCGACGCGGGGCGCGGCGGGCAGGATCGCGGTCCAGTCGACCGGCACACCCACAGTCCACAGCTTTCCGACCGCACGCAGCAGACTGTCGGTGTCGTCGCGGTCCTTACGCAACGCCGGCACGTACGTCAACTCCGGCGCCGCCATCGCCGACAGCACACCCGCCGGCCCGACCTCCAGACAGCGGGTCACCCCGTTACCGGCCAGCCACCGCATGCCGTCGTCGAAGCGCACCGCCTCCCGCACATGCCGCACCCAGTAGTCGCCGGTGTATTCCTCGACCGGCTCCCCGGTCAGGTTCGACACCACCGGAATGCGCGGCGGCGCGAACGCGATGTGCCCGATCGCCGCCGCGAACTCGGCCAGCATCGGCTCCATCAGCGCGGAGTGGAACGCGTGCGACACGGTGAGCCGGGTCGCCTTGGCGAAGCGCGGGGCCAGCTCGTCGATCTCGTGCCCCGGGCCGGAGATGACGATCGAGGTGGGGCCGTTGACCGCGGCGACGTCCACCCCGCCGGCCAGCATCGACCGCACCTCGGCCTCGGACGCCTGCACCGCCAGCATCGCCCCACCCGCCGGCAACGCCTGCATCAACCGGCCGCGCGCCGCCACCAACGTCACCGCGTCATCCAGCGACAGCACACCCGCCACATGCGCGGCGGCGACCTCACCGATCGAGTGACCCAACAGGTAGTCCGGGATGATGCCCCACGACTCGCACAGCCGGAACAACGCCACCTCGACCGCGAACAGGCCCGCCTGCGTGTAGACCGTCCGGTGAATCGCCTCGGACTCGATCGCCTCACGCAACGGCACGTCCAGGAGCTGATCGAAACGCGCGCAAATGGCGTCGAACGCCGCCGCGAACACCGGGAACCGGTCCGCCAACGGCAAACCCATCCCGGCACGCTGCGCACCCTGACCGGTGAACAGGAACGCCAGACCACCCTCGACCACCACACCCGACACCGCCGCCGCCC
>NZ_JCANTD010000061.1:0-10288 GCF_059570675.1 Salinispora goodfellowii | reverse complement strand
GACACCACGGGGATGCGCGGCGCGGCGAAGTCGAGGTGCGCGATCGCGGCGGCGAACTCGTCGAGCATCGGCTCCATCAGCGACGAGTGGAACGCGTGCGACACCGCCAACCGGGTCGCCTTGGCGAACCGTGACGCCAGCGCGTCGATCGCCTCGGCCGGCCCGGAAAGGACCACCGACGTCGGGCCGTTCACCGCGGCGACATCCACACCCGTACCAGCGATGATCTCCCGCACCGACTCCTCGGACGCCTGCACCGCCAGCATCGCGCCGCCGGCCGGCAACGCCTGCATGAGCCGGCCCCGCGCGGCGACAAGCGTGACCGCGTCGTCCAGCGACAGCACACCCGCCACGTGCGCGGCGGCGATCTCCCCGATCGAGTGACCCAACAGATAGTCCGGGGTCACCCCCCACGACTCGACAAGCCGGAACAACGCCACCTCGACCGCGAACAGACCGGCCTGCGCGTGCACGGTCCGATGGATCGCCTCCGAACCCAGCGCCTCCCGCAACCCGTCGAACCGGTCGACGATGCCGTCGAACACCTCCGCGAACACCGGGAACCGCCCCACCAGACCGGCACCCATCCCGATGCGCTGCGCACCCTGACCGGTGAACAGGAACGCGGTCCGGCCCGAGCCGCCGGAACCGGCGTCGACCTCGGCCAGCGCCGCCGCGAACGACGCGAGATCCGAGCCCACGACGACCGCCCGGTGCTCCAGCGACGCCCGCGACGCCACCAGCGTCGAGCCCACGTCCACCGGCCGCAGATCCGGCCGCGCCAGCACGAACTCCCGCAGCCGCCCGGCCTGGGCCCGCAACGCCTCCGGCGTCCGCGCGGACAGCACCCACGGGAGCACCGCCGGGGCCTCGACGACCGGGGCCGCCTCGGCCAGTTGCGGGGCGGGCTCGCCGTCGGTGTCGCCGAACTCGTCCTCGGCCGGGACGGTGGCCGACGGCGCCTCCTCCAGGATGACGTGCGCGTTGGTGCCGCTGACCCCGAAGGAGGAGATGCCGGCCCGCCGCGGGGAGTCGCCGGGGGCCCAGGGGCGGGCCTCGGTGAGCAGCTCGACCGCGCCCGCGGTCCAGTCCACGTGACTGCTCGGCGCGTCCACGTGCAGGGTGCGCGGCATGGTGTCGTGCCGCATCGCCATGACCATCTTGATCAGGCCGGCCGCCCCCGCCGCCGCCTGGGTGTGCCCGATGTTCGACTTGACCGAGCCGAGCCACAACGGCCGGTCCCGGTCCTGCCCGTACGCGGCGATCAGCGCCTGCGCCTCGATCGGGTCACCGAGCCGGGTGCCGGTGCCGTGCGCCTCGACCACGTCGACGTCGTCGGGACCGAGCCGTGCGTTGGCGAGCGCCTGCAGGATGACGCGTTCCTGGGAGGGGCCGTTCGGGGCGGTCAGCCCGTTGCTGGCGCCGTCGGAGTTGACGGCGCTGCCCCGGACCACGGCGAGGATCGGGTGGCCCTTGCGGCGGGCGTCCGACAGCCGCTCGACGAGCAGCACGCCGACGCCCTCGGACCAGCCGGTGCCGTCGGCGGCGTCGGCGAACGGCTTGCAGCGGCCGTCGCCGGCGAGGCCGCCCTGGTTGTCGAACTCGGCGAAGATGCCGGGGCTGGTGATCACGGTGACGCCGCCGGCGAGCGCCATCGAGCACTCGCCCTGCCGCAGCGCCTGGGCGGCCAGGTGCAGCGCGACGAGCGACGAGGAGCAGGCGGTGTCGATGGTGACGGCGGGACCTTCCAGGCCGAGCGCGTAGGCCACCCGACCGGACACGACGCTGCCGGCGGTGCCGGTCAGCAGGTGCCCGTCGGACCCGGCCGGCAGGTCGGCTGCGCCGAGGCCGTAGCCGGACACCGGCGCGCCCATGAACACGCCGACCTGGTCGCCGTGCAGGCCCTGCGGGTTGATGCCGGCCCGCTCGACCGCCTCCCAGCAGGCTTCCAGCGTCAGGCGTTGCTGGGGGTCCATGGTGAGTGCCTCGCGCGGCGAGATGCCGAAGAGCCGGGCGTCGAAGTCGCCGGCGTCGAGGACGAAGCCGCCCTCGCGCCGGTAGTCGCCGCCGCCGGTGGCCCAGCCGCGGTCGGTCGGGAAGTCACCGACGCCGTCGCGGCCGTCGGCGACGAGTTGCCACAGCTCCTCCGGCGAGGTGACGCCGCCGGGATACCGGCAGCTCATCCCGACGATCGCGATCGGTTCGCGCTCGCGGGACTCGGCGACCCGCAACCGGCGGCGCGCGTGCCGCAGATCGGTCGTGACCCGCTTGAGATAGCCGAGATACTTCTCTTCGTCCGCCACTCGTTTCACCCGTCCAGGCAAGCGTTTTCCGGGCAGCATCAGCCGTTCCGGCGATCGCGGAATTGACGATGGAGAACCGGGTGAGCACTGGCCGCCCGGCACGACATTGCTGTTTGACCGGAGCCTATGAGCGGGTTCGGAAGGCCAACAACCCCTACCGGGGGCCGGAGGCCCGAGGGCCCCCGGCCGCCGTCACGCCTGGTCGAGCTGCTGCTTGATGAAGTCGATCAGCTCGTCGTCGCTTGCCGACATCAACTCGTCGGGGGTCGTCTCGGCGGTCTGGACCGGGCGTCCGGTGTGCCACCGGGACAGGAACGCGTTGAGCCGCATGGCGACCCGGGCGCGGGCGACACCGTCGAGTTCGGCCCCGGCCGCCTCCAGGTGGTCGAGCTGGGCGAGGAACGGCTCCACCGCCGACTCCGGCGCCCCGACGACGAGGTCGTGCAGCATCGTGGCCACCGCGGCCGGACTGGGGTGGTCGAACACCAGGCTGGCCGGTAGTTCGGCGCCGGTGGCGGCCCTGAGCCGGTTGCGCAGCTCGACCGCGGTCAGCGAGTCGAACCCGAGTTCCTTGAACGCGCGGGCGCCCGGCACGGTGGCGATGCCCGGGTGCCCGAGGACGGCGGCGACCTCCCGGCGTACCAGCGTCAGCAGTTCCTCCGCCTGCTCGCCGCGCGGCAGCGGCAGCAACCGCTCGCGCAGACCGGCGGTCGCCCGGGGCGCGGCGGCCGGCCGTTCGCCGGCGAGCAGGTCGGCGAAGAGCGCGGACGGCCGTCCGGCGGTGAAGGTCCCGGCGAACCGCTCCCAGTTCACGTCGGCGACGGCCACCTCGACGTCGCCGCCGTCGACCGCCCGTTCCAGCGCGGCGATGGCGGCGGCCGGCTCCAGCGCGGCCAGTCCGCGACCGCGCAGGTACTCCTGCGCCTGCGGGTCGGCGGCCATGCCGGCACCGGCCCACGGACCCCACGCGATCGCGGTGCCCGCCTGTCCGCGGTCGCGGCGGGAGCGGACGAGCGCGTCGAGGAACGCGTTGCCGGCCGCGTACCCGGCCTGGCCGCCGCTGCCCCACACCCCGGAGATCGACGAGAACACCAGGAACAGGTCCAGGTCCGCCGTCTGCGCGTCGAGGTTGACCGCGCCGGCGACCTTGCCGTGCAGCACCTCGGCGAACTCGGCCGGGGTGACGGCGGCCAGCCCGGTGAGCCCGTTGACCCCGGCGGCGTGCACCACGCCGGTCAGGTCCGGCACGGTCGCGAGCAACGCGGCCAGCGCCGCCGGATCGGCCACGTCGCACGCCGCGACGGTCGCCCGGGTGCCGAGCCCGGCCAGTTCGGTGACCAGGTCGGCGGCGCCCGGCGCGGCCGGGCCGCGGCGGGACACCAGCAGCAGGTGCTCGGCGCCCCGGGCGGCCAGCCAGCGGGCGGTGTGCGCGCCGAGCGCGCCGGTGCCGCCGGTGACCAGCACCGTGCCGCGCGGGCGGTAGGGGGTCGCCGCCGCGGGCGCCGCGGCGGGGCGCAGGCGGCGGACGAAGACCCCGGCGGGGCGTACCGCGAGCTGGTCCTCGCCGGCGGCGGTGAGCGCCGCGGCCAGCCGGTCGGCGTCCCGCGCGGTCAGCGCCGCGGGCACGTCGACCAGGCCGCCCCAGCGACGCGGGAACTCCAGCGCGGCCACCCGGCCGAGCCCCCAGAGCTGGGCCTGGGCCGGGTCGCCGAGCGGCTCGACCGCGGCGATCGACACCGCGCCGCGGGTCAGGCACCACAGCGGGGTGAGCACGTCGGCGTCGTCGAGCGCCTGCAGCAGCGTGGTGAGCCGGGCGGCGGCCCCGGCGTCGGGGAACGCGCACAGCATGCCGGCCGGTTCCGGCCGGTCGGCGAGCTGTTCCGCCAGGTCGCGCCGATCGACGCCCGCGTCGAGGACCAGCTCGGTCGGGTCCGCGCCGGCCGCCCGCAGCGCCGCGACGACGTCAGCGGCGCCCTCGCCCGCGGTGACGACCAGCCAGCTCCCGGTGAGCCGCGGCGCGGCCGGCGGGTCGATCCGCTGCCAGGCCGCCGCGTAGCGCCAGGCGTCGGTCGGGGAGGCCGCGGCGGGACGCGCCGCGGCGGTGACCTCCGGCCAGAACCGCTGCCGCTGGAACGGGTACGTGGGCAGGTCGGCCAGCCGGCCGCGGTGACCGCCGAAGACCGCGGCCCAGTCCACGTCCACCCCCGCCACGTGCAACGCGGCGGTCGCGTGCAGCACGGCGGTCGCCTCGTCCCGGTCGCCGCGCAACATCGGGGCGAGCGTGAAGCCGCCGTCCCGGTCGGCCAGGCACGACTGCACCATGCCGGCCAGCACCCCGGACGGGCCCAGCTCGGCGAACCGGGTGACACCGACGCCGGCCAGGTGACCGACGCCGTCGGCGAACCGGACCGCCTCCCGGACGTGGCGCACCCAGTAGTCGGCCGAGAAGCTCTCGACCGGCTCGTTGGTCAGGTTGGACAGCACCGGGATGCGCGGGGTCCGGTACGTGACGTCCGCGATCGCCGAGGCGAACGCGTCGAGCATCGGCTCCATCAGCGGGGAGTGGAACGCGTGCGAGACGGTGAGCCGGGTGGTCTTCGCGAACCGGGGGGCCAGCTCGTCGATCGCCTCGGCGGTGCCGGAGACGACGACCGCCGTCGGCCCGTTGATCGCCGCGATGCCCAGCCGGTCCGCGTACGGCATCAGCGCGTCGCGTACCTCGGCCTCGGAGGCCTGCACCGCGAGCATCGCCCCGCCGGCCGGCAACGCCTGCATCAGCCGCCCGCGCGCGGCGACCACCGTCACCGCGTCGTCGAGGGACAGCGCGCCGGCCACGTGCGCGGCCACGATCTCGCCGATCGAGTGACCCAGCAGGTGGTCCGGGGTGACGCCCCACGACTCCAGCAGGCGGAACAGCGCCACCTCGACCGCGAAGAGCCCGGCCTGGGTGTGGTCGGTGCGGTGGATCAGCTCGGAGCCGCCGAGGACGACCTCACGCAGCGGGGTGTCGAGCAGCCCGTCGAACCGGGCGCAGACGGCGTCGAACGCCTCGGCGTAGACCGGGTGCCGCTGGTACAGCCCGTGCCCCATCCGCGGGCGTTGCGAGCCCTGCCCGGAGAACAGGAAGGCGAGCCCGCCGCGGGTCGCCTCCCCGCGGAGCAGGTTGCCGGCCGGCTCGTCGCGTTGCAGCGCGGCGAGGCCGGCTGAGAAGTCGTCCGGCTGCGCGCCGATCACCACGGCCCGGTGCTCGAGCGCGCGGCGGCCCAGCGCGAGGTCGTGGCCGACGCGGAAGACGTCCTGGTCCGGCTGGGCGGCGAGGCGCGTGGCCTGCTCGCGTACGGCAGCGGGGGTCTTCGCCGACAGCAGCCAGGCCACCGGGCCGGCCGGGATGTCGACGTCGGCCGGCTCCTGCCGGTACGCCTCCAGGATGGTGTGCGCGTTGGTGCCGCTGAGGCCGAACGACGAGACGCCGGCGCGGCGCGGGCGGTCCCCGGCGGGCCAGTCCCGCGCCTCGGTGAGCAGCTCGACCGAACCGGCCGACCAGTCCACGTGCGGGGTCGGGGCGTCCACGTGCAGCGTCGGCGGCAGCACGCCGTGGCGTAGCGCCAGCACCATCTTGATGATGCCGGCCACGCCCGCGGCGGCCTGCGTGTGGCCGATGTTCGACTTGATCGAGCCGAGCCACAACGGCCGGTCCCGGTCCTGCCCGTACGCGGCGATCAGCGCCTGCGCCTCGATCGGGTCACCGAGCCGGGTGCCGGTGCCGTGCGCCTCCACCACGTCCACGTCGGCCGGGGCGAGACCGGCCGAGGCGAGCGCCTGCCGGATGACCCGCTGCTGTGCCGGCCCGTTCGGCGCGGTCAGGCCGTTGCTGGCGCCGTCGGAGTTGATCGCGGAGCCCCGGACGACGGCGAGGATCCGGTGTCCCTGCCGCCGGGCGTCGGAGAGCCGCTCGACGACGAGCACGCCGGCGCCCTCGGCCCAGCCGGTGCCGTCGGCGGCCGCGGCGAACGCCTTGCACCGGCCTTCGGCGGCGAGGCCGTCCTGCCGGGCGAACTCGACGAACGCGCCGGGTGTGGACATCACCGTCACGCCGCCGACGACCGCCAGCGAGCACTCCCCGGCCCGCAGGGCCTGCGTGGCCAGGTGCAGCGCGACGAGGGAGGAGGAGCAGGCGGTGTCCACGGTCATCGCCGGGCCCTCCAGCCCGAACGCGTAGGCGATCCGGCCGGACAGCACGGCGGCGGCGTTGCCGGTGCTCACGAAGCCGTCGACGAGCGGGTCACCGGAGCCGAGCACGACGCCGGTGTAGTCCTGGCCGTTGGTGCCGGCGAAGACCCCGGTGCGGCTGCCGCGCAGCGACGCCGGATCGATGCCGGCCCGTTCGAACGCCTCCCACACCGATTCCAGCAGCACCCGCTGCTGCGGGTCCATCGCCAGCGCCTCGCGCGGCGACACCCCGAACAGTTCGGCGTCGAAGGCGGTGGCGTCCTCGATGAAACCGCCGACCCCGACCGGCAGGCCGGCGCCCCAGCCCCGGTCGGTCGGGAAGCCGGACAGGCCGTCGCCGCCGGCGAGCAGCAACTCCCACAGCTCGTCGGGGTTGGTGACGCCGCCGGGGAACCGGCAGGACATGCCGACGATGACGATCGGGTCGTCGCCGTCGTGCGCCGGAGGGGTCACCGGCTCCCGCGGCCCGGCTGCCGTGCCGGTGAGCTGCGCGTGCAGGTGCTCGGCGAGCGCGGCCGGGGTGGGGTGGTCGAAGACCAGCGTCGCCGGCAGCGGGGTCGCGGTCGCGCGGGTGAGCAGGTTGCGCAGCTCGACCCCGGTCAGCGAGTCCAGGCCCAGGTCGCGGAAGGCGCGGTCCGGGTCGATGTCGGCGGCGGAGCCGTGGCCGAGCACCAGCGCCGTGCTCTCGCAGACCACCCGGCACAGCTCGGCCGGGGAGGTGTCGGCCGCCACCGCCGCGCCGGCGGCGTCCGGCCGCGTGACGGGTGCGAGCACGTCGAGCAGCCGGTCGGCGCGGCCGGTGGCCAGCACCGGCCAGTCGGCGTCGGCGACCAGGACGGCCGGTTCACCGTCGGCGACGGCCGACGCGAACGCCGCCATCGCGCGCGCCGGTTCCATCGGCGCGAGTCCGCCTCGGCTCAGCCGCCGGCCGACCGCGTCGCCGCCGGCCATGCCGCCGTCGGCCCAGGGGCCCCAGGCGATCGAGGTGGCCGGAAGTCCGCGGGCCTGCCGGTCCCGGGCGAGGGCGTCCAGACCGGCGTTCGCCGCCGCGTAGTTGGCCTGTCCGGGGCTGCCTATGGTGCCGGCCACGGAGGAGAACAGCACGAACATGTCGAGGTCGCCGGTCAGCTCGTCCAGCAGACGGGCGGCGCCCACCTTGACCCGGGCGACCTCGGTGATCCGCTCCGGGGTGAGCGATTCCAGGACGCCGTCGTCGAGGATGCCGGCCGCGTGCACGACGCCCCGCCAGGGGTACGCGGCGACCAGCTCGCGCAGCGCGGCCTCGTCGGTGACGTCGCAGGCCGCCACGGTCGCCTCGGCGCCGAGCGCGGCCAGCTCGGTCAGCAGCTCGGCGGCGCCGGGCGCGTCGGGGCCGCGTCGGCTGGTCAGCACCAGCCGGCCGACTCCGGCCCCGGCGAGCCAGCGCGCCACGTGCGCGCCGAGCGCGCCGGTCCCGCCGGTGATCAGCACCGGGCCGTCCGGCGGCACGAACTCGGCGCCGGTGCCGGGCGCCCGGTCGAGCCGCCGCGCGAAGGCGCCGGCGGCGCGGATCGCGACCTGGCTCTCGTCGCGCCGGCTCAGCGTCGCGACGAGCTGGTCGCCGGCCCGTTCGTCGAGCACCGGCGGCAGGTCGACGAGGCCGCCCCAGCGGTGCGGCAGTTCCAGCGCGGCCACCTGGCCGAGCCCCCAGAGCTGCGCGGCGGCGACGTCGGTGAGCGGTTCGGACGCCGCGACGCTCACCGCCCCGCGGGTCAGGCACCACAGCGGGGCGGCGGATTCCACGTCGCCGAGCGCCTGGAGCAGGGCGGTGGTGACGAGGACGCCGTCGTCGCCCGGGCCGGGCAGCACGACGACGGCGTCGAACGCCTCGTCGAGCAGCCGGTCGGCGATCGAGTAGCGGTCGTCGTGGGGTGTGAGGGGCAGCCGGACCGGTTCGGCGCCGGCGCGGGTGAGCGCGGCGGTGACGTGGTGCGGGTCGGTGCCCTGGGCGGCGGCCACCAGCCAGCGTCCGGCGAGCGCGGTCCGGGTGAGGTCGAGCGGTCGCCAGGTGACGTGGTGGTGCCAGGTGTCGCCGGCGGCCGTCTGGTCCCCGTGGTGGCGACAGGCGGTGACCGGCTCGGCCCAGTAGTGCCTGTGCTGGAAGGCGTAGGTGGGCAGGTCGACCCGGGGCGCGTCGGGCAGGATCGCGGTCCAGTCCACGGGCACGCCGAGGGTCCACAGCTTCGCGACCGCGTCGAGCACCGTGGCGACCTCGTCGCGGTCCTTGCGCAACGCCGGGACGTAGGTCAGCTCCGGGGCGGCCAGCGCGGACAGCACGCCCGCCGGGCCGATCTCCAGGCAGCGGGTCACCCCGTGCTCGGCGAGCCAGGACATGCCGTCGTCGAAACGCACCGTCTCGCGCACGTGCCGCACCCAGTAGTCGGCGGTGAACTCCGCGACCGGCTCCCCGGTCAGGTTCGACACCACCGGAATCCGTGGCGCCGCGAAGTCGATGTGCGCGATCGCGGCGGCGAAGTCGGCGAGCATCGGCTCCATCAGCGCGGAGTGGAACGCGTGCGACACGGTCAGTCGGGTGGTCTTGGCGAACCGCGACGCCACCTCGTCGATCGCCTCGGCCGGGCCGGAGATCACGACCGAGGTCGGGCCGTTCACCGCCGCGATGTCGACGCCGTCGGGCAGCACCGAAAGGACGTCTGCCTCGGTCGCCTGCACCGCCAGCATCGCCCCGCCGGTCGGCAGCGCCTGCATCAACCGCCCGCGCGCCGCCACCAGCGTGACCGCGTCGTCCAGGGACATCACCCCGGCGACGTGCGCGGCGGCGATCTCACCGATCGAGTGGCCCAGCAGATGGTCCGGGATGACGCCCCACGACTCGACGAGCCGGAACAACGCGACCTCGACGGCGAACAGGCCGGCCTGCGTGTACACCGTCCGATGGATCGCGTCGGAGTCGATCGCGTCGCGCAGCGGCACGTCCAGGATCTGGTCGAAGCGGGCGCAGACGGCGTCGAACGCCTCCGCGAACACCGGGAACCGGTCCGCCAACCGCAGGACCATGCCGACGCGCTGCGCGCCCTGACCGGTGAACAGGAACGCCAGCGCACCCTCGGACACCACACCCGACACCACCGCCGCGTGGCCACGGACGGCGTCGGGCCCGGCGGACGCCCGCAGGCCGGCGAGGACCTCGTCGGGCGTGCCGCCCAGCAGGACCGCGCGATGCTCCAGCGCGGCCCGCCCGGTGGCCAGCGACCACGCCACGGCGGCCCGGTCCAGCTCCGGGTCGGCGGTCACGACGTCGCGCAACCGCCGCACCTGCCCGGCCAACGCCTGCGCCGACCGCGCCGACACCGGCCACGGCAGCGGACCCTCGACCTCGGGGGGGTCGACCACGGCCGGCTGCGCGGCCGGTTCCGCCAGGATCAGGTGGGCGTTGGTGCCGCTGATCCCGAACGCCGACACGCCGGCGCGTCGAGGACCACCCTCCGACTCCCACGACCGGGCCTCGGTCAGCAGTTCGACCGCCCCGGCGGTCCAGTCGACGTGCGGGGTCGGCTCGTCGACGTGCAACGTCGCCGGCAACACACCATGACGCATCGCCAAAATCATCTTGATGATCCCAGCGACACCGGCGGCGGCCTGGGTGTGACCGATGTTCGACTTGATCGACCCCAACCACAACGGCCGCGCACGATCCTGCCCGTAGGTGGCCAACAACGCCTGCGCCTCGATCGGATCACCCAACCGGGTGCCCG
>NZ_JCANTD010000060.1:0-10516 GCF_059570675.1 Salinispora goodfellowii | reverse complement strand
CGTACCTGACGATCTCCCTGCCCGCCGGTCAGGCCCGGCCGGTCGATCTGGGCGCCTGGGCTCGGGCGGAGTGGCAGATCGAAAACAGGGTGCACTATGTACGAGATGTCACGTTACGTGAAGATGCGCATCAAGCCCGGACCGGGAACGGACCCGCTGTCTTCGCCACCCTCCGTAACACCTCGATCGGGCACCACCGCCTCAACGGCGCCACCAACATCGCCGAAGCCACCCGCGAAGCCAGCCAGCGTCCCCACGACCTCATCACCGCTGTGACCACCGGAAAACCGACCGTGAACAGGCTAAACGGCACTACGCAATAGCCCTGTGGTCTGTGCGTGTTCGTGGCCGCACTCAGTGGCTAGCGCGGTCAACGCCCCTGTGTACCCGGACCGAGCGGTGGACCAATTCGCGCAGGATAGCCAGGTCGATGCCGTCGAGGCTGTTGAGGTAGAGGCAGCCCACGCCGGTCTTGTGTGGGCCGAGCCGCGCGAGGGTTGACGCGTGCCGGTCTGCGAACCCGCCGACGAGGTAGACCACGAGGTGTTGCTTGCGTGGCGAGAAGCCGGTGAGCGCGCTGTCGCCTTCGCGGCCGCTCGCGTACCGGTAATGGTAGCGACCAAAGCCGATGATGCTCGGCCCCCACATCGCTGGCTCCTCCCCGGTGACCTCGCGCATGAGCGCGATGAGCCGGCGGGCATCGGCCTGTCGGCGTTCGTTTGGCACGGCGGCGAGGAACTCGTCAACGGGCTGACCGGTCGGTGCTGTCATTCCCGCATCGTAGGCGTTCCCGGATTTACCGCTACCCGGCGCAGCCCGGAACGTTCACGCAGTTGTTGGGCCGGTTCTTGACCACAACGGTGCCGGTGGCGGTGTTAAGCTCAACCACCCCGCCCGCTTGGTTGAAGATGCCGCCACCGTTGTTGGCGGCAGCGTTCTTGACCACCTTAGTTGCATAGAACGTGAGCGTGCCGAAGTTTTGGTTGAGGGCGCCGCCGCCATTGTTGTCAGCCTGGTTATCGACGAGTTTCGTGTGCCGGAGTATAGTATCGCCGATGTTATCGATACCACCGCCGTTACCTCCGGCGGTGTTGTTGGCGATGATGCTGTCATCGACGACAAGGGGTGTGCCGACATCGGCAAACACTCCGCCGCCGTCGGCAGTCGCGGTGTTGTGGTCAACTGTGACCTTCCGAAGGGTGTGCCGCCCCGCTGATACGCCGACGCCTCCGACGAAATTCGCCGTGTTCTTGGTGATGTGAGTGTCGGTTACGGTACTGGTGCCGCCAATCAAAATCAGGCCACCTGTTGCGGCCTGGTTGGCGGCGATCCTGCTTTTAGAGATATCGACGGTGCCGTTCCTGCTTGCTATGCCACCGCCGAGTACGGCAGCGTTGTTGTTGGTGATCGTGGACCTCTTTATGGTCAGCAGCCCGGCGTTGTTGATACCGCCCCCTTCCAGCGCGGCGGTGTTGTGGTTGATCGTCGAGGCTTTGATGGTGGTGGTGCCGCGGTTGGAGATGCCGCCACCGAGATTATCGCCGGCGATGTTGCGTACAATTTCGCTGTGTTTGGCTGTTAGTTGGCCGCCGGGGTTGACGAGGATGCCACCCCCGTCTCCGTCGGTCTGTCCGCCGGTGATTTTTAGTTTGTTGAGGGTGAGGTTACCGCCGACGCCAATGGTGAGGATGCGGAACTGGTCGGCGGTGGCCGCGCGTTCGATGGTGGTGTGTTTGTTGCCGTTGAGGGTGATGGGGGTGGTGATGGCGGGGAGGCCGGCTCCGTCGAGGTTGGCGGTGAGTAGGTAGGTGCAGTCTGTTGCGAGGTTGAGGGTGGCGCCGCCGCGGGCGTTGGCGAGGGTGATCGCGGCGATCAGCGCGTCGGTGTCGCAGGGCGCAGGAGTCCCCTTCGGCTTCTTCTTTCCTTTCCCGCTGCTGGTGTGGTCGCCATTGCCTTCGTCGCGGTGGCTGTCGGCGGGGGCTTGGTTGCCGGGGATGGCGAGGCTGCTCGCGGCGGTGGGTGTGGCGGCGACGCCGACGGTGGTGGTGAGGGCGAGGCCGGCCATCCCGGCCAGTCCGGCAGACCACCATCGTGACCTGTGCCGGTGTGTGCCGGGATGGTCTGGTTCGGGGTTGTGGTGTGGATTGGTCATCGCGGTGTCGTTGTCCTTTCCCCGTTGTGCGCGAGGAGTCAGAGCCCGCACCTGTTGCAGACCGGGCAGGCAGCTGCAGCAATCGGTGAGATCTGTTGGGTGTCTGGGTGACCTACGCGGTGGCTGTAACCCGCAGCGGTTGTGTTGGTGCCCGCTGCGGGTAGCCGGCCCTACCCGGCGCAGCCGGGAACGTTGACGCAGTTGTCCGGCCGGTTCTTGATTACGATTGTGCCGGTGGCGGTGTTCAGTTCGACCGTCCCACCCCCCTCGTTGAAGATGCCACCGCCTTCGGTAATGGCGGTGTTCTTGACAATTTTCGTGTCGAAGAGGGTGGCTGATGTGTTGGTGTAGATGCCGCCACCCTGCCTGCCGCTCTGATTTCCGGTGACCTTGGTGTCTCGCACTACTATCTCGGCGAGGTTGAAGATGCCCCCGCCGAGGCTGTCGGCGGTGTTGTCCGCGACGACGCTGTCCGCGACGACGACGGAGGCGCCCGAATTTATCCCTAGGCCGCCACCACGGCCAACGGTGGCGGTGTTTCCGGCGATGGTGACCGACCTGAGGGTGAGTTGGGTGTCGGTGTTTGCGAGGATGCCGCCAATCTCTAGGGCTGTGTTCTCGGTAATTTTGGTATTCGTGATGGTTCCACCGCTCATGAGGATGCCGCCGACTACGCCCGCGGCCTGGTTGGCGGTGATGTTGCTGTGCTCGACCTGGGCTGCGCCTTCGCTGGAGACTCCGGCTCCGGAGAATGCAGTGTTCGCGTGTAGGCGGGACTTGCTGATGTCGAGGGTGCCGACGCTGGCGATACCTCCGCCGTCTCCGCTGGCGGCGTTTCGTTCGATGGTGGTGTGCTTCACGCGGGTGGTGCCGTTGTTGGCGATGCCGCCGCCGTTGTTCTCGGCGATGTTGCGGGTGATGGTGCTGTGGTTGGTGGTGAGGGTGCCGCCGGCGTTGACGAGGATTGCGCCGCCGTCGCCGTCATCGGGGGTGTGTCCGCCGGTGAGTTTGAGTTTGTTGAGGGTGAGGTTGCCGCCGGCGGTGACGGTGAGGAGTCTGAATTGGTCGGTGGCGGCGGCGCGTTCGATGGTGGTGTGTTTGCCGCCGTTGAGGGTGATGGGGGTGGTGATGGCGGGCAGGCCGGCGCCGTCGAGGTCGGCGGTGAGGAGGTAGGTGCAGTCTGTGGTGAGGTTGAGGGTGGCGCCGCCGCGGGCGTTGGCGAGGGTGATGGCGGCGATCAGCGCGTCGGCGTCGCAGGGGACGGGGGTGCCCTTGCCGCCCTTACCACCCTTACCACCCTTGCCGGCGTTGTGGCTGCCGGTGGCGGGTCGGTCGTCGGGGACGGGGAGGGTGCGCCCAGCGGCGGGGGTGGCGGCGACGCCGACGGTGCTGAGGGCCAGACCAGTCACCCCGGCCAGCCCAGCAGCCCGCCATCGTGACCTGGTCCGGCGTCCGGCGGCGTGGTCCGGTTCGGGCGCGTGCTGCGGATCGGTCATCGCGGTGTCGTTCCCTTCCTCGTTGTGGACGAGGTGTCAGCTGAGGCCGGTGAGTGGCTGTCCTCGGCCCCCAGGCTGGTGGTAGTAACTACCCTGAACTAAACCGACATTAGGGCTGATTGGGACATGAAACCGAAAAATATCCCCAAATCCGGGAGTAGGCGCTGCGACGGTACGCATCCGTTCTGTCTGGTCCGGCACTGCCGAGCCGCCGGGCCCGAACCAAAGACGTGGAGTGTCACCGGCCGGGAGTGATGTAGCCGAGTTCGTAGGCGGCGATGACGGCCTGGGCTCGGTCCCGTGCGCCGAGTTTGGTGAAGACCCGGTTGATGTGGGTCTTGACGGTGTGGTCGGTGACGGTGAGGTGCTCGGCGATGTCGTCGTTGGAGTGGCCGCGGGCGACCAGGAGCAGGACCTCGGTTTCCCGTGGGGTCAGGTTCGGGACGTCGCGCCGGGGAGGTGGAGCAGGGCGTACGTGGCGGAAGCGGGTGATGAGCCGCTGGGTGATGTCGGGGGCGAGCATGGCTTTGCCGGCGGCCACCACCCGTACGGCGTGCAGCAGTTCGGGGAAGGTGGCGTCCTTGAGTAGGAAGCCGCTGGCTCCGGCGGCGAGGGCGTCGTAGACGTATTCGTCCAGGCCGAACGTGGTCAGGATGAGTACCCGGGTGTCGATGTCGGGGTCGGCGAACAGCGCCCGGGTGGCGGCTATCCCGTCGGTGCGCGGCATCCGGATGTCGAGCAGGGCGATGTCGGGACGGTGTTCGCGGACCAGACGGATGGCGTCCTGGCCGTCCGCTCCCTCCGCGACGACGGTGATGTCCTCCTGGGTGGCGAGCAGTTTGACGAAGCCGGCGCGGACCACGGCCTGATCGTCCACCACCACCGCGCGGATCGTCGCCACGGGACTCCCTTCGCTACGGCCAGCAAGCGGCAAGTAGGGGGCCGTGCCCCCAAATGACTAAGGGCGGCTGCCGACCTCACCGGCCTCGTCGACCTCACCGGCCTCGTCGACCTCACCGGCCTCGTTGACCTCACCGGCCTCGTTGACCTCACCGGCCTCGTTGACCTCACCGGCCTCGTTGACCTCGCCGACCTCGATTATGTCGATTGGAGGGTGCGGACTGCGGCGTCGGGGGCGGTGACCGGTAGGAGCGCGGTCACGGCGAAGCCCCCGTCGGGTGTCGGGTGCCAGTCCAGGTGGCCGCCGAGCAGGGTCGCCCGTTCGTGCATGCCGTCGAGGCCGTAGCCACGGCTGCTCCCGGGCGGGCGGGCCGGTGGTGGGCCGCTGGGGGCGGCGTTGGCGACGTGCACCCGGATGTGCGGTGGGATGTGGTCGATTCGGCAGGTTGCGTGGGCACCGGGGGCGTGCTGGCGGACGTTGGTCAGCGCCTCCTGCACGATGCGGTAGGCGGCCAACTCCACCGCGGCTGTGGTGCGGGGCAGGGAACCGGTGATCAGTGGGCTCACCGTCCCGCCGGCGGTGCGGTGGGCTTCGAGTAGTGCGGGTAGGCCCGCCAGGTTCGGCTGCGGTGCGGTGTTCGCGGTGCCGTCCGCCTGGCGCAGCATGTTGACGAGGCTGCGTAGCTCCGCGAGCGAGGCACGTGCGGAGCCGGCGATGGACTGAAAGCCGTCGTGGGCTTCAGCGGACAGGTTCGGGATGGTGTAGCTGTGCGTCTCCGCCGCTACGGCGATCACGGAGACGGTGTGGGCCACGATGTCGTGCAACTCGCGGGCGATCCGGGCGCGTTCGGCCGCCGCCGCCGCCCGGCGCTCCAACGCCACCAGCTTTCGCTGGGCGGCTTCGCGTTCCCGGCGGTACTGTTCCCGGCTGCGGGCGGAGTCGGCGAGCACCACGATGGCGGTGATGGCGCAGGCCAGCACAAACGATTCGGCGAAGTAGGAGAGTGCGCCCTCGGCGCCCAGCTTCGGGCGGACCCCGCCGAGGTTGTAGGCGCCCAGTGCGAGGTGACCCAGGTTGACCAGGACCGCCGCGCTGATTCCAGCGGTGGTGAGAACAGCCGGGGGAAGCAGGCGGTTCCGCGCGGTGGCGTAGAGACCGGTTGCGCCGGCCAGGCCGGTGCAGAGCAGCAGTTCGGGCTGGACGAGGAAGTTGAGCAGCGCGGCGGCCGTGGCGACGGCGGCGAGCCAGGGCCGCCGGTGTCGCCAGGCCAGCGGTACGACCGCGGCGACTGCCGTGACCACGACGGCGGGCGAGGTACTGCGGCTCGCGGTGATCTCCACGATCGCCACCGCGGCGATCACACTCGCGCTGAACGCCGGGTACCAGGGCCGACGCGGTACGTCTACCAGGCGCGGGGTGGTGGGGCGGCGCAGTCGGGGCATGGGTTGATTCTCCGGAAGCCCGCCCACCGGATACGTCACCGTCTGGTGTGATCTTTTGGCGCCGACGTCACACCACGGGTTGACACCGAAGATCGCTCTCCGGCGTGACGATCCGGGCCCGCCGCCTTCCGATACTGATCGTCCTCCGATGTGGAAGGCGCGGCAAATGACCAGAATCCAGCTACTGCCTCACCCGCTTCCCGTGCCCTCGGCCCGGCCGTGGTCACCAGGCCGGGCCCGGCCCGGGCGGTGGCCGCTGCTGTGGGCGGGGTGTGCGGTGGCGGCGCTGCTCCTGGCTGCGGTCACCGACCAGGGACCGCACCGGGTCTGGGGACTCTGCGCCGCCGTCGGCTACGCCATGGCTACGGTCCTGACTTCCGGCACGTCAACCCTGCTGCGCCGGGCGGCGCCGTTCGTCGCCGTGGTGGGTGCGGCGGTCGTACCCATGGTGTGGCTGGTCGCGCACCGGCAGGGGCAGCTCGAGGTCGATGTCGTACACCACTCCGGCGCGCTGCTGCTGCAGACCGGCAGCCCGTACCTGACCGAGCCGGCGCAGCTTGCGGACTACAACCCCTACCTGCCGGCGATGGCGCTGTTCGGGCTGCCGTACGCCCTGCTCGGCGACACCCCGGTGGCCGACGCCCGCTGGTGGTTCGCACTGGTCTTCTGCCTCGCCCTGGCGGTGGCCGCCCGGATCGCCGTCGGCCACTGCGCGCCCCGGGCCCTCGCGCTCCTGGCGGCCTTTCCGCTGTTGGCCCTGCCACTGGCCACCGGGGGCATCGACCTGCCGGTCACGGCGCTGATGTGCCTCGCCCTCGCGACCGCCGCCGCGGGCCGTCCCGCGGCGACCGGGCTGGCCGCCGGAGTGGCGGCGGCGATGAAGTGGACGGCCTGGCCCGTACTGATGGTGGTGCTGGTTCTGCTGGTGGTGCGCCGCGGCGGACGGGCCGCGTGGGGCGCGGGCGCCGTGGCCGCCGTTGTCCTCGCCGTTCTGACGGTGCCGAGCCTCCTCGCCTCGCCCGGGGCCTTCACCGAGCAGGTTCTGCGCTATCCCCTGGGAGCGGGCCTCCTCGCCTCGCCCGCCACGAGTCCGTTGCCCGGGCACCTTGTCGCCACGCTGCTGCCGGGCGGACGCCCGCTCGCCTCGGCGTTGCTCGCCCTGGCCGCGGTGGCCGTCGCCGTCTCACTGGTGGTGAGACCACCGTGGACGCTGCTCGCCGCCGCCGACCGCCTCGCCCTAGCTCTCGCCCTGGCCGTATGCCTGGCTCCCGCCACCCGGTTCGGTTACTTCCTGATGCCGTTGACCATTGCCGTGTGGTTCCGGCTGCATCCCGCCGCACGTCGTGGAGAGCGCGGCCGGGGTGCGGCCGGCCCGGCGAGCGGGCGCGACAGGTTCGCATCCAGCTTGAGGGCTTTCGCCCAAGTTGAGTAATTTGTTCGGAATTTCCGCTGAGTCCCCTAGGTGTCGGTCTAGCGTGCAGGTGGCTGCTACCGCCGACCTGGTAGCCGAGGAGAACCCCGTCCTTCGGGCTCCTCGTCGTGCACGGGGAAGGGCGTCAACACCGCGATGAACCATCAGCGCCGCACGACCGGAGCCAACCCGGAGCATCCCAACGGAGGTCGGGCGAGGTCACGATGGTGGGCTGCCGGGCTGGCCGGAGCGACCGGCCTGGCGCTTACCGCCGCCGTCACCACCACCACCATCACCGCCGCCCCCGGTGGGGAGGCTGTCGGACGCGCTGCCGTCGCCGATGACCAGCTTGGGAAGCCGAAGGGTACGCGGGTGCCCTGTAACCCGGATCGGTTGATCGCCGAGATCACCCAAGCCAACGCCCGGGGTGGTGCCGTGCTCGACCTCGCCGAGGGCTGTACCTACCTGCTCACCGCTGACCTCGACGGTGCCGGCCTGCCCGCGATCACCACTCCCATCACCCTCAACGGCGGAAAGAACACCACCCTCAAACGTTCCGCCGCGGCCGACGACTTCCGAATCCTCACCGTCAACGCCAACGGTCGACTCACCCTTGATCACCTCACCGTCACCGGTGGGAGGCTCTCTGGCGACAACGACGGCGGCGGGATCCTCATCAACCCAGGTGGCGGTGCCACGATCAGGAAGAGCAAGATTGTCGAAAATGTCTCCGCTGACGGCGACGCCGGTGGGATCGCGAACATTGGTGGCGTGCTCCAGGTCGAACACTCGGACATCAGCCGAAATGCTGCGGCCAACATCGGTGGCGGGATCTTCAGCCTCGGTACACTCGCCATCGACAAGTCGCGGCTCGACGCGAATACCGCGCTGACTGGCGGCGCCCTCACGATCAGCGGTCAGTTGACCGTTACCCGGAGTGAGTTGGTCGGTCACCAAGCTTCCGATGGGGGAGCTATCTTCATCCTTGCCGGGACGACCGGCGGTATCGCCGACACGAGCATCGAGAAGAACACGACAACGGGCTTGGGTGGTTCCGCGGTCGCCGGTGCTCCCCTCCAGCTCACCATGTCCCGGGTCAGCATCGCCGAGAACACCGCTGCCGGCGGCGGCCTGGGTGCGATATTTCTGCAAGGGGGAGCCCTGCTCGTCGAGGACAGCGCCATCAAGGACAACGCCGGAGTTAACGGTGGCGGCATTAACAACCGCGGCACCTTGACGCTGCTGCGGACAAAGGTCACCGGCAATCAGGCCACCGAGTCGGGCGGCGGCATCTTCAACGGGTCGGCCGGCGCGCTCACCCTGCTGCGCACGAAGGTTGTCGAGAACGTCGCCGGCACCGACGGCGGCGGCATCTTCAACGAGATAGGCGGCACGGTTGATCTCTCCAGTGCTACCGGCACCACTGTGGCCAAGAACCGACCAGACAACTGCGTGAACGTTCCCTTGTGCCAGGGCTGACCCTGCGATCCGACAGCCACGGCGTCACCACCGGCCGGCGTGCCGGGACTGACCGCCATCGGCCCGCTCCGCGCACCGCGGGCCGGCCGATGGGCCGTTAGGCTCCGGAGGTGACCGACCTACCGCTCGTCGCGGCTTCCTTCGCCGTACCAGATGTGTTTGTTGCCCAGGGGTTGCGGCTTGAGTTGCTCGGGCCGCAGCACAACGAGGCGGATCACGCTGCCTGGATGTCGAGCATCGCGCACATCCGGTCAACGCCGGGATTCGACCAGGGCTGGCCGCCGATGGCCGGGATGACCCTCGCCGAGAACCACGACGACCTGGCGGGGCATGCGCAGCGGTCGCATCAGCGGGTGGACTTCGCGTACTCGGTCATCGAGATCGCCACCGGTGACGTGGTCGGCTGCGTGTATTTCGAGCCGTCGCCGACGGGTGAGCGGGAGGTGGCGGCCTCCTCGTGGGTGTCCGCTGCCCGCGCGGAGCTGGATGGTCCGCTGACCGAGATCGTGGGGGCGTGGCTGCGAGCGGCGTGGCCGTTCGCGGTCGTCCACTACCGCCTCGGTGAGGTGCCGGTGACGATCCGCCGGAGTCCCGAACCGCCGGTGGGGTAAGGGCTACGGCTGGTGGGGCCACTCCTCGACGAGCAGGGCGTAGGTGTAGCCGTCCACCCAGCCCAACTCGGCGTGCCAGGAGTCGCCGACGCCGTGCTGCTCCCGCCGCATGCCGATCTTTTCGAGGAGCCGCACCGAGGCGAGGTTGTCCGCGTAGCAGCCAGCGGTGATCCGGCGTACGCCCAACTGGGCGAACGAGTGGGTGACCATCGCGGTGACCGCTTCGGTCGCGTAGCCGTGGCCGCCGTAGCGCGGGTCGAAGATGTAGCCGACCTCGGCTTCTGTCCGTGGCGGGGCGCCGGGCTGTCCCATGCTGTCGCGCACGTCGAGCGAGACGGTGCCGATGACGTAACCGTCGCGGGTCACCGCCACGCTGTGGTCGTGGGGGTCTTCCGCTGAGCGTCGCCAGGCCGCTCGGAAAGCCGCTGGGTCAACGTCGGTGCGGAGCAGCCAGCGGGTGACCTCCGGCAGGTTGCGGTACTCCAGGATGCGGTCGATGTCCTCGTCGCGTACCGGCCGAAGTTCGAGGCGTTCGGTGCGGAGGTTCGTGCCTGCCATAGGGCAGGACAGTAGCGAACAGCGACCACACCTCAGCTATCCGGGATGCCGGTCCAGCTTGCCCACCCAGGGCACCGGGTACCGGCCCGCGCTGAGCAATGATCACAGGGATGACTGACCGTTTCAGGCATTTTTTTCGTGTTCATGTTGGTGTGGGGTGTGTGTCGGTTTAGGTTGCGGGTGGCTGCTACCGCCGGTTGGTAGCCGAGGGCGGCCCTCGTGGGTGCGGGTGGTGGGTCCTTGTCGGGTACGGGGGAAGGACATCGAGTTCACGATGAGTAATCAGGACCAGACTCAGGGGCCGGTGCGGCCTGGCGGGGGTCGGGCGCGGCGGCGGTGGTGGGCGGTGGGGTTGGCCGGGGTGACCGGTCTGGCCTTGAGCGCCGTCGGCGTTGCTGCCAGCCCGGCGGCGGATGCGCTCGGGCGTACCCTGACCGTCGCCGATGAGCACGGTGGTGATCGCGGC
>NZ_JCANTD010000059.1:0-11333 GCF_059570675.1 Salinispora goodfellowii | reverse complement strand
GATCACCGCACACACCGCCGCCGCCAGGATCGCAACGAGGGGATACCGGCGGCCCCGCGGATCCCGCGGGTCGTCCACCGCTGCCAACGCGACGAACAAGCTCCGCCGGTCACCATCGGTGACCACGGTCGGGCACGGCAGGTGCGGGGGTCGCTGCGGCAGCACGATCTCGGTCAGTGATGATGACATCAGCGGGTGCGTCCAGTTCTCGATCACGGTTGTCTTCGCAAACACCATGATCACGAACAGGCCGCACCCGTCCTACATGGACCCGGCCCCACCCATTCAGCCGCCAAAAACCCCAGCTCACAGACCCTTCAACCGACTACGCAACCGCCCTGCGTGGTGACCGGCGGCAGTCCGGGCGCCCGCTGCACCCAGGCCCCATCGGTCGCCCCTTGCAGGGAACTACTGGCCGTGACCGCACACCCGACACGTCCACACCCCGCTGACAGGCAGAGCGGGATGATCATTACTGGGGAGTATAGAAGTGGACCAACCGGAGGACTAGCCCGCTTTCACCCTGCCGTCGTCAGCCAGGCCACCGCCATTCCAGACCACCGTCAGCTCAGAACACCGGCACCGCCCGGGCCACCGGCACCGCCCGGGCCACCGGCACCGCCCGCGCCGCCGGACCAGTTGCCGACCTCGATCCGGTAGCGAACGTGGGGCGACCCACCCCGATCCTGGCCCGACCCGGCCAGGACCCCACCGAGCTTCTCCACCGCCCGCCGAGACCGAAGATTTTCCGTACCGACAAGAAAGACAACGGTATCGACGAACTGGAAAGCATGGTCCAGCATGAGCTGCTTGAGTTCCTTGTTGTAAAGCCCGCCCCAGTGCGAACGCGCAAGGAAGGTCCAGCCAATTTCGACCTCGCGACGATCCGCATCGTAGCCGTGATACCGAGATGAACCGATCAGGCGGGACTCCCTGGTGTCGACCACTGCAAACGCGCCGCCGGAGGCGAGCGCATCCCGGAAGAAAGCGCGAAAAACTTCCTCTCGGCACCGGTCCGGCTGCGGATGCTGTTCCCACAGCAGTGGGTCAGCGGCGACATCGAACAGCTCATCGAAATCCGCCGGCTGGAGGGGCCTTACGGTGAGCAGGTCGCCGGTCAGGACAGGCAGGAGTTCGAACGACATCGCGAGGGCTCCGATCATAGACGGGACAAACCGTGGCCTCATTCACCCAGTGCGGCGAGCAGCCGGGGAAGGTCGGCGAGGCTCGGGATCCGGTGCACGCCAACCGGCATCGGCACGGTCGACCTCGACTTCGCCGTGGCTGTTGATCGTGGACGATCAAGCCAGATTCCGACCAAGCCCGCGTCCCGAGCCGCCACCGCATCCGTGTCCAACTGGTCGCCAACGTAGGCGACAGCATCCGGAGGGCACCCCAGTGCTTCGCAGCCGGCCAGGAACGCCGAGGGATCCGGCTTCGCCCGGGCAAGCCGGTCCGCACAGAGCAGCACCTCGAAGTGGTGACGCAGCCCCAGGGCGGTCAGTCTGCGCTCCTGATGCACGGTGCGGGAATTGGAAAGGATCCCGTGCCGGTACGGCAGCGCCGCGAGGGCGGCCGTGACGTCCGGGAATGCCGTCCACGCCCGCTCGAACAGCGCGGTGTAGCGCCGGAGCCACGCGTCCGCCTCCACGTCGTCCAGGGTCCGCCCCAGGAACCCGTTAACCCGCTGCCGCTGACACTCCTCGTACGTGAGCTCCCCAGCGGCCAACCGACCGTAGGCGACCTCAGTCACCTGCTGCCAACGCTCGACCGACGCCGCTGACGCGGGTAGGCCCTCCGCCCGGAAGTGCCACGACAACGCCCGCCGATCCGAGCCATAGAAGTCGAAAAGGGTGTCGTCAACGTCCCACAACACCGCCTCGATCACGGCTTGAGGCTAGTCCCTCCACCACCCACCGGAACGGGTCACGTCGCCGCCGTCGCACCCGGTAGCGGAGCCCGCAGCCGCAACCACCCCACTCCCGCGATCGATCGCCGGGAACACACGGTTCCGGTACCGTCCGGGCCCACGAGGGTCGACCAGGGCAGTAGGTTGGTCCGGTACGGCAGGCGCCGGTCACCGGGGATAGCGAGGACAACGCCGCACATGAGCTCGTCATGATGTTCCGAATTCTCCTCGCCGTCGCCGGTCTGCTGCTGCTCACCGTTGCCGCCGACCATCTCGTGCTCGGCGCGTCCCGGCTTGCCCACCGGCTACGGATCAGACCCGTCGTCGTCGGCGTCGTGGTAATCGGTCTCGGTACCTCGGCACCGGAGCTGCTGGTCTCCGGAGTGGCTGCGGCCCGAGGCGACACGAGCATCGCCCTGGGCAACATCGCGGGCTCCAACATTCTCAACCTGACCATGGTCCTCGGCGTCGCCGCACTGGTCGCCAAGGTCACCGTGAAGTCGACGGTGATCTACCGCGAGGCACGGCTCGCAGTCGGCGCCGTGCTGCTCTTCGGCCTCCTGGCCTGGACCGGACTGACGGCGGTGACCGGTGTGGTGCTGCTGGTCGCCGCCGCCGGTGCGCTGTGGCTGCTGATCCGGTGGGCGGGCGAGGGCGAAGCCACCCCGCTGGCCCGGGACGTGGTGGAGCACGTGGAGGGCGAGAATGTCGCCGCGGTCGACCCGAAGCCGGCGCAGCGACAACCGCTGGCCCGGTGGGAGCCGGTCCGCACCGTACTCGGCCTCGTCGGGGTCCTGGCCGGGGCGCAGCTGCTGGTTGTCAACGCCGCCGCCATCGCCACCGACCTGGGGGTTCCCCAGCTGATCATCGGGATGACCCTGGTCGCGGTGGGCACCTCACTGCCGGAGCTGGTCACCACGGTTCAAGCCCAACGACAGGGTGAGTCAGACCTGCTCGTGGGCAATCTGTTCGGCTCCAACCTGTTCAACAGCCTCATCGGCGGTGCCGTGATCGCCCTGGCCGCCCCGAGCAGTGTCCCCGGCACCAGTGTCGCGCTCGTCCTGGTGATGGGCCTGGCCGCGGTGGCGGCCTGGATGCTGCTCCGCCGAAGCTATTCACTCACCCGCCCGGAAGGCTCGGTGCTGCTCGCGGCGTATGTGCTGACGATACCGCTGCTGCTGTCCACGTAACCGGCACGATTGCCACCCGGAGAAGCACGATTGCCGCCCGGAGAAAGTGCCGGCTACCCAGCCGGCGTTGGACGGCCTACGAGGTGGGTGCCGACACCTCGCGCAGGCGTCGCCGTAGGTACCGGTGCTCGGCGTCGGTCCCGCACAGCTCAAGCGCCCGATGGCAGGCGGCGGCTGCCTCGGCGTGTCGCCCCAGCCGGCGCAGCAGGTCGGCCCGGGTCGCCGGCAGCAGCTCGACGACCGGGGTGGGTGCCAGGCGGACGAGTTGCGCGTACAGGCCGACGATCTGCGGCCAGTCGGTCGCCGCCGCCACGGGCGCCTCGGCACGAACCGCGGCGATCGCCGCCTGGGTGCTAATTCGGCCGGCTAGCGTCTTGTCCCACCACCGAAGCCGCGATCCGCCAGCATAGCTGGTCCAGGGCGCTGGCCACCAAGGGCGCTCTGCGCATCCGGCGACTGCCCCACGAGAGGCGGGGCGTCCTGATGAAACTGGAGCCCCCGGCCGGGATCGAACCGGCGACATCTCGCTAGCATGGTCGCTACGCTGCCGGTCTGGCCCGATAGGCCACCATCGGCCGCTTTCGTGCCCTACCCGCTGCCGGTAGCGGCCAATGGTGTCACAGGTGCGCGAACAGGTTCGGGTCTCCCAGCTCGTACACTCCATCAACCCAGACGCCCTCGATGAACCGTCCCTTGGCGACCTACCTCGCCGAACGGGCGCACACTGGATCCTGACCGTCAAAGGCAACAAGCAAACGATCTTCAACTCGCGGCTTGACAGCTATAGGAGCATCTTTGCCAGGCCCTGGGTGGGCGGTCGCGAGCATGGACGCCACCGCCCCGGCGGAGTTCGCCGCCGCGGTCCCGTGAAATCCCGCCACAGATAGCCCCGACCGGCCACCGTACGGGATAGCCCCACCCGACGAAACGCCCCGCTCGGCTCTCGGCCAGGCGAGGCGTTGTCTACAGTACGAACCTCCGTCCAACTAGGCCACGGCCAGTGCCTCGGGCTCTCGTCGGACGAAGACGGGGCTTGGTCGGCACCGGCGGCACTGAGTCGACCAGCCTATCGGGGTAGGCGCCGGGCACGTGTCTCAGGTCGTTCGTCCTGCGCACGCCGCTGCCTGTGCGAATAGTAATTCTCCCGCCGAATTCGCCTAACTATCCGACTGAGCACAGTAAGAACGAGCATCAATATCAACAAAGGGAGAAAGTCAATTATCCGATCCATTTTACTCCATCCCACTGGCGTAAATGAGAGCTTCGCAAGGAAAGCGGGAGTAACTATTACTGCGACCGACAGTGTGGTGATCAATGAGAAGCGAGTTGCTTTCTTTCATGTCACCCCCTCGCCCGCGACCCTACCGAGGGTAGGTTGTCGCCGCGGTTCCCGCCACCGTCGGTGCCCTGCTCGCCTGGCTGGCCTCAACGGCGGGGATCGTGCTCGACGGCGACTCGTCCACCGCCCTCACGGCCGGTGTGGTGGCGCTGGCGATGGCCGGCCTCGTCCGGGTGGCCGAGGCACGGTGGCCGTGACTGGGCGTCCTGCTGGGCACACCGGCCGCGCCGAAGTACGAGGTGCCGGGGCGGTAAGATCGTCGATGCGGTGCCGCCGGTGACGTCCCGGCCGGCGCCGACCAAGCCGCGCCGATGAGCGCCCCTGGCCTACGGCCCGGGGGCGCTTCGTGCTATCTGGGACCGGATCGTTCTACGACCTCAATCGGCGCAGGCAGCGCCGTCCTTGGCACTCGTCTGTTGAGAGCGATGCGTCCTCCGAGGACGTCAAGGATTGGTCGTACGGCGGGGTCAATTCGGTGTTGGTCCGGCAGGTGAACACGCCGATGTGCGCGACCCAGCGCGACACCTCGATCCACAGGCGGTCGAGCACCTGTTCGCCGCACCGCCGATGACCCCAGATGCAGCGATCCGGATCGCGCGGATGCTGCGATGAAACGAACCCAGTCGCGATGACCGAGCCGCTTGACGAATACGCGCTCCTGCCAGTTCACTAGGCCGTTGGGGTTGGGTTGCCTGACTCATTCCCTCGGCGACGCGTTGACGCACTCGCGGGTTCCGGTTTCGCACCGCCGCACCCGGACGAGGTGATCTCGTACGCTGCCGAACGTGGGTGACTTCCTCAAGACGACGCTGGACCGGGTGCCGGACGGATTCGACCTGCCGGAGCCGCTGCGCCTGCTCTTCGCCTGGGTCGACGAGCAGGGTTTCGTGGTGAAAGGGCACGACGGGGATCTGTACGGCTCGTTGAGTGACAACGGCTGGGTGGGCACCTCGATTGAGCTGCGTGGCTATACTGCCGAGCGGACCCTTTCGTACGCACGATCATGGTTCGACGAGTCGGTCCCAGATCCGGCCGCACGGTTATGGCCGTTCGCGCAGACCGGCGGCGAAGGTTCGATGGCCGCGCTGTGGCGTGACGATGAGGGACGAGTCAGGATCGTTCATCTCGGTTCGGGCAGCGGTTCGATGATGACGTGTGTGCTCGCCGACGATGCGGTCGACTTTCTGCGGCTGCTAGCGATCGGTTACCGGGAGATTTGCTGGAACGAGGAGTTCGGCGCGCCGCCCGAGCCGTGGGACGCCGACCACGAGATCGTCAATGCGCCCTACCGGAACTGGCTGTACCGCACCTTCGGTGTCACCGCCCCGACGGCCGGGCTTGAGATCGTGCCGGAGCCCGCCGAGATGGGCGACGAGGACACCGCGGACCCGTTCTGCCGTTGGGTCGACAACAAGGAGGCCTGAGCCGGTCACCGGCGCAGGAGACCCTGGCGATCTCCGACTACGAAATCTTGCCAGGGCCAGTACAAGGCCTACG
The DNA here is from genome assembly GCF_059570675.1 of Salinispora goodfellowii. Taxonomy (NCBI): domain Bacteria; kingdom Bacillati; phylum Actinomycetota; class Actinomycetes; order Micromonosporales; family Micromonosporaceae; genus Salinispora; species Salinispora goodfellowii. Next base: position 5,398 of record NZ_JCANTD010000059.1, on the reverse strand, counting down.
CCGACACCTCGGGTCGCCGGTCTGTAGAGACTGCCGCAATCAGCCGTCGGCATGCTCGTCGGTAGCGGCGCACCGGAGCAGGCGACGTAGCCGAAACTCGCGTGTGTGAATGCAAGCAGCCAGGTATACAACGGACAGCAAGTTGCCATGCGTCCCGTTAATCAGTGCGCGCTCGAACTCGGCGAAGGCGCCCAGCACCGACAGCAGCAGGGTGGCCATCGGTGAGTCCTCGCCGGTGAACGTGAGGCTGGACCCTAGTCTGACGTACTCCGGTATCGGCCGTGGGTGTGGTGTTGGGTCTACCCCAACACCACACCCACGGTCAGTGGGCGTCGGACTGTGACTGCGCAACCGATGCCGCGGGCTTGGTCGCCAAGACGATCCCGTGCAGGGTCTTGTCCCCGGCCTCGGGCTGCTTGACGATCGTGGACCACAGGTAAAAGTCGGCCGCACGCAACAATGTCACCACGTTGTCGGGATCCTGCCGATAGAAGTCCAGGTCGACGGACTTGCCTAGCGCCTCGTCATAGTGCACCCGCTCGTCACCGATTTGGAAAGCCAGCATCAGCTGTCCACCCGGCGCGAGCACGCGACGGACCTCGGCGAAGACCTCCGGCCGCCGCTCCCACGGCACGTGGATGATCGAGTAGGCCAGTAGACCGCCGAGGCTGGCATCCGACACCTGCAGCGCCAGCATCGATCCGACCTCGAAGCCAAGCTCCGGATACGTCTGGCGCGCCAGCGCGACCATCTGCGGTGACAGGTCGATGCCGAACGCGTCCAATCCGAGCCGGTGCAGCAGGATCGTGACCCGGCCCCGGTCCGCAGCCCGCGTCCGCGACCCGGATGTTCCCGCCGCTCAGCCGAGGTTGGCCTTCTCGAGCGCGGCGCAGCAGGTGTCGACCATGAGACCGGTGACGACATACGGGTCGACGTTGGCGTTGGGTCGCCGGTCCTCGATGTAGCCCTTCTTGTCGACCTCGACCTGCCACGGGATACGCACGGAGGCACCGCGGTTGGAGACGCCGTAGCTGTACTCGTTCCACGGGGCGGTCTCGTGCGCGCCGGTCAGGCGGGACTCGACACCGGCGCCGTAGTTGCGGATGTGCTCCAGCGGCTTGTCGTCACGACCGAGGGACTCGCAGGCCTCGATGATCGCGTCGTAACCCTCGCGCATCGCCCGGGTCGAGAAGTTGGTGTGCGCGCCAGCGCCGTTCCAGTCGCCCTTGGCCGGCTTTGCATCCAGCGTGACGGTGATGCCCGCGTCCTCGGCGGTGCGGTGCAGCAGCCAGCGCGCGACCCAGAGCTGGTCGGCGACCTCCAGCGGGGACAGCGGGCCGACCTGGAACTCCCACTGGCCGGGCATGACCTCCGCGTTGATACCGGAGATCGACAGACCGGCAGCCAGGCAGTTGTCCAGGTGCTCCTCGACCACGGCACGGCCATGGATGTCACCGGCGCCGACGCCGCAGTAGTAGCTGCCCTGCGGGGCCGGGTATCCGCTGTCGGGGAAGCCCAGGGGGCGGTCGCCCTGGAAGAACGTGTACTCCTGCTCGATGCCGAACAGCGGCTCCTGGGCCGCGTACCGCTCGGCGATCGGGCGCAGCAGGGCACGGGTGTTGGACCTGTGCGGCGTACCGTCGATGTTGAGGACCTCACACAGCACCAGCCGGTTGTCGCCGCCGCGGATCGGGTCGGGATAGCTAGCGACCGGCTGGAGCACGCAGTCGGAGCTGTGTCCCTCAGCCTGGCTGGTGCTGGAACCGTCGAAGCCCCAGAGGCCCGGCTCGACGCCATCGGCGATGATCTTCGTCTTCGACCGCAGCTTCGCGACCGGCTCGGTGCCGTCGATCCAGATGTACTCAGCCTTGTAGACCATGTCTCTCTCTTCCTGTGAATGGGCGCTGGTTGGCCCGTGAAATGTGGACGGAGCCCGCAGGCCGCGGATCCGCCGGAACGAGGTGGCTGGCGTCGCCTAGCGCACGGGTGCCGGCGCCGAGGTGAGCAGCGCCACGACGCTGTCGTGCGCTCCCCGCTCGGCGTCGGAGAGCGGAGTACCTCCCCAGCGGTCCTGCACCTCCGGGGAGGCCCCCCGGTCCAGGAGGTACCGGACCACCTCGACGTGCCCCTCGGAAGCAGCCAGGTGAAGCGCCGTCCGCTTGTCGTAGTCCATAGAGTTCGGGTCCTTGCCCGTGGCCAACGAGATCCGGACGAGGTCCAGGTCCCCCTGGTTGGCCGCCCACAGCAACCGCATGGTCGAGGCGACCTCTTCCTCGTTCTTCCCGCGCCGAGGATCACGCTTGCCGGAGACCTCGCCTGGGGCGAAGGAGTCGTACACGTGGAAGTTGAAGCGGCTCACCAACTCCTTGCAGAAGGCGACACCACGTACGGAGTTGCCCAACGCGTCGAGGCGCGGGGACCAGACGCAGATGCCCATCACGCCGGGAACCACGATCATGAGGCCGCCGGCGACGCCGCTCTTCGCGGGCAGGCCGATGGCGAAGGCGAACTCGCCGGAGTAGTCGTACATCCCGCAGGAGGACATCAGCGACAGGCACTTGCGTACCGTGTCGGCCGAGAAGATCCTCTCGCCGGTCAGCGGGTTCACTCCCCCATTGGCCAGCGAGGCGGCCACGACCGAGAGCGACCGGGCGTCGATCTCGATCGAGCAGCACTGGAAGTAGAACTCCAGCGTCTCCATCAGGTCGGTGTTGGCAGGGAACGACCGGTGTTCGCGCATGAAGTGGCCGAGAGCGAAGTTGCGGTCAGCCGTCCGGCGCTCCGAGAGGTAGACGGCGTTGTTGAAGCCGATCGCCCCACCCCCGGCCAGCCGGCGCCAGGTCTCGGCGACGTGGTCGAAGCGGTCGGCCGTTTCCCAAGCGGGACGCACCAGGGAACAGCACATGATCGCCCCGGAGTTGATCATCGGGTTGTGCGGCAGCCCGTCGCTGTTGAGCGTCAACTCGTTGAACCCGCGGCCGCTCGGCTCCCGACCGACGTGCTGGTGCACGAGGTCAGCGCCGTGCTCCTCCAGCGTGAGGCAGTAGTTGATCGGCTTGCACATCGACTGGACGCAGAACAGGTCGTCCGCGTCCCCGACCGCGAAACGCTGCCCGTCCACGGTGCAGAGAGCGATCGCAAACTTCTCCGGATCGACACGGCCCAGCTGCGGGATGTAGTCGGCGACATGCCCGCCGTCGACGCTCTTGAGACCCTCGAAGACCGTCGTGATCTCGGCCTGGAGCGCGGCGAAGTCCGGGATGACGAAGTCCCCCAGGATCGCCCGCTCGACGACACCACCACCCTTCTTGCACAGGGCGATGAACTTGTCGAGGTCGATCCGGGAGTCTCCCCCGCCCTCTGCGGCCTGCCGCAGCTCGGCCCACACCTCGGAGGCGCGAGGATCCGAGTCCGAGATGCCGGACTCCCGGAGGCGGGTGCCGAGCTCCGCCGTGGAGATCCTGCCCTCCGCGTCGAGGCTGAAGGACTTGTGGAGCTTGCCGTAGTGCCTGACCGCGAACTCGTCGGCCCCCGCCGGTCCACCGCCCACGATTCCGGCCGCAGGCTGACCGGAATCGTGCAGCCGGGTACCGGACTTCTTCTTGGTCGCAGCCATGATGGGGTTCCTACTTCCTGACCGGGGACGACAGACATATCGGCGCGCCCGACCGCCAGCCCTTCGAGGTGGCGTGTCGTGTGGGTGCTTCGTACGAGGCGTGCTCCGGAAACGTCCTGACGGAGCGGTCTCGGTTAGACCATCTAAACATAGCACAGCTATGTTATGCATCCTGGGGGTGTGGCCAGGAGGAAAGACCCAGCGGTCCGTACCGAGGGCCGACCGGAGTACACCGGAGACCGGCAATAGGCGTTTCAGGGTTGGGTTGAGCTGCGCAGCATCTGCTGGCGTTGGTGGTGTTGCTGAAGACGTATCACCGGCTGGGGTACTTCGTGGATCTGTTCGAGGTGCCGCTGCCGATCGTGCAGCACATTCGGGGCGTGCTGGAGCTGAAGCCGGACGTCGACGCGGAGCATGATTCGGAGCGCACACTGCGGCATCACCGCGGGCTGGTGCGGCAGCGGCTGGGGATCGCGGCGGATCCGGGCCGGGCCCGGGAGGTCGCGGAGCAGGCGATCCGGGCTGCGGCGTTGACGAAGGACAACCCGGCCGGCCTGATCAACGTGGCCCTGGTGGTGGATCCGGTGCGCAGCGACCTCGGTCGGCTCAAGACGCCGGCGCCGGCCGCGACGGTGCAGCGGTTGAAGAACCACGTGGCGCACCTTGCCTGGTGGGGCCGACCGAGGTGTGGTTGCGGGGTGTGCCGCCGGCGAAGCGGATGGGCGCGATCCGTCTTCCACACCAAGGGCGCCGAGGCGCTCAGTCGCTGGTCAGGTCCGGTTGCCAGCCTTGCTTGACTGACTGTCGGCATCGCTCGGGGGCGTCTCCGGTGGCGGTGAAGAGTGCGGTCAGCAGGAGGGGGCCGTGGGCGAGGGCTGGCCGGGGTAGGGGGCCGGTGGCGACCAGGGAGACCAGGCCGTGGGCGACGGCCCAGCTTTGGGTGGCCAGTTCGAGTGGGTTGGTGTCGGCGCGGTAGCGGCCGGCTCGTCGGCCTCGTTCGGCGGCTTGGACCAGGTATTCCAGGGTGTCGTCCGCAGCCTGGGCGTCTTCCAGGTCGAAGTTGGCGTCGAACATGACCCGGTACAGGTCGGGGTGGTCCAGGGCGTTGCCCAGGTAGGCGGTGACCAGGGCGGTCAGGTCCCGGACCGGGTCCGTCGAGGGGGTGACGTGGGCGAGGCGGGCGCCCAGGCGGGTGAAGCCCTCCTGCCGGAGTGCCTTCCACATGCCGTCCATCCCGCCGAAGTGGGTGTAGATGGCCATGGTCGACACGCTTGTGCCGGCCACCAGCGAGCGGAGGGTGATGGGCTCGCGGGTGCGGAGCATGTGCGCGGCCCGTTCGATGAGTTGGGTACGGACCGCTGGGTCTTTCCTCCTGGCCACAACCCCAGGATACATAACATAGCCGTGCTATGTTTTGATGGTCCGACCGACAGCTCCACGAAAGGGAGTCAGCATGACCATCACCCTGGTTAACCCCGAAGGACTACCGAAGGTTGACCTTTACTCGCAGGTGGCGGTCGCCACCGGGTCGCGGCTGGTCTTCCTCGCCGGCCAGGTCGCCGTAGACCCTGACGGGAACACGGTCGGCGTGGGTGACCTCGCCACCCAGGTGGAGCAGTGCTACCTCAACGTCGCCACCGCCCTGGCCGAGGTCGGTGGCTCCTTCGACGACGTGGCGAAGGTGACCGTGTACGTCGTCGACTGGACGCCCGACAAGATGGCGCTCCTGGGGGAAGGGATCGCGCGGGCGGCGGCGAAGCTGGGCGTCACCCTGGCCGCCCC
>NZ_JCANTD010000058.1:0-13163 GCF_059570675.1 Salinispora goodfellowii | reverse complement strand
CAATCGGGGTGGGTTGACTCAATGAGAGAGATCGGGGCGTTTGTGGTGGAGGGCGACCGGTGGGCGGTCGCCAGCCTGAACGCTGCGGCTCCCGCGGAGTTTGCCGCCGCAGTCCCGAACTGACGGCTCCTATTGCCCGCGCCCCGCCTCGCCGAGATCACCCGCGTCCTACCCAGCTACGGCATCATCATCGACACCGGCGTTGACGGGGTGCGCCTGGAGATGACCATCGAGGCGACCACCGTCCGCCAAGCCGCCGACGCGGCCGTCCGCGCGGCCGAAGACAACCTAGACGACAAACGCCCCGCCCGGCCGTGAGGCCAGGCGGGGCGCCGTTGTATATGGTCCTAACCCAGCTGTATGGAGGAGCGAGTCGTCGTGGCAGGCACACCACGACCCCGCGGTCTCTCGGGGTGCTGCGCTACACCCCTCCGTTGCGTAGTCTGCTCCAGATCGATGAAGTGAGCATGACCAGGGGAGATCTTTAGGCGATGCGACATGGAAGCGGGACAAGGAACTCGGCGTGGCGGCGGAATAAGTGAGCGGTTTCTATGTAGATGTTAATGGTATGGTTGGTATCTCAAGCCTTTTACAGCGCGCGTCGCAAGATACTGCCGAGAGTTCGCGCTATATGGCTCGACACTGTGATCTTTCCTTCGATCAAGAAGGTCTTATATTTAAATTGGCTGGTCCGCATCAGGTAGCGTACTCTCGGATGAGTGATGGCTTGGATAAGCTCGCGCGATTACTGCAAAGCGCTGCGACGCAAGTGAGCTTAGCTAAGGATGAGTACGCAAAGTCTGATATCGGGGTTGCGGCCAGCCTGGACCAGGCTTACCAGGGTGCGAGTAGCCCTTCCAATCTTCGCGGAACCTTAGCTGACCCGCCTAGGCCGGACCTGTGGCCCGTGGCCCCCCGGTCATCATTTGAGGACGTTGTGGAGCCCTCAACGAGGCTGGTTTCTCCTAGCTATGTTATCGGTATTGAGATCTTCCAAATAAACCCGCTATCGGATTTGATCAGCCCTGCCGCCTGGCTGCGACAGGTAAGTGTATGGCTCTTCGGTAATGACCCCTTTGAGGGTTGGGGAAAAACCTTCAGTGGAGATTTGGAAGTCCTACGTTCACTGCGCCTGTGCGTGGCGAATAATTGGTAACTCAATGAATGACATTGGACGCAATTTAGTGACAGGGGCGGCGGACGTCTCCGCCGTATGGCGGGGCAATGCGGCAGAGGCGGAGCAGGAGTATCAACTCTCTGTTGGTGCAGCAGTCTATGCACTTCACCGCATCTGCGATCAGTATGCGGATCTGTATGAACGGGCCGCCGAAGCGGCTAAGAATCTTCACGCTGTCGTCACCGGGCTTATTGGTCAGCTTATAGATGTCCTCATCGTCGTTAACGCTGCTGCCGCTTTGGGCACCGTCTCGATTGAGACCGGCATCGGAGCCGTCCTAGGTTACAGTGTAGCTGGCTACTATGCACTGCAAGCGCACGAGTTGTACAGCGAAATCTCAAGCCACTTCGGTAACGCCGAAGCGATCATAAAGGGTATTGCTGGATCGATTGAAATGGTTAAAACCAGCATGGAAGTGGCATTGCTGCCAGATCTGGACCCCTATCAGCACCCAGCCTTGGCTGATCGATGAAGGGCAACATTACCCAAGAACCCCTCGCCCGTGCTGTGCTGGCGAAATTAGCGCGTACGCGAGGTGTGAACGATCCTCTCGGCTCGCTGGCTCGTGCGGCTCTCGATGGCGAGGCAGAACTGCGAACCGCAGCCACAATGTCCTGGCACGGCGCCGGACTGCAAGCCTCCTTCGAGGAGGCTATGGCACGTCGTGGAGCGATGACACAAGACGAGTTGGCCGAGCACTCGCGGCAAACCCAGTTACTTCTTTCGGCGACCGACCTTGCGGTACTGGACGAGGATGACGACCCCCGTCCCGAAGGAGGCCAACAGTGATGAGCGCATGGATGAGATGGCGGATTGCTCTGCCGCTGCTTGGGCTCAGTCTTTTATTGTTCATTCCCGCAGTGTTCGGCGCTTGGGCCTGGTGGTCCGAGTTTGGTACAGCTTACCGAACAATCACCGTACTTATCTGCTTAATGCTCGCCACTTGCGTTGGCGCCTCCCTGTCCATCGGAATTAAGAAGAGAGAGGGGGTGCCCTGGATTCACATCGGAGTCGTTGCATTGGGGATTCTCGCCGCCTGCGGCCTTACGGCCGTCCGTTAAGCGGCGATCGGACATTTACTTGCGAACGTGGCCGGATTTTATACCGGGGTGCGGCCGGCGTACCGAGCAGGACGCCCAGCCACGGCCACCGTGCCTCGGCCACCCGGACGAGGGCGTAGTAGCTGGCCATCGCCAGCGCCACCACGCCCGCAGTCAGCGCGGTGGACGAGTCGGCGTCGAGGACGATCCCCGCCCGCGAGGCCAGCCAGGCGAGGAGGGCGCCGACGGCGGCGGGGACGGCGGTGGGGATGAGGGAGATCAGGTAGTCGTGAGTCATCAGGGCTTCCTTTCGGGGATGGGGTTGGGGTGTCGGCACCGGTGGCGTGCGCGATCCTGGCCACCTGATCCCGGAGTGACTGACCGCCGTTGGGGCGCAACTCCTCCAGGGCATCCAGCCCCACCTACTGGACGTTGGGTCGCTGGGACATCGGACCGTCAGATGGCGGCGCCGACGCGGGTCGCGAGATCGCGAAGTCCCGCCGGAGTCGCTGTTGGGGCGTACAGCAGCGATGACACGAGGTCGCGGACCGAGGGGCGGTTGACCTCTTCGGGAGCGTACCGTTCCGCAGAGAGCAGGGCCTGAACAGCATGGTCGGGCTTGCCGTGGTGGGTCCATGCGCGGGCGGTGTCGACGCAGAAGCGGCCGTACCGTTCGGTGCTGGGCAACTCGGCTGGTCGTATGGTTTCAGCGCTGCGCAGGGCGGTGCCGGTTTCGCCGAGTGCGGTGTAGACACCGATTTTGTAGATGGCGACGGTGGCTGGACTCAGCGGCACCACGGTGCCGGTCATGGTGGTGCCACCGAGCCGGCTGGCTGCCGCGGCGGCTTCGTCGATGAATGTGGCAGCGGACGATGCGTTGCCCGCCTGGGCGCTGCTGTACGCGGCGGTGCACAGGAGCTTCCCGTATGCCGTGATGAGCGCCGCATCGGTGCTTCTGTCGGCGCCCAGTCCTTCGGCGGTGGTGGTGAGCAGATGCAGGGCGCCGTCGTGGTGGCCTTCACGACGCATGGCGATCGCGATGGTGTGGGTGGCGGCGGCGACTACCAGACCGTTGCCGGTCTCCCGGGAGGCGGTCAGGGCGCGGTCGGCGAGTACCCAGGCGATGGCGTCGTCGCCGAGCTTCGTGCAGACCGACGAGGCGAGCATGTAGGCCCGGGCGAGGTGGCCTGCGAGGGTTTCCCGCTGGAGGCCGGTCGCCTGCTCCCGGGCAGTGTGCAGACCGGCCAGCAGGCTGGGAAGTCCGCGGGTGAGTTCTGTGTAGCGGCTGTCGGCGTAGGCGCGGCTCGCCGCAGCTAGGCCGGCGGTGAGCGTGTCAGGTGCTGTCGGCAGGGCTGCGGCGTCGGTGAACAGCAACGCTTCGAGGCCGGTCGTCGGGACTGGTTCCGGGCTGGTAGTGAGGCCGGCGACCGTAGTTATGGCCGCGCCTGTGAGGAAGGTCCGTCGTCGCATGAGGTCGCCGCCTTCGCCGTTGCCTGATCGGCGGAGCTTATCGGCCTCGGGGTTGCTCGCGTCCGAGGTGGGGACGGCACGGCCGTCGTGTCGACGGACGTCATCCGACAGCCCGAGCATCACCGCGGGGATGGACAGGGTGTGGGCTAGTTGGCGGCGGAGGCTGATGTCGTGCAGTGGGGCGCGTTCGAGGCGCGAGATTGTTGAGCCGGAGTATCCGCATAGGTTCCCGAGTTCGCCCTGGGTCAGACCGGCGGCTTGACGTACGAGGCGGATGACGGTTCCGGCGTCGTCGCGGGCTACGGCAGCGCGGAGTTCCGGGGACTGCCAGATCGGGTGGGTCGGTGTTGGCCTGCACTTATTGGCATCCATCTTTATCACGGTAACTCGCTGTCACGGCGAGTTGGTGGGTCGCGACTTGCGGATCATGCACACGCGTTGCGGGCCTTGCAGAGCTGCTATCGGCAGACGGTAGCAATCGGCGGTAATGGATACACCAACCGCAGTGGCCGTTCTGCCCCAGCCACCACGAGGCTGCCGTCGGACGCAATCCTCGCCTCATCTTTGCCGTTGCGTGAGGGCGCGGGGCCTGCAGAGCAGGACTACGGGGTCGTCACGTGGCGATGAGGTCTCGTGCATCCTGGCGGAACCGGCGGACGGCGGTAGTGCGCTGGTAGGGCGTCAGAGCACCGACCAGGTTGCGTACGTGCTTGACGCATCTCGCGGAGGTGACCTGCCCGGCGAGGGTCTGCACGGCCTGCTCACCGAGGGCGAGCGCCCTGTCCAGTTCGGGATGCTCCTGCCGAACGTAGGTGGTGGCGAGCAGTGCGTTGCGTAGCGCGCCTTCCCGGGTGTACTCGTTGCCCTGTAGCCGCAGCGCGGTCCGTAGGTGATCGCGGGCGCGGGACCAGTCTTCGAGCTTGACGAAGCAGTAGCCCGCCTGGGCGTGGGCTTGGGCTTCGTTGATCCAGTAGGACCAGTCGGGGTCGCCGTGCTCAGGCCGGCTGTCAGTGAATCGGCCGAACGCGCTGTCCAGCGCGCGACGGGTGTCGGCTGTCGACCGGTTGTTGGCGTACGCCTCGGCCGCCCGCAGGTCGAGGATCGCCGTCACCATCGGGCTCGTCGCGGGATAGCTGGCGCGCGCGGTTTCAGCGAGGGTCACGGCCTGGCGAAGTTGGCCAAGGTCCTTGGCCTGGCAGGACATGAAACCGAGGATATTCGCGCCAAGGCCGCGATCACCGGCAGCGTGCGCCTGGTAGAGGCCGGCAATCCAGAATCGCTGTGCCTGGGTGTGCTGGCCGCCGTCGAAAGAGAGCCAGCCGGCAAGGCGCAGCAGTTCACCGGCGGTGGCATGCAACCGTCGACCAACGCTTTCGGGATAGCGACGATCTCGAAGCACCCCGACCACCGTGCTGAGGTGTTGGCGGACCAGTCCGAGGGTCTGACCACTACCCAGGTGGTCGTCCATGCGTCGCAGGCTGGCGGTCACAGCGTCGAGGTGGTCGACGACCTTCCCAGACAGCGGACGGCCGGTGGTCGATCCGACGTCCTGCGGCGGTTGAGCGATGAACCACTCATGCGCAGGCGACGTCAGTGCAGAACCGAGCAGAGTCAAGAACATCCGTCGGTGCATCATTCCCTCAGGTTCGTCCACGACTTCTGCCACGCGCAAGGCCCCGGCTGAGGACCAGGGCAGTTCCAGGCCGGTGGAGGCAGGCACCGCTTGCAACCCGTCGTCCGGCCACCCGAGTTCATCAAGGCTGATCGCGCGCTGCAATTGCTCGGACAGCAGCGCCACCGTCAGCGTCGGCCAGGGACTTCGGGGGACATCGCCCTTCTTCCACTTGTACGGCGTTTTGGGATGGAGCCGCTCCGCGCGCCCGTGCCGATCGGCGTACTCGTTGAGGCGTCGAGCCAGTTGCTCCGGCTGCCAGCCCACCTCGGCAAGCAGTCGACTCATCGCCTCTCCGCTTGATGCCACTCGCCTGCCCTCTCATCGGTAGCGGTTGCCATACGCACCGTATCGGACCTGGCGGTCGGCGGTCATGCCCAGCACTGATGCGCACCGATGGGCACCTCGCGCACCTGCTGGTACGAAGGCTGCGGCGGAGTCAACTGGGCACGTCGCAACCGACGACGTCGCGAGGCCGCACGGTGAGGGGCAGGTGCCTCAAGCCTCGGCCTCAACAGGGTGAGGAGTCCTCGTGATCTCCGAAGTCGTACCGATCGTGTTCGGTGGTCTGGTGCCGGGCTTTCTGCTCGGGCTTCTGGCGTTCCGGGTCAAGTCCCGGTGGTGTCCGCGCTGCGGGGAGTCCACCGAGGCCATGCGGCCGGTGGAGTGGGACCGGTGACCGGGCCGGGTCGGCGGCACCGTAACGACCTTCCGATCGGGCGGCGGGTGGCCGAGTTGCGGGCGCGGCGGGGCATGACCCAGCAGGTCTTCGCCGATCGGGTCGGCAAGTCGATGAGCTGGGTGGACAAGGTGGAGCGAGGTGTGCGTAACCTCGACCGGCTCTCAGCCATCGAGGCGGTCGCCCGCGCCCTGGGCGTCGCCCCGAACGTCCTGCTCCCCGGAAGGACCCGGCCGCAACCGGCCACCGACGTCGGCGGGGCCGTGGAGCGGGTACGGGAGGCGCTGGCTCGCCACGACGTACCCGGCTCCGGCAGCGACGGCCCGCGGACGCCGTCGTCGGTGCGGGACCTTGACCACCAGGTGGGGTACGCGTGGACGGCGTACCGGAACGGCCACCACCCGCAGGTGTTGCGGATGCTGCCCGACCTGCTCGGCGACAGTCGCTGGGTCTACCGCACCCTGACGACGGACCTGGCCGCCACCGGCCTGCTGGTACGGGTGCACCGGCTCGCCGCGCAGGTGCTCGTCAAGCTCGGTGAGCCCAACCTGGCCTGGCTGGCGGCCGACCGGGCGATGACCGCCGCCACCGGTGACCCACGCCGCGCCGGCCTCGCGGCGATCTCCCTCGCCCAGGCGCTCCGGGCCCTGCGGCGGGGCCGGCTAGCGATGACCGCCGCACTCACCGCCGTACACCAGCTCGACCCGGCGCCGTCGCGCGGACGCCCGCCGGAGGACGTCGCCCTGACCGGGACGCTGCTGATCGAAGCCACCCTCGCCGCCGCAGCATGCGGCGACGCCGCCGCGGCCGACCTCACCAACCACGCGGCTCACCTGGCCACCGTCCACGGCGAACAGCAGCATCGTGACGACGACGGCATCGGGTTCGGCCCCACCGCCGTGGAACTCGCCCGCGCCGTGACCGCCATGAGCGTCGGCGACCACCATCGGGCCATCGCCACCCACCGGCGCGCCATCGATCTCGACGTCTGGCAACGGCTCCCGGCCGAGCACCGGGCCGCCCATCTGATCGACATCACCCGCGCCCACCTCGACCTCGGCGATGCCCGCGCCGCCGGCCGCGCCCTGGTCACCGCCGACGGCATCGCCCCCGCCGAGGTGCGCCTCCGACCCGCCGCCCGTGCCGCGCTAACCGCCGTCCTGCGCGCCGGCCCCACCCCGGCCGACGTGGCCCGCCTGGCCGCGACCGTCGGCCTGAGCCGGCAGTAACCACACCGCAGGCGAGCGCCTCCGCGATGGTCCAGTCAGCCAGCGCTCTCCCCCAGCACCGACTCGACGCGCCGTCGCAGTCGCTGCGCGCGCGGGTCCGGGAAGCTGCTCAGCAGCGCGACTGCCTCGCTCCACCAGCGGTGTGCCTCCTCGGCGCGCCCGACATCGATCAGCGCCGTTGCCAGGTGGTCCAGGGCCAGGGCGAGCTGCCAGTCGTCCTCGAGCTGCCGGTGGACCGCCGCGGCCCGCAGGTGGAAGGCGATCGCCTGATCGGGCTGCCCCAGCTCCCGGTACGCCTCGCCGGCCCCGTCCAACGCCATCGCCTCCCGGCTGCGGTCACCCAGCTGGCGCTGGATCGTGGCCGCCCGGTGCGTCGCCTCCAGCGCCTCGGCGGGCCGGCCGGCGGCGCGCTGCACGCGCGCGTACTCGACCAGCCAGTGCGCCAACCACACCGGGCTCCCGCGTTCGGCGATGGCCAGCGCCCGCTCGATCGCGGTCAGGGCGTCGTCGGTGCGCCCGAGTTCGCGCAACGTCATGCTGAGGAAGAACAGCGAGTTGCCCTCCTGCCCCCGGTCGTCGATGTCCCGCTGCACCGCGAGCGCCTGATCCAGCAGCGTCACCGCGTCGGCGAGGTCACCCAGCTCGTACCGGGTCTCGGCGAGGTTGCTCAGCAGCAGGGCCCGCCAGCGATGGTCGTCCCGCCGGGTGAAGATGTCGAGGCTCTCGCCGAAGTGCGTGAGAGCGTCGGTGAGGCGGCGGTGGCGCAGTGCCAGCAGTCCCAGCGCGTTGATGGACACCGCCGTGCCGTGCTCGTCGCCGATCTCCCGCCGGATCGCCAGTGCGCCGTGGTGGTGCTCCGCCGCGTCCGCGAGCTGGCGGGCCTGGAAGTGGGCCTTACCGAGGCTCTCCAGCGCCTCCGCCTCAGCGTGCCGGTCGCTCAGCGACCGTGCTGCGGCCAGGCCGACCCGTGCGGTGGTGAACCATGCGTCGAAGGCGTTGCGGTGCATGAAGACGCCGCGCAGCAGGACGGCCAGGTGCCAGGCGATCCGTGACAGCGCCGCCTCGGCCGCGGCTCGTGTGGCGGCGACGAGGTTGTCCTGCTCGACGGTGAACCAGGCGTCCGCCTCCTCCCTAGTGGCGAAGCTCAGCGGCGTGACCTCGGACGGTGGCGCCAACGGCAATGTCCGGCTGAACGGCAGTGTGCGGGCCAGCGCGGCGTCCGCCGTGTGCAGGTACCAGGTGAGTACGCGACGCAGCGCCGCCTGGCGATCCTCGCCGCTCTCCAGGTGCTTGACCTGGTCCACCGCGTACGCGCGTAACAGGTCGTGCAGTTGGTAGCGGCCGGGTGCGCTCTGTTCCAGCAGGTGCGCACCGACGAGAGCATCGAGCGGCTGCCGGACCTGTGACACCGGCGAGCCGGCGAGCGCGGCGGCGGCCGGGGCGCCGAGGTCCGGACCGGGATGCAATCCGAGCAGCCGGAACAGCCGGGCCGCCGATGTGTTCAGGGCCCGGTAGGACCAAGCGAAGACCGACCGTACGGCGTCGGCCTCCTCGCCGTCCTCCGCGGTGAGGGCGTCCCACAGGGCCGACTCGTCGCGCAGGTCCTGAATCAACTCGGACAGCGGCATGAACGGCCGGCTCGCCGCCCGTTCCGCGGCGATGCGCAGCGCCAGCGGCAGCCGGGCACACAACCGCGCCAGTTCGGCAAGCTCGACGGCGTCATCGCCGGTGCGGTACTCGGCGGTCACGTCGTGCAGCAGCGTCACCGCGTCCTCTTCGGCCAACATACGCAGGGTCAGCCGCCGGCCGCCGTCGCGGCTGACCAGACCGGACAGCATGCTTCGGCTGGTGACGATCACCAGGCAGCTGCTGGTGCCCGGCAGCAGGGGACGTACCTGCCGGACCGTGGCGGCGTTGTCCAGGACCACCAGGACGTGCCGGTCGGCCAGTCGGGAGCGGTACAACGTCTCGCGGTCCTCGAGGTCAGCGGGAATCGCGGACGCGGGGACGCCCAGCGCCCGCAGGAAACGGTCGAGCATCTGGTCCGGTTGACTGGGCTGGCCCGGGTCGTAGCCGCGGAGGTTGGCGTAGAGCTGGCCATCCGGGAAGCGGTGCCGCACGGCGTGCGCCCAGCGCAGCGCGAGAGCGGTTTTGCCGACGCCGGCGGTGCCGGTGACGACGACGAGGCTCGCGTCGACGGCCTCATCGCCGAGTAGCCGGTCCAGCGCGCGCAGCTCCTTGATCCGGTTGACGAAGCCGCGTACATCACCGGGGAGCTGACGGGGAGGCGGGTCGGCGGGGTGGGGGTTGCCGGAATGGAAGTGCACCCCGCCGTACACGTCGCGGGCCTGTACCAGGTCGGCGGGACCGGACAGCTCCGACCGGTTGACGTGCTCTGGTCGTCCTTGCTCCGCCGCGCCGTCAGCCGTCATCGGTCAGCCCGGGTGGGGAGGCTCCAGTGGTGCCACCGCGCGGGCGAAGAACTCGTCCAGCGGCTCGCCGTCGTCGTAGAGCGACTCGACAAATTCCTGGCACCGCGTCACCACGTCCGGGTTCCGCCAGCGCCGCGCGGCCTCGAGTACGCCGTCGGCGTCGTAGATCGCCTCGTACATGATGTCCGTGCCGAGGGTGTAGATCTCCGGAAGCGGAGCATCCACCTCCGCGGCGACGACCTGATCCCGCGTTACCACTCGGGTCAGCCCGCCGTACTCGTGGCGTAGCCGGAGCACGTGCAGCTCCCACTGCAGGTAGGGCGTCAGTGGCTCCTGCACCACCCGCATCCGGCGGGTGGCGAACCCGCTGTCGGCGATGCGCCGGTAGTAGTCCGCGAACTCGGGACGGCGCGCGTCGAGAATCCGCAGCGACTCCTTCCATCGGCCAGCGGCGAACGCCTGCCAGCCCGCATCCTGCGGCTCCTTGAACGTCTGTTGCCGTTCCAGTTTCCAGAATCCCGGCGGGCCCGTCTTCCAGAACCGTTGTTCGAAGTCGGCCCAGTAGTCGGCGAGTGCCAGCAGCTCGCCGGGGTCTCCACCCAGGAGTTCACGCATCAGGGATGTCCACCTTCGCCGCGATCATGGTCGATCGGGGAATGATGATAAGCCTCTCACCGGGGTCAACGGAGACTCCTTCGGGCAGCCGGTCCTGGTAGGTCTCGGTGAGGTCCTGCCCAATCACCGCGACATCGCCGTTGCTCAGCTCCCAGACGTCGGGACAGCTGCCGTCACCAGAGGTGTTGCCCAATTCGTGCGACGACTTGCCCCAACGGCGGCTGAGCTCGGCGGACGGGTCCGCCTCCCACCGGTGAGCACTCATGCCGATCCCCCTGAGTCCGTCATGCTTCGAGCACGGATAGTAACATCGAGGGAGCTGGATTACAGTCATCCGTGCCGGCTCCGGCCCGGATGGTGATCCTTGGGGGTGAGCGTTGTGGACGACCCGCTGATGCTCGCGGCGGCGACGACGCTGGTCGCCTGGGCGACTACCGAACTCGCACAGGGAGCCCGGTCAGCTGTGTCCGGCCTGACCGAGTTCCTCCGGCACCGATTCCGTCACGAGCAGGCAGCCGAGCAGACTGTGGAGGTCGCGCTACGGCACCCGACGGCGGACACAGTTCAGCGCCTGGCCGCGCTCCTCGAACAGGAGACGCTTCGTGATCCCTCGTTCGACGCCGATTTCCGCGCACGCTTCGCGAAGGTCCAGGCAATCGTCGCGGCCGACCAGGGCGATGTGACCAACACCGTCTCCGGCGACGTGAGCGGGTCGGTGGTGCAGGCGCGTGACGTCCACGGCGGCATCTCCTTCGGCGGACGCACCGGCCCCTGAACAGCCGTCGCCTCGCGAACTGGGCAAGTCGTGATGCCCGCGCCGCCGACCGCTCCGCTCACCCCCACGGCATCGCCCCTGCCGAGGTGGCTCGCCTGGCCGTCACCATGGGACTGATCCCGTGCCTGACCGAATGACCTGCCGAGACGATCTTCTGGTGACTGTGCAGGACCATCTCGGTCAGTAGGCTCCAGTGGTGGGTCCGGTTCGACGCCCGGACCGGCTACGGGAGGCGGCATGGCGGTCCATCACGAACGAGCTTTCGGTGACGCGATTGTCGCCGCCCTCGTCGCCAGTGGGTGGGAGCGCGGCGACACCGCCGACTACCGCGCCGACCTCGGCCTGGACGCTCACCAGCTCCTGACCTTCATCGGCGCCACGCAGGCCGCCGAGTGGGAGGAGCTGGTCACCTTCTACGGCGGCGACCCCAACGCGGCGCAGCGCGGCTTCTACCGGCGCCTCGACCAGGCGATCAGCACCGACGGGCTGCTCGACGTGCTCCGCAAGGGCGTGAAGGACCAGGGCGTACGCATCCGGGTCGCGTACTTCAAGCCGTCCTTCGTGGAGTCCGAAGAGGTCCTCGCCGACTACCGGCGCAACCGGCTCACCGTGGTGCGCGAGCTGCCGTACGCCACCAAGCAGGCCGACCGGGGCAACCGGCTAGACCTGACCCTCTTCCTCAACGGCATCCCGGTGGCCACAGCGGAGCTGAAGAACCCGCTGACCGGCTCGGGCGTCGAGCACGCCAAGGAGCAGTACCGCACCGAGCGGGACGCGACCGAGCCGATCTTCTCGCGCCGGGTGATCGCCAACTTCGCCGTCGACCCCGACCGGGTCTTCGTCACCACCCAGCTGCGCGGCAAGCCGACCCGCTTCCTGCCGTTCAACACCGGCTCGGCGGGACCGGGCCGGCCAGGCGGCAAGGGCAACCCGCCGCCCACGGAGTACGGAAAGTACGCCACCTCCTACCTGTGGGAGGAGATCTGGCAGCGGGACATCTGGCTCGACCTTCTGGAACGAACGCACAACTCAGCAGCGGGACGCAGAACTCCACGCCGCGTCCCCGACCCCCTAAGGCAGTCCGCTCAACTGAAGCACATTCGATCCGGCAGACCGTCAACGACATGGAGTCCTGGTTTAAGGAAGCGCCATTGGGCCCGCCCCCTCGTCCCTACTAACCTCGATGATTCGCGCCTGACGCTGGCCCCTTCGGCCCGGCAAAGCTAATCGCCGTTGATCAATGGTGCTCGGTTCCGGGCAGGGTGGCCCGAGCCTTGACAGCCCAGCCAGCACCATCGGGCAGTTGCGTTCACGTCGCTATGATCGCCTGTACCGGACAACGGCTCGCCGCCTCGCGTACGGCGTCGTGCAACTCGGCGGACGGTTGGTCGTCGAGCAGGACGACCGTGCCGTTGAGGTCGTCCTGCTCGAAGAGTTCCGGTAATGCCATTGCGCACTGTCCGGAGCCGACGCAATTGTCGCTGTTGACCTTGATGTGCACGGGTTTCTCTCCTTCTTCACCAGGTGACTGGCAGCTCGTGCACGCCGTAGACGCTGACGTTCGTCTTCAGAGGGACCTCGTGCGGTGCGACGGCTAGTGCCGTGACCACGAACGTTCACGGTGTTGGTCGACACGCCGTCCGGCCTGTTGGGCGGGCGGTGTCGTTGCGGTCAGGCTGTGGCGGTGGCAGAACTTGTTCGTGTTCGGCGGCTTAGTGACCTGGAGGGTCAGCAGTTGCTGAGGATCACTCGTAGAGGTACCGGCTCGCCGATCCGGTTACGGCGGGCGATGGTCGTGCTCGCTTCGGCTGGTGGGAACACGGTGCCGGCGATCGCCCGTCTCGTCCAAGCTGATGAGGACACGATCCGGCAGGTCATCCACCGGTTCAACGAGATGGGGATGGCCAGCCTGGACCCTCAGTGGGCGGGTGGCCGTCCCCGCCAGATCAGTAGCGACGAAGAACAGTTCATCGTCGAGACGGCCACCACCCGCCCCGAGAAACTGGGGCGGCCGTTCACCCGGTGGAGCATCCGCAAGCTCGCTGATCACCTGTGCCTGCACGCGACCCGCCGT
>NZ_JCANTD010000057.1:0-13793 GCF_059570675.1 Salinispora goodfellowii | reverse complement strand
TGGGCGGCACGGAACAAAGTTGAGCTCTGCTTCACCCCGACCTACGCCTCCTGGGCCAACCCCATCGAGGCCCAGTTCGGACCGCTGCGCACCTTCGTCATCACCGGCTCGAACCACCCCAACCACCCCGCGCTGACCCGGCGGCTGCAGGCCTACCTGCGCTGGCGCAACGCCAACGCCCGCCACCCCGACGTCCTGGCCGCCCAACGCCGAGAACGCGCCCGCATCCGCAGCGAACGACAACGACGCTGGGGCCAGCCAGCTACCCGAGCAGCCTGACCCCAACACCGCAAACGTTCGTGGTCACAGCACTAGAGGGCGGTCCCTCCGCAGTCGCGGAGTTCCTCACTATTGGATATGTGGCGGCCATCAACCAAGACAACCGAATTCAGGCATCCCGACTCATGGCGGTTGGGGGTAGCGAGGTGAGGCGCACCGCCGAAGTCGCGCTACGTGGCACCCCCGACGAGCTCCAGGAGTGGCTTGACCGGGGACATCATGTCGCCCGGGCCCGCGACGATGAAGTTTTGTCCGTGGCCGAGCTGGCTAAGCTGGCGGTTGAGGCCCAAGCAGTCGCAGCCGAGGAACTGGTGGCAGCGAAGGATGCCTCGACCCGGGCGCAGACCGCCGCGCAACTCGCCAGAGAGGCCGCCGAACGGGCAGCCGACGAGACCGAGGCAGCGCAGGGGGCAGCGGTGAAGGCCACCGAGTCAGCCGGCCGGGCTGCCGACGCCGCTACCCAGGCCGCAGACGCCGCGCAAGACGCTATTGCGGCAGCAAAGTCGGCGAACACCGCGGCACGAGTCGCGGCGAACGCCGCCACGCGGGCCGCATCCGCCGCCGCCGCCGCAGGCCAAGCAGCCACCGACGCCTACAATGCCGCGTCCCGCGCCGCAGTCAATGCCTCAGATGCCGATGCCGCCCGCGCCGCGGCCGAGAAAGCCCGAGACATCGGCAAGGCTGCGGCCGAGGCCGCCGACGCGTCCAGAGCGGCCGGTGACGCCGCAGACGCCGCTGGAGACGCCGCGAAGGCCGCCCGTGCTGCATACGGTGACTCGATCGCCGCCGCATCCGCTGCGGAGCGCGCCGCAAACCAGTCAGGAGTCTCCGACCGGGAGGCCGCCAGGGCCCGGGCCGCAGCGGCACGCGCCCGCCGACTCGCGGGTGTCGCCGATCAGGCTGCGGACCGCACCGAGGCACTGGCCCGGCAGGCGGCAACGGCCGCCCGAGACTCCGCTACCTTCGCCGCGCAGGCCGCGACGCACGCAAACAACGCGGCAGCCGAGGCCGAGCGGGCCGCGGAGCATGCCGGAGATGCAGAGACCGCGGCGGCCGAGGCGAACCTGCATGCAGGAAACGCCGCCACCGCGGCCACGACCGCCACCGAGGCGGCGGCCAAGGCCGCCGAGATCGAGCAGACCGCCCGCGAGGCCGACGCACTACGCCTGGAGACCGAGACGGCCGAGGCGGTAGTCGAGGCGAGCGCTGCCCGTGAGGCCGAGGAGGCTCTGCCGGTACAGTCGCTACCGGACACCCCGGAGTACGACCGGGTTGGCCCGGCCACACAAGCGCTCATCGACGCCGCCTCGGCACCGGACGCGACCTCGGCCGTATTGCTCAACGAGGGCCGGCAGGCGCTGATGGACCTCATCCAGACCGGCGGCCCGTGGACTCAGAACATCGCCCGGGACGCACTGGCCGGTACCGAGGCCGACATACGGCTGTTCTTCACAGCTGGCCGCAAAGACGCGGCCGAGCAGGACGACCGCACGCGAGTGCTGGACATCCTGGAGAGCAGCGACAAGCCCGAGCTTCGTGCCGCCGCGCGCACCGCGTTGCAGGGCAGCCACGAGGACGTTCTGGAGTTCCTCACCTACCCGGCATACGACGGGAAGGTCCAGGATGACCGCGTCGAAATCTCCCGTGTCATGGCTGAGGGTGGGCCGGCAACCGCGGCGGCTGCACAGGCCGCGCTGACCGGTACGCCCGAGGATGCTCACGCATTCCTGCGCACCGGCCGGTACTCTGCCGCCGCTCAGGACGACCGGGTGGCCATCGCGGCGCGGATGGAAGACGCCGGCCCCGAGGTGACAGCTGCCGCGGAGATCGCACTAGTGGGTCCGCGAGAGCTTGCTCGCCGGTTCCTCACGAGCGAGCAGTACCGTGCCCAGGTCCGTGACGAGGACATCGCCATGCACGTGAGCACCGTCCGCAGCTACGTGACGATCGCCGCCGAGGCCGCCGAGTTGGCCAATCGGGACGCCGCCCTGGCCGCCTCGGTGGCCGCGCAAGCAAACGGCTATGCCGAAGAAGCACAGGAGTACGCCAACCAGGCGGCGCAGTCCGCCGTGCAGGCGCAGGTGTATGCCGCCCAGGCCGCCCAGTCCGCGGCGTCCGCCAAGGCCTCCGCCGAGCGCGCGGCGGCGTCCGCGGAGACCGCACGCGATGCCGCCGACTCGGCCGCGCGGGCCGCCGCCCGCGCGAAGAGCTCGGCGACACAGGCCAAAGCGTCAGCCGCGGCCGCCCGGTCGTACGCCGCCAGCGCGCGTACGTCGGCTGCGAACGCCCGCAAGTCTGCGCTCGAGGCAGGAAAGAGCGCGGCAGAGGCCAGTGAGGCCGCGTTGGAGACCCTCAGGGACGCGATGGCCAAGCGCGAAGCTGAGCTGATGAACGATGACGCAACCAACGCCGACTCAGTCATCGTGGGCAAGGACAGCGACCTCGACCCGACCACGCCGTCCGGAAATGCGCCATTCGGCTCCAAGGAGGCGCCGTGGTGGAACTTCGGCTCCGAGCGGCAAGACCTGTGGCTCCAGAAGCAGGGGGTCTGTCTCGTGACTGGTGACGGGCAGGCGTGCGCGTTGTGGAACCACTACTACAGCCGTAAAGGCACAGACTTCCAGGTCAACGTGGATGACTACCTGCTCGACAACCAGTTCAAAGCTAGAATCGACAAACAGCTCAATTATATGCTTAATACGAGTAAGGAACATTGCCCGGCCTCCAGCAATAGCTGCGATTTTCGGCTGGACAGCCTCTGGTATGGCATCGAGATGACCGAGAACACGGACTACTTCCTTGGCGTACGGGGCGTCCAGGTGCGAATCCGCGGCACCGTTAAGGTGAGCCACCTCGGAGACCGCGTTCACCTTGGCGGTCAATACGATGTCGAGGTGTACAAGGATTGGAACTTTGACAAAGGTGAAGCCATCGGTCCGATGGGCATCATCTCGTTCGACGGCGCCGCCGCAGCACACGAATACGGCATGGGCCGCGAGTTCGTGGTCCGCGGCCGCAGCAGCACCCAGACCATCAACCTGGGCTGACCAAAGGTGAGTACGAGCGTGCGCAAGCGGATCATCGGTGGGACAGTCGCGTTGGTCGTAGGACTACTCGTGGGCACGCTCGTACTCCAGTTGCGAGGCACAACCCGGTTCGATGACCGGGCCTACTCGGGCAGCAGCTGGAGTATCACCCCGGAGGAGGTCTTTACCGACTTCGACCTCACGCTTCCTGAGTGCACCGACGGACGGATGCGGTACTGGGCGGGCAGCCTGGAGCTGTACGTAAGGATCACCGCACCGTCCGAATGCATCAGCCAGTTCATCGCCATCAACCGATTGAGAAGCGGTGAGGTGACCATTACCGGTCCAGTGATCCTCGCCGACACGGCGGAGCGAGATGTGGAGTTCGGATGGCAGTCGTCCTCTAGCAGGAACTACACTCCATTCCGGCGCGAAGAGAATTGGAAGAACAATGTGGAAACCCAGGCGATCGCTGACGACGGCACCGCCGAGCGGTCCTTGTACTTACACGCCTGGCATCAGTAGTACAGGCCCGTCGCATGCAGCATACAACGCTTGTTCGACCACCATTACCTAACAACTGGCGAATTACTTCATGTTGTCTAGCGCTCGTCGACTGCGCATACATGAGCCACATGCATGGCGTTCAGATCACGGCCGGATGACCGCTGCCGATCTTGTTGTGATGGGTGAGTATTAGGGATGCAACCCTGCCAACCGGACGAGATACTAACCAGTTCACAGGTTTCTGAACTGTCCACGTTGGTCGTGGGAGAATGACCGGATGACGAGGAATGGCCGTAGAGCTACGCATGAGGAACGTATTCGTGCTGTCCAGTTGATGGAGAGCGGGTGGCGGGCTGAGGCTGTCGCTGAGGCGCTCGGGTCAGTCGTGGGTCGGTGTTCGCGTGGCGCAAGGCGTTCCGTGAGGGTGGGTTGGAGGCGTTGTCGACGAAGTTCGCGGGGGGTCGACCGACGATGCTCAGCGATGAGCAGATGTTGCGGGTGTACACGTGGATCGTGGGTTCGGATCCGCGGGCGCACACGTTCGGGTTCGCGTTGTGGACCCGGCAGATTGTGCGGGATCCGATCGCGCGTGAGCTTCGGGTGCGGTTGTCGTTGCCGACGGCGGGGAGGGTCTTGAGGAAGCTTGGCCTGTCGGCGCAGCGGCCGGTGTATCGGGCTTATCAGCAGGACCCGGAGAAGGTGCGGGTGTGGAAGCAGGAGACGTTCCCGGTGATCAGGGCGCAGGCTGCTGAGGTCGGCGGGGAGGTGTTCTTCGCTGATGAGGCGGGTGTCCGCACGGATCATTACGCCGGCACCACCTGGGGGCGGATCGGGCAGACCCCGGTCGTCGTCGCCACCGGCGACCGCAAGTCGGTCAATATGATCTCGGCGATGAACGCGAAAGGACTGTTGCGGTTCCAGGTGTTCGAGGGCACGTTGAACGCCGGCCGGTTCGTCGAGTTCTGCAAGCGGCTCCTCGCCGACAGCAGCGGACCGGTGTTCCTGATCGTGGACGGGCATCCCGCCCACCGGGCGAAGGAGACCAGTCGGTACGTCGAATCCACCAACGGGCAACTCAGGCTATTCTTCCTGCCCGGCTACTCCCCGGAACTGAACCCCGACGAGTGGGTATGGAAGAACGTGAAACACGACCGGATCAAACGTGCCGTCCCCCTGAACCAGGCGGACATGAAACGCCTCGCCATCGGCGCGCTACGACGCCTGCAGAAGACGCCCCAGATCGTGCGCGGGTTCTTCGCCGACCCGCATCTTGCCTACATCAGGGCATAACACCTGAAACGTATCCACAATCTAGAAACATACGATCGCCTTAGTAAGGGGGCAGCACTTGCACCGACTACCAGACGCTAGATCTGATTATACCGAGGGCACGTCAGGGACGACATCTTGCGTCAATTCCCTGCCAGGACCGGCAACACATTGGTAAACTTCGAACCATTGAGAGCATATCACTGGCCGGCACCGATTCCGATGCCGGCCAGTGGTTTTGCTAGCTCCGAAAACCCTGCGATTGCACTGCTCAGGTTTCTGTTGCAATGCCCTCCAGAAAGGGGCACCGCCACGGGCGGTGTGTCAGCTACCAGCGGCGGCTGTTGTCGGGCCAGGAGTTGTGGGGTTGGGCGGAGAGGATGGGATCCCAGCCGCTGCTGGTGGTGCCGGTTGGTGCGTACGGGGTGATGTCGGTGCCGCTGCCGTTGAATGGGGATGTGTCCAGGTAGCCGGTCACCACGCCGTTGCCGTCGCGTCGGTAGTAGCGGCCGCCGCCGGGTGAGAACAGTGCGGTGGCGTCGGCCCAGCCGCTGGTGGCGAGGTCTGCGCGGCTCCAGTCGTTGGCGCCGACGGCGGTGTAGGCGATGAGGGCGCCGGCGTTGGTGGTTGCCAGCAGGCGTCCCGCACCGGTGGCGGCCAGGGTGGGTACGCCGAAGCCGCTGCTGACGATGACCGTTCCGTTGATCAGGTCGGTGGCCGGGTCCGCGGGTTTGGCCTTGGTCACGGTGTATCGCAGCCACTTGCCGCCGGCGCGGCCGAACAGGGAGCCGTGCCCGTCGTAGACCAGCAGGTCGTGGGTCCAGCCGCCACCGAGACGCTCGGCGGTGCGGGTGAAGGTCAGCGGTTGGGTGCCGGTGATGTCGACCCGGTGCAGGCTGCCGGTGTCGGTGGTGACCAGCAGGGTGTCCGAGTTGAGGGTTGCCAGCGCTTTCGGCGTGAACCCGAGGGTCTGTTCCGATACGGTACTGGCCACCTTCGCCCCGGTGACCGGGTCCAGTGCGGTGTAGGAGAGGCGACCGTCTGAACTCACCCCGTACACCGACACCAGTCCGGTCCACGGCCGCGCCGACAGCAGCACCTGGTCCCAGCCGCTGCTGCTGACCGGATCGTTCGGGAAAGACTGGATGTCACTGCCGCTACCGTCGAACGGATTCACGTCGCGGTAGCGGTCCAACCGGCCGGTCGAGCTCCGCGCGTAGTAGTGGCCGCCACCGGGCGAAAGCAAATGCGTCGGGTCCGACCAACCGGTGGCGGCCAGGTCGTCTCTCGACCATGCCTCGGCACCGTTGCCGTGGATGGTGTACGACAGCAGGCGGCCGCCCGAGGCGTTACCCAGGATCCGTCCAGCACCCGGTGACGTGATGGCCTTCAACCCGAACCCGGTACCCATCGAGGTGGCCCGGCTGATGTGCTCGGCACCGCTCGGCTTCTCGGTGGTCAACGTCCGACGACGAAGCTCGTCCGTGCCCTCAAGGATGCCGTACAGCGACCCGTACCCGTCATAGGTCAGCCGGTCATACGGAGTCCACCCGCTCATAACCCAGCTGGTGGCGAAGGTCAACGGATCTGTTCCGGTGACGTCCACCCGGTACATCTTGCCGTCAGTGTCGGTGATCAGGATGGTGTCCTCGTTCAGCGTGGCCATCGCCTTCGGGGTAAACCCGAAGCTGGCCGCTGACTGACGATCCGCCCGCAGCTCACCGGTAGCCGAGTCGATCGCGCTGTAGGTCAACCGGCCGTCGGACAGCACACCGAAAATCTGCACATCAGCGGTCTGCTCACCGACCCATGCAGCGAGGTCGTCAACCCGGGTGGCAGTCGCCCCGTCCCTGGTCTCCGTCTCCCCCAGGCAACCCTTCTGCCACGAGGTGTTGCTGACAGCCACCAGCGCGGGCGCACCCTCGACATCCCGGAACACCGGACCCCCGGCGTCACCCTTACAGATAGTCGCCCCCGCCGACGCCCCCACCACACCGACGGTGGCCGTGGCGACATCCTGGACGGTGAAGGCGGCGGCGTGCAGGCGGTCCGGCACCCACTCGGTGGCCGTACGGCCGTAGCCCGCGACCGTCAGTGTCTCGCTGGCCGCCGGAGCCGTGTCAGCGAGCCCGACCGGGGTGATGTCGGTGACCGGTGCGGACAGACGCGCCAACGCCAGGTTCCGCTCCGAATGCGGAACTACCGCCACCACCGCACGCTCCTGACCAGCCGTCCCCGTCAGATCAGTACGGCCAATCAAAGCATAAGTGGGCTTCCCCGGCGCCCCCCGAACCACCGGCCCGGTGCCGTCACCGAGACAGTTCTTCGCCGTGAGCAACCAATCCTGGTCAACCAGGGCGCCCGTGCACGCCTGTTCATCACCGAACATGACCTTGGCGGTGAAGCCGTACGCCCCATCCGGAACCGGATCAGAACCACCAACAGCCCGAGCAGCACCGCCGCCCAACAGACCAGCCGCAAGCACAGCCCCGGTCAGGGCCGCACCCCACCGACGTAACCCGTGAACCGACAAAACATCTCCCCACACACAACGGTGCAACTCATACCGACACGAACGTCGGCTCGTTTCTTCTCCAAGGAACAGGAGGGAACCGATCGAAACCTTGGCGACAGCCCTAGATTTACTAGGAAATGCCTGACGTCAGACGCAACTCCACCAAGATCGCCTCGGGCCTTTCTCCTTGATCGCCAGTGTCGATTACAACCTGCCTATTCGGTGGAACTTCGAATGTCTGCTCGCCGTCCTCACCCAGGTCCGCGACAGCCTCGGCCGGGACACTGCCACCGCGAATGCCAAACGTTGCCGGGACCTCCAACGTCAGGTAGCCCTCCGCCCCCCTCGTTTGGAAGCAAAACCACACACCGTACGGAGCCGCATCCAGGGCTTTCTCCACCTGAATCTCCCCTACCGGACACCGACCCTCAGGGGAGCCATAGAGGCGCGACGACGAGAACCAAATATTCCCGTCCCCTTTGTAGACCTTTAATCCATGATCCACCAAGATCTGATCTGCACCGGGATGAGTGAAGTCCTCCACCAACGAGGGCGGTGAATCAGATTCTGACAACACCCCGGCAGCCGACGCCAGCGAGCCAGAACCTACCCCCACAACACCTGTCACCAATACGGCAACGGTGCCCCAAAATGAATTTTTCACACCCTTCTCCAATTCGGAACAATCATTCGAGACAGCAATCAAACGCGCTTACTCAAGGTCAATCTTCCCTACGGACACATCCAATCAAAACTACCCCGTCATGAGGCGTCACTGACGACTACCTATCGCCGGCACGCTTCGGTATTTCGAGGCACAGCTCCAATTACAGGCACGCCAAAACCGAAAGCCTTTCACTGTCACAATCCCAATAGAGAGGCATGCACACGAACCAGCGCGACCACCGACTCACCCCCACTCAAATGCCCCCCTGGGAAAACCAACGTGGCAGCCAAGCGGCACTAGGTGCGGCCGTCATAACCACACTCAAATCATGTATGCTGAAACGTGCACGACCGTCGCCGTTTTCGCAACCCCCAGCAACCCGATTGAGTCAGATTCAGCCGAAAAGTAAACCTCCGCGCCATGCCTGCGGATTTCCATGTCGCACATAGGATCTACAGAAAACCGCCCAAACTCGACCTTCTCCAAGCCCCCGAAAATGATTTGAATCTGAACTACATTCAAGCCGTCACGACGCCATTTTTCGGGCATCCTTGCCGGAACCGTTGATAGATCGAGCCGAATTTTCAGTGCCGGTCCATCCCTGTCTAGGCAGACCTCATGAATGTGCACAGCTTCAAGCGTCGGGGGTTCGGCCCCATAGATAGCCAGTACTCGCTGCGGATTACTGAGAGCATCAATCCACTCCAACGTCAAACTCCCCGCTAATAGTTGTAGTGCTGAGCCGTGCCAGGAACCTTACCATTCCTGGGGTTGTCAAACGGGCGCACATTTATGTGAGGGCCTTGGTCGCCCACACCACCTTCATTGAAATAGTGACCATTCGAATGATCCTGAATTATTACCCGACTACCGTCACCGCGCGTGTAAATATACTCGCGTGTCATCACTGGAGTTCCGTCAGGATTCAGGATCGGCCGGCCATCCCTGGTCGTCATCTTAGTCATTCGTAGTTCGTCATGCACCTGACTCTTTGGAATACCAAGATCCCTCTTTGCATCCGCAAATGCTGCACCACGAGTCGGAAACCACTTAACCGGTGGCACGCAGTCGGTGTTAGAAACGAGAACGGAGACGTCGCCCACAAGGACGTAATAGGTGTGAAAGTCGGCGATGGTGAGGTTGTGAACACGGGTATCGCTGATACGTTCGGCGATGGTGGTGATCGAGGTGAATTTTCCGCCATTAGTACGGAGTTGGTCGCCGGAGGTGAGTTCGGCGGCCGGCATCCAGGTATGCCGCTCGGGTAGCCAGAACGGGTGGCTGGTGGTGGCGGTGATGGTTTCAGTGCCATTGTCGACGTCAGCATTGATGCCGATGTCGACGAGGTTCTTGGTGCCAGTACTAGTCACGGTCGCAATGACGGTCTTGCTAGCAGTTACACCGGTATCGATGTCGGTCGCGGCGACGACATCGCCTGCGCTGACTTGCTCGATCGGGATACTCGTGCCATCGGCAAGGAGGACTTTGGTGCCGGGAATGAAACTGCTCGTAGCCTTGCAGCCCTTGGCGAGGCCCTCGAAAATACGAATTATGTTTCGGAACTTATCCTCAGAACGGCCTACCTTAGCCCCAGTAGCACCCCAACCCGCCCATGGGACCATAGCGCCGAGACCAAGGAGACCACCGACCCAGTCCCCACGGCCAAAGGAGATTGCGGCATCGGCGGCGTCACAGACTTCACCCGCACCAGGGACTAGACCGCACGCCATGAGCGCATACTGGACCATATCCAGCACAACCTCAGGGTTGTCCTGAACGAATTCGTTAAGTTCATCGGCCATCCGGCAGCCAGGTCTGTCGCTGCTGCCGGGGAAGCTACATGACTGCTGGTATCCAAGAGCCACCGCAAAGTCAGCCACGACTTTCGCGCACTTCCAGTTCAGGTCATCTATGTCGACCAGGCATCCCCACGTCCGGTGCTGATCCTGCGCGGTACCGGACCCGTCGGTGCTGCTACCCGGTTCGGTGCTACGCCGAGCGGCCTCCCACTCTTCGACTTTCGTAAGGTAGGTGTCAACGGCCTCCTTAGCGGCCAAATCGGCAGCAAGCGCGTCCTCGCCGGCCTCCACCGCCGCAGCCCTCGCGTCCTCCTTTGCCTGATACGCATATTGTGCGTCAACCCTCGCTCGCTGTGAGGCGGCGGTGGCAGTCGCGGCGGACTGCGCGGCTTTGTCCGCGCTGGTCTGGGCTTTGTTAGCGGCGTTACGGGCAGTGGTGGCGGACTGAGCTGCCTGATCAGCGGAGGCTTTCGCTGCGCTGGCCGAATCGGCGGCGTCATTGGCGTGACCAGCGGCGATGTTTGCCGCGTCAGTGGCCTGCTGGGCGTAGGCTTGCGCTTCGGCGGCCTTACCGGCCGCGTCCGCCGCGACCCGCTGCGCCTCGGCTGCATCCGCCAACGCGGTCTGCGCATACTGCTGCGCCTCAGCGATCAGCGCCTTCACCGCCGCCACGTGCGCGGCCTGCTCTTGATCGCGCTGCGCCGCCTGATACCGCGACACCGTCAGGAAGTATGAAGCAAACGATTCCGGCCCCGCCAGAGCCACTTGGCCAGCAGCCTTCACCTGCGGACCGCCGGAGTCCATCGCCCGAAATACCTCGAGCCGCTCATCCGCGCCTCGCGCCACATACTGCCCCTGCCGCAAAAACGCGTGCATGTCTGCGGCTGAGCCCGACAGCGCCTGCTCCGCCGCGGTCGTCACCGACGGCCCTGCCCCATCCAGCATCCGATAGATCGTCAGCCGGTCGTTGTAGAACTTCCCCGAGTAGTCTCGGGTCCGTAGAAACTGTTCCACTGCCGCGTCATCGCCGGCCAACGCTGCCTGCGCCGCGGCTTTTTCATTCCCATCCGGCAATACGTCGATCAGATGCCACACCCGTGCCCGGTCATCCTGACCCACTGCGACCCGTCGCCCATCGGTCAACCAGGACCGCAGCTCGACCTCACCACCGGCCAACGCCTCCGCAGCAGCGGCCCGCGTCCACTCGCCTCCGGTGGTCAACAGGTTGATAGCCGCCCGACGCCCCCGGTCCAGCACCACATCCGTCGGCGCCTCCGCCACGGTGGCCTCGTCCAATAGCTGTCGGGTAGCAGGATCAACCCGATCCTCCTCCGCGGTGTCCCACAACAACTCACGGTTCCACGCCACCAAGTCACCGGCGGCAAGGTTGGCCTCCTGCTCCGCCGCAAGCTGCTCCTGCGCGGCCAGCACACCCTGCTCCGTGGCCTCCTCCAGCCTCGTCTCATCCTCCTGCCGAGCCAGCGCCTCCAACTCCACCGCCTGATTCGCCGCCGCCACCGCGGTATTTGCCGCCGCCACAGCCGCCGCGGCGTGCTTAGCCGACTCCTTCGCCGCGTTCGCCGCGTCACCCGCCGCCTCAGCCGCTGCCTCCGCGGCATCCGCCGCCGCTTCCGCATGCGCCGCCGCCTGCGCCGCGAAGTCGAACGCCTCCTCCGACGCCGCTGCCGCCGCCACCGCGAACTGATACGCCCGATCCGCCGCTCGCGCAGCCGCCGAGGCCAACCGCTGCGCCTGCGCCGCCGCCGCCCGCGACCGCGCCGCCTGCTCCGCCGACACGCCCGCATGCCCCGCTGCGGCATTCGCCGCCACCGCCGCCTTATCAGCATTCGCGCTTGCGCTCTTGGCCGCCGTAGCTGCAGCCTTCGCCTGCGCCAACGCCCGATCACGCTCAGCCCGAACCTGCTCCATCTCCCGCGCCTTCGCCGCCGCGTCCCGCGCCGACTCCGCCGCCTCCCGCGCCGCAGACGCTTTGCCTGCATCCGTGCGCGCATCGGCCGCTGCCTGCTGAGCCCGCGCCGCCGCCCGCGCCGTCAAGGACGCCGCCGTCGTCGCCTTACGCGCCGCGT
The DNA here is from genome assembly GCF_059570675.1 of Salinispora goodfellowii. Taxonomy (NCBI): domain Bacteria; kingdom Bacillati; phylum Actinomycetota; class Actinomycetes; order Micromonosporales; family Micromonosporaceae; genus Salinispora; species Salinispora goodfellowii. The sequence goes on along the minus strand of NZ_JCANTD010000057.1, from coordinate 1,644 downwards.
CCGACGCCACCCGTGCCGCCCGCATCGCCGCGTTCGACGCACCCACCGCGTCCCGCGCCGCATCCGCCGCACCCCGCGCCGCATCCGCCGCCCGGCCCGCCGCTGCCGATGCACGTCCCGCATCGCCTCCAGCCGCAGCCGCCTCCTGCGCAGCCTCCTGCGCCGCCTCCTTCGCTTCTTGCGCAGCCGCCGCTGCTCGACCCGACCACTCCGTCGCCGCCAGCGCCTCTCGCGACGTTGTCTCACCAGCCTCCTTGGCCTGCTCCACCAAACTCCGAACAGACGCCAACTCCTCATCCCGGGCCCGCGCCACGAACTGCCCGGACTCCACAAACTCCCGCAGTTCCTGCGCCGAGCCCGCCAACGCCTGCTGAGCCGCCGCGTCCAACACCGGCCCGCTGTTGTTGACCCCCCCGGTCAACATCCGCGTCACCGCCAACCGGTCATCAGCGAACAGCGCCTCATGGCGGCCCTGCGCCAAGAACTCCGTCAACTCCTCCGGCGACCCCGCCAACGCCTCTTCCGCGGCGGCCTGCACCGTTGGACCACCCGACTCCAACCACCGATACGCCCGCACTCGTTCATCCGCAGCCCACGCTGACTTCCACCCCCCGTCAACGAGCGCACTTAACTCCTCATCAGAACCCGCCAAGGCGTCCAACGCCGCCGTCCGCATCGCCGGGCCATCCATCCCCGCCAACACCCGTGCCGCTGCTCGCGTGTCCGCCCGGACGGCTTCAGCCCGACCCGACTCGAGGAACTCCTGGACGTCCTCATCCGACCCCAACAACGCGGCTTCCGCCGCCCGACGTACTGATGGACTACCCGACAGTAGATCTGCCACGACCCACGCACGCTCATCACCCACCTCGGCTGCCCGCGCCGCAGATCCTGGCGGCAGCAACGAAGCAACCACTACCGACACCATGACGACAGCGACCCAGCGCACCCACGACGGGACAAAACGCCCCGAAGCAGAAATAGCATCAAGCCGCATCGACCAACTAGCCACAGTGTCTCCCCAAGGTAGATAGTGCCTCGGAATCCTAGCCCAGCTTCCATCTGCCGGTGGACCTGAACGCTCCGGCCAGGTGGAATTTCGCGATCACAGTCGCAATACGATATAGGAAGCAAATATCCGACAGATGGGGCTAGTCGCAGAAGTCCTGTTATCGAAAGCAGTTCAAATAGTCACGAGCAGCGACATTCGCTACAAAGGAAGAGACACTGACAACCCAAAGTCCCAAGACCGAGAGTCGTGATCAGTACGCCGCTACCAACACCCAGGGCTATTGCGTAGTGCCGTTTAGCCTGTTCACGGTCGGTTTTCCGGTGGTCACAGCGGTGATGAGGTCGTGGGGACGCTGGCTGGCTTCGCGGGTGGCTTCGGCGATGTTGGTGGCGCCGTTGAGGCGGTGGTGCCCGATCGAGGTGTTACGGAGGGTGGCGAAGACAGCGGGTCCGTTCCCGGTCCGGGCTTGATGCGCATCTTCACGTAACGTGACATCTCGTACATAGTGCACCCTGTTTTCGATCTGCCACTCCGCCCGAGCCCAGGCGCCCAGATCGACCGGCCGGGCCTGACCGGCGGGCAGGGAGATCGTCAGGTACGCCGTCTCGCGGCTGGTCTTGCCTTTGACCGTG
>NZ_JCANTD010000056.1:0-13934 GCF_059570675.1 Salinispora goodfellowii | reverse complement strand
GTCTACGCCGTCACCAGCCTCGACGCCCACCAAGCCAGCCCTGCCGATCTGGCCACCGCGACCCGCGGGCACTGGTCAGTAGAGAACTCCTCACACCACATCAGGGACGTCACCTTCACCGAAGACGCCTCCACCGTCCACACCGGAACTGGCCCCCGGGCCATGGCGACCCTCCGCAACCTCGCCATCGGCGTGCTGAAAACCCTCGGAGCCGACAACATCGCCAAGACCACCCGGGCCATCCGTGACGAACCCCGACGAGCGCTCCCCATCCTGGGCATCACCAACAACCCGGACACTCACGGAACTTGATCAGGCCCTGGCGTTGCGGTCCCCGTCGGGCCACCAGGTCATCGTCGAGACTCCTCAGTCCTGCAGGATGTCGAAGGTCACGCCAGCCGGCAGTTCGCTGACGTCGGAAGTGATCTTGTAGTCGGTGAAGGTGCGGGGGGTTCCGACGCCGCTGGCAAGAGCGACTTGGACCCGGTCCAGCAAGGGCTGGGCAGGGGCGTTGCCGTAGGCATTGGAGTGGCTGAAGACGTACAGGCCGCGCATGGTCATGATGCCGCGAGTCGCAGTGCGATCATGATCGAACATGAACTGCAGCGTCTTGTAGAGGGCGGTGAGGTCCTCGGTAGTCACGCCCGTTTTTTGGGCCAGGGCGGCGGAGTAGTGGAACTGCGCCCGGTACAGGCCGTAGGGCACAGTCCATTTGCTACCCATTTCGGTCTTTTCGCCCTTGTCAATGTCTTCCTGGCGTGTCTGAGTTACCCGGGTAATGGCGTGTGAGACGGGTAGGACGGGGTGGATAGAGCGGGCCATGCCGAACTGCAGGGGGCCGCGGATCTGACCCAGTGCTTTGGTCTCACCGGTGGAAAGCACCGCGCCGAACAAGCGTACGTCGATGTATCGGTCGGTCATCCACCGCCGGGCAGCTTCGGCTTGCTCGGGAGAGATCTTTCGAGATTTAAGTTCGATGCCAGTTGCTTTGTACGATTCGGCGGTGCGGGTGTTGAGGGCGTGTCCGGCCTCGACGAACACGTTATAGCGGTCGGCCTGGTAGTCGAGGGCGTCGGCGGTCAGCCCGATCGTGTCGCGGATCTTCCGCTTGAGTGCAACATCGGTGACTAGGCCGTGTCCGGTGGCTTCGTCGACACGGGGTCGGTTGCCGCCATCGGGGTCACCGTTGGGGTTACCGTCGGTAACGTCGAAGAAGATTACTGCATCGTGTCGGACCGCCGGATCGGTCGTCTGGGGCTTCACTGTTCGTGGTTCCCTTCGTTGGTGTCGTGCTCGTCGGTGGGTAGGTCGTCGGCCGGGATTTCTGGGGCTTTGCCGGTCTTGGCCATCCGGATGTCATGTGCCTGCTGATGGAAGTAGCCGAGGATGAACCATGACTGGCTTTCCGTGTCATGTAGGGGAGCGACTGGATCGGTGAGCCGGTCCTTTAGTTCACGCACCCGTGCCCGGTAGCGGCCGGCGGCCCGACCGGCACGCTCGGCGCTCTGGCGGCTGATGGGATTGCTGCTGTCGTCGCCTGCGGCGCTGTCCAGCTTCTTGAGCCAGGCAGGGTAGAGCTGGCAGCCTTGCACAAGGGCAATCCGAGGGTTGGCCACCGCACCGGCGAAGTAGCGGTGAAAGAAAGTGGCGTTGGGCTGCTCGCTCTGCCGGTAGGCGGTGCGCTGGAGTGACTCGAGTACGGCGAAGAGCCGCCCGTACAGGTAGGCCGGGTTGTCCTGCTTTTCGTCCAGCACGGCGGTGGGTCCTCTTCCTGTTCGTTGCGGGTGACGGGTGAGTACGACCCGTAGTAGCGCGGCCCGTGGGCCGTCGATTCGCAGGTCGGTGCGGATCCGGCGGACAGCATGGGCGAGAAGGTGGGGTGGCAGCGTTCCTCCGCGCAGGCCGCTGTGCAGGAGCAGTTGCGCTAGGTCGTCCGGTCGGTCAGCGGCCTTGTCCCAGAGCTCGATGTACCGTCCGCCGCGTTCAGATCTGTCCGGCAGCCACTGGCCAGAGCATCGGACTAGCATCCAGATGGGGTATGCGTTTGGAACTTCTTGGCCTCGGGCGAGGATCTGGTGATCGTTGAACCAGGCGTCGACGTTGTCCTCGGCCTTGGTGAGCGGCATCTCCAGCCAGTGGTGAACCACGAGCCGGGCCACGTTGCCGGACAGCGTGGCCGAGCAGAAGGTCAGTCGGTCATCGGGCCGTCTACGTTTCCGGCCGGTGACCAGCGAGTGGAGGTACTCGCTGATTTCCTCGGGCTTACGGTCGAGCATGGCGATGGTTTCGCTGTTGGCGCCGTTGCTGACCCACCAGGCGAGACGCGTTCGTTGGCGAGGGTAGGTGAATGTGAATCGCTGTTCGGACAGTATGGCGCTGAGGTTGGCGACGGCAGCCTGACCGCAGGACACGCAGATCGGCGATCCGGCGAGCCCTTCGTTGAAGTCGTACGTGTGGATGCGCTTGTTCGCCGACAGCAGCGCGACCTCTTGGTCTGCTCGTGGGACCAGTGCCTTGGGCAGCGATTGTGGTATCCGGTCTAGCAGGGGCTGATCCGGCTGGCCACAGACCAGGCATAAGCCTCGCTGACCACTCCCGTCGGCACTGGCGCCGCTCTTGCGTTCCTGTACGACTGCCTCCCACAGTGTCCACAGCGTGTCCTGTTCAGTCGCTCGCTTACCGCCGACTGATATGACGACAAGGTCGCGCGATGACCACTTCTCGTCGTCGGGCGGCTGGGGTAGCTCTCGACGGTCGTAGAAGGCCACGAGTGCCCGTGCTGTCGTATCGTCCGGATGTTCGCGCAGCCAGCGACGGGACAGGTCGACGAACGACTCGTGTGCCTGCGCCACCCGTTCGGGTTTGGCTTTGTCGTCCGCCCAGCCGAGTACGTATTGGGCATCATCGGCGCCAATCGCCGGGGCGATCCCCGATGTGCGGCCGGCGTTTGGCACTAGGATCGGCAAGCCGGTCTTCGTGGGTCGTTCACCCGATGCCTTCAAAGGAACCAGTCGACGTAGCTGCCCCTCGCTGTTGAGGTTCAACTGCCACCGAACGTTTCGGATCCGACTGTACGGGCGGCTATCCTCACCGTAAGCATCGTTCGGGCGACGGAACTCAACCAGGTGGCGTAGCAACATCACGCCACCCCCGCTATCCCGACGCCATCACCTGGTATCCCGCGTGCCGGAACGTGTAGCACGCCCTTTTCCAAACGTGCGGTGAACCAGTCAAACTTGGTAGGTGGGCCGTAATGGATACGATGCAGCATGATTCCCAGGTCCTCGGTCAGGTCGATCGGCTTGCGCTCGTCCGGGGGGAAAAACGAGACGGGAAATTCCTTCGAGCCTAGGAAGGGCTGCTGGTAGCACGCGCCACGATTGACCCGTCGCCGAAACTGCTCGCGGTAGGCGACGTCCCTCTTGTCGGCGTGTGCTGCCAGCTCGACCTGGGCATAAATGCGGTACTCGACGTCCCGCAGGCACAACGCGCTACGCTGGTCTCGGCTAGCCACCGTGTTGATCCGACGTCCTTTGTTGACAGCATCGGCGAGGCTGGGAAGGTCGCTAGTCTCGTTGCGGCGCAGGTTGAACTGCTGGATTGGCCGTAGCACCTCGATTTTCACCGGAACCCAGCGGAATTCTGGCTTCCAGAAGATCGCATCCAGCACGCCGGCGGCTGCTGTAGGGGTCATCACGGGGTAGCTCACCCGCTCCACCCGTAGCTCGGGTCTTGTGAAAAGTGCAGCCTCGCCGCGAACCTGTACCACCACTGGCGGATGAGAACGCTGTCCTGGTTTGTCACTCACGGCTGATGATCCTTTTCCATTGATCAGGTGGAAGTTAGCCCTGTTGGCGAGCTATCGCCCTGCTCACCGCCGCATTCGTGGGTAGCGCGACGGGGTTGCTGACCTGGTGGGGCGGCGCAAGCCAGTCCAATGCCGTTCTGACTGCGGGGGCAGCCTTCGGCGGCACGACGGTCTTGGTCGTGCGGCTGGTCCAGTTCATGCGGGGCAAGAGCAAGTAGCCCTGGATGGCGCGCTTGTCTGGCGAGCCGCTGCAGGGCGGCTCGCCAAACAGGGCGCCTGCGCGTCGGGCTACCACAGGTAGTCCTTTCCTTCGTTGCCCAGGTCTATGCCGTATCCGTCGTCGTAGTCCCCGTACCACTCACACAGGTCACCGATGACAGGGAGGAGGTGGGGTGCCACGTCTGCTGCTCGTGCAGTACTGCGGCGCAGGTTGACGATGTACGGCTGTAGGTCCCGCAGCATTCTCATATCCGGGTAGGGGCCGCGTAGGGCCTGCAGGCACCTGTCAATGATCTTCGCGCCACTGTGGTCGCCGCCGTACCGGACGACGACCGGAACAGTGTCCTCGTTGATCATTCGGAAGGCCAACTCGCGCTTTCGTTGAGTGCTACCTGTGGCCTTCAAGGGGCCATCTGCCACGGCGACAAAGTCCCACCGGCTCCGGCTGGCCCTGATGGCTTTAGAGGTACTACCCGGGCCTTCGATGTCAAGAGTGCCGTATAGTTCTGTGAAGTACTCATCCAGGGTCGCCTGGTTCTCAGGGTCGCTATCGGGGCCGAAGTGCATGTGCGCCACTTCGATCTGCGTGGGGTATGAGGGCGGAAGCCCGCCGTCGTCCGGGTCAAAGATTACGACCAGCCCGCCGCGCTGGCCAAGGTCACCTTCTCGATTACACCGGCCGGCGACCTGCGCTAGTGATTCGGGAGGTCCGATTGCTCGGAATGCCACCGGGAAGTTCAGGTCGACCCCTGCCTCGATCAAAGAAGTGCTGATTAGCAAAACCGACTTGCCATCTGCCAGTATGCGTTGGACAGCTCTTAGTGCACTCTTGCGGTGGGCCGGGCACATTCCAGTGGACAGGTGTAGCACCGCCATCTCGTCGCTGGCTATATTTTGAGCATGGCGAAAAGCAGTTCTCGCGTCACGCACAGTGTTGACCACCATCAGGGCCTGCCGATGTGTAGCGGCTTCATTCACCATGTCCGCAAGGGATGGCTTCGGCTTGAGCCGCCAGTCGTACTTCACTCGCTGGCACTCGGCAAAAAAAGACTCCTGGTCCGGCAGAATCTCGCGCGATTCCAACGCCTTGAGGGGGTCGAGCGCGTGAACAGCAGGCTGAGTGGCCGATGACAACACCACGGTCACCCCAAACTGCTGCGTCAGGATCCGCAGCGCATCGGCAATCTGCGGTAACAGATCGTGCGGTAATGCCTGCACCTCATCTAGAACTAGCACGGAATCGGCGATCCGGTGCAGCTTGCGCATGCGAGACTGTGTCCGGCCGAACAGTGACTCGAAGAGCTGGACCGTGGTGGTAACGATGAAGGGCGCATCCCAGTTTTCCGACGCGAGGCGCCGCCACGAGTGATATTGACCGCTAGAGTCAGAATCGTTGATCTCAACGTGGCTATGATGTTCAAGGACAACCCGCTCGGCGTGTGGGTCCTCGGGGTCGAGGAGGTCTCTGTAGACCGCCGCATTCTGTTCGGTGATAGTAATGAAGGGAACCGCGACGATCACCCGTCGCTTACCATGCAGCGCTGCGTGCTTCAAGGCGAATCCAGCAGCGGCGATAGTCTTCGCGGTCCCAGTCGGAGCGGTCAACCGAAAGATGCCAGGCTCCCGCTCAGCGGCAGCGATCGCTGCGGCGAACAGCCGTTGTCGATGACCATCCATCGCACCAGGCGCCCGGAGCCGCAGATATTCCGCACGCCGGGCCAGGAAGCGACTGAGCAGGGCCGGAGCATCCAGGTCAGGGCCTACCCTCGGAAGACCGCCCTCCACATGGGCCTTAGTGTCAAGCACATCGGCATCAACCAGGCAGGAGAACAAGAATCGTAGGAGGAACTCTCTCGTCATCGGCTCTGCACTGTCGTCAAATTCGACAGGCATAATAGGAATTTGAGAAAACACTTCGGGAAGCGCTACTCGAAGAGTCTTCTCAACCTCAGCCCACGGACCGGACCGCAGTCGCTCCTCCGCGGCAGCATCTTCACCAAAGAGGGCGTCAACCTGCCCCTGATTAGTCAAGCCGCCATGGTGCCCGGCCACAGCGAACTCCACCGGCCGGAGATGGTGACGACGGGCCAACTGTACGCCGAAGGACTTGTGATCCAGGCCCACCCGACCGTTCGTCGGCTCGACGAGCAGCAACTTGTCCTGCCACGCCTGCCAGCACTTGCCGCCGTCATGGACAAGGCCTGTCCACCACGCCAACTCGCCGAGCCCGAAGGGTGATGCGAACAGCCGAGCCAGATCCGCCGAGCCGCGTAAGTGATCTTCGAGCCGGTGCCGAACTCCGAAGTGGTTCTTGCTGTGCGCCCACACCTGAAGACTCCTTGAGGTCAGTGAGACCGGCATGCAACCACGGCAGTACGACGAAATGTCGCCCCGCCTCGCGGGACTGTAAAATTACTGACAGATTGATCGAGGTTGCCATTGCGCGAGCCCTGCTGGTTTGGGGCGTTACCGCGTCGGTCGTCGGCAAGCGCTTTGATCATTAGATCCGTCAGGCCGATGAAGGGCATTGCGACACTACATGCTGGCTTGGCGTGGCGACTTCGGAAGACCGCAACCACAGGGTCCGGTTGCTGGGACTGCCTTCGGAGCAGTGCTTATGCCGCTACAGAAGATTTCGGTAAGCGAGCATAGCAACGTAGCGCCGCGACCTGTTTCCTTGGCGGGAAGTGAAGAAGTTGCAGGTAATCAGCGTGCGGAGATGGGTGAGGCGTCGGGTTAGGAAACCGTTGCTCTATCCCCTGAGCTACGAGGGCGCGAGAGCCCAGTCTAGCGACCCGGGGGTTCACCTGGGGTGGCAGGGAGTGGCCCACGTTCACCCACGTCACCCGGACCACCGTTGTCGCAGCCCAGGAGCACACCCCGAGCACACGAATCCCGGGTTGCGACCGGCGGTCGGCCGTGGTGATCCGCGTTGGCACCGGTTCATCCCGGTTGGCATCCGCTGGAGAGCACACACCGCGCACATAATCGATGGTCATCGTCTCGAAATTTCCCTGCCAGGACTCGCGGGCGGGTGGGAGCGCTGCCCCCTCCGCGAGCTTCGGGCGGCGGCTCAGTCACGAAGCTGACGAAGGGTTGTCAGCGTTCGGCATGAGTCCCGCACGACGCTTAGGGCACAGCTCGACGTGCCCGCTGCGTTGCGGGGAACGCGGACCTCGATCGGTTCGACGTCCCGCACCGATGACGGGTCGAAGTCGACGCCGTAGCGCTCGCTCCAGACCAGGTCGCGGATGGATTCCGCGCCGATTCAGGCGTCCGGCAGACCGGAGTCCCGAACGACGCCCAGTGCCCGGATCAGCCACGGGCTGCGCCGGATCAGGTCCCGCAGTTCGTCTTTCCGCATTGTTTCTCCTGGTTGCCGCGGTTGGATTCCTGGTCATTCGAACAACCGGCCCACGAGAGCGCCCTGGCCGGACTGCAGGACGTGCGCGGCTCGTAGCGGTACCCAGAAGCACTCGAACCGGGTTGGCTGCCGCCCGCCGTCGTGCTCTTCCTGGCTCGCCCACCGTTCGGGCGTCGCCCCGTGCAGCGTCAACTCGAAGATGTGGCGACGCTGGATCTCGAAGCGGAGCGGGGTGATGTCGTACTCGACCTCGCCCAGCTTGCGCACGATGGTGAAGCCCGTTAGTCCGGTCTCTTCGCGGGCCTCGCGCAGCGCCGCGTCCGCGGGGTCCTCACCCGGGTGGACGCTGCCGCCGGGCACCTGGATGCCTACCTCCTCGTAGCTGAAGTCAGTGTGGCGGAAGACGAGCAAGTGCCCTTCCCGCACGACGTAGCAGAGAACCTTGCTGGTGATCACCTTCTCGGGCACGGTGCCTTCCTCCACTCCTTTCCTCTGGTGCGTCTATCCGGCGTCTGGCAGGTGTCTATCGGGCAGGCCCAAGATGGCTTCCTGGGCCGCTCGGGCGAGAGTGGCCTGGGTGGCGGCGGGTAGTCCGAGCTTGTTCCAGTGGTAGATCACGTGCAAGGCGACTGCTGCCTGCAGACCACGGCTGAGGGTGCCCCTTTCCCGTTGACGGTGTAGAGCCGTGCCGGCGTGTGCCAATGCGGTGTGCCAGTCGCCGGAAGTGCGAGGTGCGCCGAGCAGCAGGCTTCGAACGTCTCCGGTGACCCTCGCCCACCTGCGGGCATCGGTTATGGGTGCCTGGTTGAGGTGTGCGGCGCGGTGCTCGGGGACTTGTGCCCAGACGTCGCCTTGCTCGTTGGGGTCCAGCCCTGCTACGCGCATGAGGGCGCTGCACAAGATCAGGGAGTGTTCGCGCCGGGTGGTGGGGTGCTGGTGGAGGTAGGTGAGGAGGTGGCGGCTGTCGTGGTGGAACAGCGTGTGCGCGGTGGCCATTGCGTCGTGGCCGCCAAAGGCATGGGTTTCGGGTTCGTAGATGCCGCTGGTCCAGGTGGTCCCTTCGGTGAGTAGTCGGCTGGCCCTGTCTCCACTGTCGGGGCTGTTCGTGGGGAGGTAGCGGATGCGCCAGGCACCTTTACGGATGAACCACCAAAAGGTTATGAGGCTGGCGGTTTCGGCGACGGGAAGGACTCGGCTGAGGTGGGCGACCGCTCGTTGCTCTCGCTCTTGGGCGGTCTGGCCGGGGTCGACCACGGATGACGGGTCGAAGTCGCGTCGTTCGTCAGCGGGTCACCCGCGCTCGGCTGGTTCATGGGGTGATGAGGCGATCGTCTATGCCGTAGTGGCCCCACCAGGTAGGCCGGTATCTGCGGAGTGTGCCTCCGACGCGGGTCAGCAGGAGCCAGTTGCCGCTCTGGACCAGCGCGGCGTCCTCTTTCCGGGCGGCCAACACCCGGGCCACGGCCTTCATCATGTTCGGGATCCCCTTGTCGACCAGGTCGTCTGCCCGCATGGAGAAGTCGATGTCGACGTATGTCTCTGGCTCCCACTCCCAGCGGGCACCGTCTTCGGCCTCGGCATCGAAGTAGCCCTGGCTGCCTGAGGATACGGTCAGCGCGTACCCGCGGGTGTCGTAGAGGCGGGCACTGAGCAGCTGTGGGTTGGTGCCGCTCGGCCTGGGCTTCTCGGCGGGTTCGGCTGCCACGAGATCAGCCACGTGGTCCAGGGGCAGGTCACCGGCGAGGGTCAACCTGAACTCGACAGCCATCTCTGCGCCTCTCCTCAGTCTCGACGGACGATCTGCACGATCGCGCGGCTCGGCGTTACCGCGACGAGTTTTTTCAGCTTCTCGACGGGCCAGGTGTCGAACTGTGTCCGCAGGGCCGCGAGGTCTCCGTGCCAGTCGTGCAGGTTCAGCACCACGCGTTGGGTCTGCTCCTTGTCGACCTTGGCGCGGACCTCGCTCCAGACACCCCGTACCGGCTTGCCGAGAGTGGGCGAATAGCAGTCGAACACGTGACCTTCGATCAGGTAGTCCGGGTCTTTGTCCGGGTTGCCGGAGTCGCCGGTGCGGAGCCGGGCGTCGGCGATCTCCTGCCTGGTGGGGTTCTGGTGGACCCGGTAGCTCGTGCTGGCGACTATATCGGCGCATTCGTTCTCGAGCTCCAACGGACGCCGCCCTTCGTCGTCCAACCTGGGTGGAGTTCTGGTTCTCGGACCGGTCGGCGTCCCGCCCGGGACTCCGGTTGGCTGTCTGGTCCAGAGCGTGCCGTGGTCATGGTCATCCGATGGGGTGTCGCCGGCGGCATGAGGTGTCGGCGGCGGGTCACCGTGCTGGGAAGGGGTAGGGCTGGCCGGTGGGTGACCGCCAGCCCCTGTCAGTTTCCCGACGACCCCAGCTGCCGGGCCTGCGCGATCGCCGCTTCGATGGCCTGCCGGGCCCCGCCGGTGCGCTGCACGACCAGCACCAGGACCTGCTTAATGGCCTCCAGGGCCTGCAACAGCGGCCCGGGCTGCCCGCCCTGTAGGACCATGGCGACGTACTGCTGCGCCTCACCGACTCCGGCCTGAGTTGTAGCGATTTAGTGACCACTCCAGCCGAGGGTGGTCAGGAGGGTTCGGGTCTCGGCGGTGATGCGTGGCTGGGCGGTCACTTGCTGGGTGCCGATGGTGACGGTGGCTGAGCGGAGGGGCCGCAGGGTCTTGAGGATCTTGTTGATACTCAGCCCGGAGCGTGCTTGGGCTTCGCGGGAGATGGCCAGGGCGGCGAACACGACGGTCAGGTGGGCCTGGATGCTGTCTTCGAGGCGGTGGAAGACCGGTCGTGCGGCCAGGTCGGACTTGGTCATCCGGAAGGAACGTTCGACCTGGTAGAGGTCGTGGTAGGCGGCCACGACGGCCGCACCGTCCATCACGGTGGGGTCGATGTTGGTGACGTAGCCCTTGATCCCGATCAGGGATCGGGCGCGTTCGACGAGGTCCCAGTTCACGCTGGTGGTGCTGTCGGTGAAGGTGACGAAGCGGTCCTTCTTCAGCGGTCGTTCGCCGGCGGCGACCTTTTCGGCGCGTTCGACCATGGCGTTGATCGTGCGGTTGTCGTGCTGGGCTCGTGTGAACGTGTACTGGTAGACCACCCGCCGGTCGCGGGCCTTGGTCCCGGTGCCCATGCGCCGGGTGGTCTCGATCGTCGCGCCGTCGGGCAGGTGGTTGCCGTGCCGCTCGACGTGGGCCTCAAGTTCGTAGGGGATTTTGCTGGTCTTGGAGCCGACGATGAACCGGAATCCGTTGTCTTCCAAGGCCAGCAGGTTGGCCGCGGACAGCATCCCGGCGTCGGCCACCACGACCAGGTCGTCGGCCTGGTGGCGGTCGCGGAATCGGGTCAGCACCGGGATCAGGGTTTTGGTCTCGGCTTTGTTGCCGGCGAACAGGTCTATCTCCAGCGGGAACCCGTTGGCGGTGGTGAGCAGCCCGACGGTGACCTGCGGGTCGACGCGGCGTTCCTTGCTCATCCCGACCTTGCGCAGCTGGTCTTCGCGTTCGACCTCGAAGTGCAGGGTGGTCACGTCGTAGAGCACGACCGCCAGCCCGCCGCCGCGGGTGGCGTGCCGGTGACAGGCCTGCGCGATCACGGCCCGGTAGTCCCGCTCGACCACCCGCTTGAGGCAGCGCATGAACGTCACCCGATGCGGCGAGGCGATCCCGATCTCGGTCAACACACGCACGGTGTCGGCCTTGCTGGTCGGCTCGATCACCCGGCCCAGAACCAACGCCCGAAACGCCTCGTCGCCGAGGCGATCCAGGCCGAGGTCGTCGTAGAGGCTGTTCAGGACATCCCACAAGATCAGCGAGGACGTGCCCTCGACCACCGCCGACGCCCCGCCCGCACCGGTGCCGACGCCGTCCAGGTCCAGGGCAAACTGCCCACCATGCAGGCGTTCCTCAGCGACCTGCAGCAGCAGCGCCAACTCGTCGTCGGTATGGGCCGAGCCGATGTGCTCGATGCTCAGCACCCGCCGGCCTCGTTTGTGCACGATCTGGACCGCGGTCGCTCCGGAGGCGGTCTTCACCCGCCGCACGAAAGCGCCCACCCCGCGAGACTACCCACGCCGCCAAGCCGCGTTAGTGACCACATCGGCGCCAATCCGCCGGCAAACGCCGAGGTCAGCGGCACCCGTGATCACAAGATCGCCAGAACGCTACAACTCAGGTCCGGTGATGGCCCCGGCCGCCGCGTCCCGAGCGGCGTCCACGGCGCTCTGCACAGGCACCAGCCCGGCGATCGTCTCCTGCGGGGTGGCCTCGTTCGGCACCGCAGCGGCGGCCGTCGTCGCCTCACCGATCGACCCAGCAAGTCTTCCCAGGCCGCCCTGGATGCCCGTGATCGCGTTGCGCACCCGTGCCACACCCGCCGCCACCGCAACGAAGCCCGCACCAGCAGCCCGCGACGCCGTCTCCTGCGCCTGACGGTCGACGGCGGCGGCCGACCCCTGCGCGCGTTCCACCCCGGCCATCAACGCACGGAGTTCACCGGTGATCTTCTCGATCTGTGACACGTGGCCGGCATCCCCTATCGATGAAAGTGGAAGTTCTCGACCGCTGAACCTACCGGTCTCCTCGCGAGGCCACTAGACACTGGGCGAGTCGGCACAGCAGGCGGCCAGTCGCATGAGCGGCTTCCGGTCCAGGTTCCAGCGCGTGTGGCGGGAGTGGATGCTACTGGCCTGTCAGCTGTCGCTGATACGCAACTGAGGCATGTCGTAGAGGCTCGCCTCGGGGATAAGACGCATGATGGGCCCGCAAATCCCGATGATCAGCAAACGGATGGCTGACACGATCGGGGCCCATAGCCCTTCGCGCGCATCGTGGCAACCCGTCAGCCCACAAGACGACGCCGCCATCTGAGATGATCAGCCGTTGCCGAATTGTAGTAGTGGCACGTCGTACATCGTGGGATCGGGGACCCGGCGCATTGTCGGCGCGGCAACCTCCATAACCAACATTTCGGTGAGGAACTGGACGGTGGCGGCAAGCAGGTGGCTGGTGTGGCCGGTGGCGCTGTGTTCCTTGAGGCCGACGCTGACGTGGATGTGCGGCAGGATCCGGTCCTCGGCGTCGTCGTAGGCGATGGTGCCGCCGCCGAGTGCTTCGACGTTGGACAGGTGCACGCGGTCCCACAGGGGTGCCTGGGGGTCGTCGAGGCGTTGGCATGTGCCGACGATCTCGACATTGCTGAAGCCGGCGATGAAGACGGGGATGTAGCCGTGGCGGATGCCGTTGATGCGGCAGGCGTCGGCGAGGGCGGTGAAGAAGTCCTCGCCGTGGTCGAACGTGACGCCGATCATGCGGCCGGGCGTGAGGTCGTGGCTACGCATACTGCATCTCCGGCTGTTGGCTGAGGGCCGGCCAGGGCCAGCGGGCGGGATCGCCGGTGCCGTAGGCGGCGAATGCGGCGGCGATGGTCTCGGGCTCGGCGCCGGCGGCGAGAAGGGTGTGCAGCAGGATGCGCGCCTTGTAGGGGTCGAGGAAGCCGGCGCCGATGAGCCCTCGGCGCTGCAGGTCGCTCTCGGAGCCGGGGAAGGCGTAGGTGGATGCCAAGACCGGTCCGGCACCAGTACGGGAGTCAGCGGCAGCTGCCAATCCCTGCGCGCGTTTCACCCCGGCCATCAACGCGCGGAGCTCACCGGCGATCTTCTCGACCTGCGACACGGAGCCGGCATCCCCAATCGGTGAAAGTGGAAGTGTTCGACGCCTGAACCTACCGGGCTCCTTGCGAGACCACCAGACACCGCGAGGCGGTCTGCACCGCAGACAGCCGCCCCGATACGAGCAGCCGCATGAATAGCTCTTCGGTCCAGATTCCAGCTCGCTGGTGCGGTCTGTCGCTTTCCTGTCCGGCTGCCGACCTGTCAGCATCGACGGGATGGCGGTCCGTTCTCGTCGGGAGGCTCGGTGGGAAATCGCAAGCGCAGTGGCCGCCAGCAGCGGCGGGAGCCGATCCGCCGGATGATCCCGCCCACCCGCGTGCCCGGCAGCCGGCGCCCTCACCGCCCAGACGAGACGGCGCTGATGCCGCCGTTTGAGTACAGCCCGATGTTCGGACGGCTCGTCGACGCGCCGGTGGAGATGGTGCCACTGCTCGCGGTCCTAGCCGTTCTGCACCAAGCGCAGAGCGGCATGCCGGTGGGCACCTCAGGGCTATTGCGTAGTGCCGTTTAGCCTGTTCACGGTCGGTTTTCCGGTGGTCACAGCGGTGATGAGGTCGTGGGGACGCTGGCTGGCTTCGCGGGTGGCTTCGGCGATGTTGGTGGCGCCGTTGAGGCGGTGGTGCCCGATCGAGGTGTTACGGAGGGTGGCGAAGACAGCGGGTCCGTTCCCGGTCCGGGCTTGATGCGCATCTTCACGTAACGTGACATCTCGTACATAGTGCACCCTGTTTTCGATCTGCCACTCCGCCCGAGCCCAGGCGCCCAGATCGACCGGCCGGGCCTGACCGGCGGGCAGGGAGATCGTCAGGTACGCCGTCTCGCGGCTGGTCTTGCCTTT
>NZ_JCANTD010000055.1:0-13968 GCF_059570675.1 Salinispora goodfellowii | reverse complement strand
GATCGCGCGGTGTTGGCCGGGGTGCTCGACGAGATCGGGGACCTCTCCGGTGTGGTGCATCTGGCCGGGGTGCTCGATGACGGTGCGTTCGAGGGTTTGACCGGTGAGCGGGTGGCGTCGGTGTGGGCGGGCAAGGCGGTGGCGGCGGCGCATTTGGATGAGTTGACGCGGGGTCGGGATCTGGCGTGGTTCGTGGTGTTCTCGTCGGCGTCTGCGACGTTCGGGACGGCGGGGCAGGCGGGGTATGCGTCGGCGAACGCGTTTGTGGATGGCCTGGTGGCGCGGCGGCGGGCGGAGGGTTTGCCGGGGTTGTCGGTGGGGTGGGGGTTGTGGGCGGCGTTGTCGGAGATGACGGCGCATTTGGATGGGCGTGCGGTGGCGCGTATCGGTGGGGTGTTGTCGTCGTCGTTGGGTGTGGGTTTGTTCGACGAGGCGGTGCGTCTGCCGTTGCCGCACGTGGTGCCGATCAGCTTGGACCTGGCCGGTTACCGCAGCGGCGAGACCGAGGTCCCGGCCCTGCTCCGCTCGCTCGTCCGACCGGCCCTGCGCCGGGCCGGCGACGCCGCACCGGACACCGACACCTTCGCCAGCCGGCTCGCCGCCCTGCCCGCGTCCGCCCGACACCGGTTCGTGCTCGACACCGTCGTCAGCCACGCGGCCGCGGTGCTGGGCCACGAACCCGCCGAGGCGATGAGCCCGAACCAGGCGTTCAAGACGCTCGGCTTCGACTCGCTCACCTCGGTCGAGTTGCGCAACCGGCTGCGGACGGCCACCGGCGTGCTGCTGCCCGCGACGCTGGTCTTCGACTACCCCACACCGGCGGCGCTCGCCGGCTTCCTGCTGGAGCGGCTCACCGGGGAGAGCCACGACGGTGCGGGCGTGCGCGCGACCACACCGAGCGTCGACGTCGAGGACGACGCGATCGTGCTTGTCGGCATGGGCTGCCGGCTGCCGGGCGGGGTGTCGTCGCCGGAGCAGCTGTGGGACGTGGTGGCCGGCGGCCGTGACGCGATCAGCGGGTTCCCGGCCGATCGGGGTTGGGACCTGGCGAACCTGTACGACCCGGATCCGGACCGTCCCGGCGCGACCTACGTGCGTGAGGGTGGTTTCGTCGACGCCGCCGCCGAGTTCGACGCCCGCCTGTTCGGCATCTCCCCCCGCGAAGCCCTCGCCATGGACCCCCAGCAACGACTGCTGCTGGAAGTGTCCTGGGAGGCGCTGGAGCGCGCCGGCATCTCACCCGACTCGCTGCGCGGCTCGGCGACGGGCGTGTTCGTCGGGGGTGCCTCCTCGACCTACGGGCTCGGCGTGGAGCTGCCCGACGGCGTCGAGGGACACCTGCTGACCGGCTCGGTCACCAGCGTCATGTCCGGCCGGGTCGCCTACCAGTTCGGGCTCGAAGGCCCGGCGGTGACCATCGACACCGCGTGCTCCTCCTCGCTGGTCGCCCTGCACCTGGCCGCGCAGGCGCTGCGCGCCGGGGAGTGCGACCTTGCCCTGGCCGGGGGCGTCACGGTCCTCACCAACCCGGGCATCTTCACCTCGTTCGCCCGCCAGCGCGGGCTGGCCGCGGACGCGCGGTGCAAGCCGTTCGCGGCGGCCGCCGACGGTACGAGCATGGGCGAGGGCGCCGGCGTGCTGGTGGTGGAGCGGTTGTCCGACGCCCGCCGGCACGGGCACCGGATCCTCGCGGTGGTCCGTGGCAGCGCGGTCAATCAGGACGGCGCCTCCAACGGCCTCACCGCACCGAACGGCCCGGCCCAGCAGAAGGTGATCCGGCAGGCCCTCGCCGGCGCCGGTCTGAGCGCCGCCGACGTCGACGTGGTCGAGGCGCACGGCACCGGCACGAAGCTGGGCGACCCGATCGAGGCGCAGGCGTTGCTCGCCACCTACGGGCAGGACCGGGACCGGCCGCTGTGGCTCGGCTCGGTCAAGTCCAACATCGGGCACACCCAGGCCGCGGCCGGCGTCGCCGGGATCATCAAGATGGTCATGGCGTTGCGACACCAGGAGCTACCGGCCTCGCTGCACGTCGACGAGCCGACCCCCGAGGTCGACTGGTCCACCGGAGCCGTCCGGCTGCTGACCGAGGCCCGACCCTGGGACACCACCGACGACCGGCCACGACGCTTCGCCGTCTCCTCGTTCGGCATCAGCGGCACCAACGCCCACGCCATCTTCGAAGCGCCGCGCGCCGACGCCGTTCCGGCAGCCGCGCCACCGGCCGACGGCCCGCTGCCGTGGACGCTGTCCGCGCAGAGCCCCGACGCGCTGCGGGCGCAGGCCACCCGGCTGCGCGACCTGCTCGACCGGGAACCGCGGCTCGACCCGGCCGACGTCGGGGCCGCGCTCGCCGCGACCCGGGCCACCCTCGGCCACCGCGCCGTCCTGACCGCCACCGACCGCGACGGGTACGCCGCCGCGCTCGACGCGCTCGTGACCGGCACCCCGACCCCGGGGCTGGTGACCGGCACCGCCCAGGACCGGCGCACCGCGTTCCTGTTCACCGGGCAGGGCGCCCAGCGGATCGGCATGGGCGCCGGACTGGCCGCCCGGTTCCCGGTGTTCGCCGAGACGTTCGACGAGATCTGCGGGCGGTTCGACGGGCTGCGGGACGCGCTCACGTCGGAGGAGATCCACCGCACCGTCCACGCCCAGGCTGCCCTGTTCGCGGTCGAGGTGGCGCTGCACCGGCTCCTGGAGAGCTGGGGGATCACCCCCGACTTCCTGCTCGGGCACTCGATCGGGGAGATCGCCGCGGCGCACGTCGCCGGGGTGCTCGACCTGGACGACGCGGTGACCCTGGTGGCCGCCCGCGGCCGGCTCATGCAGGCGCTGCCGGCCGGCGGCGCGATGCTCGCGGTCCAGGCCCCGGAGACCGAGGTCCGTCCGATGCTCCCGGAGGGCGTGGACATCGCCGCCGTCAACGGCCCGACGTCGATCGTCGTCGCCGGCCCCGCCGAGGCGATCGACGCCCTGGCGGACCGGTTCGCCAGGACGACCCGGCTGACCGTGTCGCACGCGTTCCACTCGGCCCTGATGGAGCCGATGCTGGCCGAGTTCGCCGAGGTGGCCGGCGGCCTGACGTACCGGCGTCCGCTGATCCCGATCGTGTCCGGCCTCACCGGAGAGCCGGTCGACGGATACTCGGCCGACTACTGGGTGCGGCACGCCCGGGAGACGGTCCGCTTCGCCGACGGCGTAGGGTGGCTCCAGGACCACGCGGTCACCGCGTTCGTCGAGATCGGGCCGGACGGCGTCCTCGCCGCCATGCTGCCGGCGTGCCTGCGGGCGCCGGCCGGCGGCGAACTCGCCCCGGTCGTCGTGGCCACCCAACGGCGCGACCGCGACGAGGCCGAGACGCTGACCCGGGCCGCCGGCCGGTTGTCCGCCGAGGGCGCCGCGGTGCGCTGGGACGCCTGGTACCCGGGCGGCGCGCGCCGGGTCGACCTGCCCACGTACGCGTTCCAGCGGGAGCGGTTCTGGCTCGCCGACCGGGCCGCCCGCCCGGCCGACGACGGCGCCGCCGAACGGCACTTCTGGGACGCGGTGGCCGGCGGCGACCTCGACACGATCGCCGCCGACCTGGACCTCGACGCCGGCGCCCCGTCCCGGGAGGCGCTCGGCAGCGTGCTGCCGGCACTGTCGAACTGGCACCGCCGGCAGCGGGACCAGGCGGCCGTGCTCGACCTGCGGCACGCCGTGCGGTGGGAGCCGCTGGACCGCGCCGCCGTGGCGCCGGCGACCGGGCCGTGGCTGGTGATCGCCGCGCCGGGCGACGAGCCGCCGCTGCACGACATGGTGCCGGTCCGCGACGCGGCGACCCGCACCGACCTGGCTGTCGCCCTGCGGGCCGCGGCCGACGGATGCGCCCCCGCCGGGGTGCTGTGGGCGCCGCCCGCCGGGCTCGCCGACGCGGCCGCCCGGACCCTCACCGTGCTCCAGGCCCTGGACGACTCCGGCATCGGCGTGCCGCTGTGGTGCCTGACCCGCGCCGCCGTGCAGACCGGCGCCGACCCGGACGTGGACGTCGCGCACGCGCAGATCTGGGGCTTCGGCCGGGCCGCCGCGCTGGACTGGCCGCAGACCTGGGGTGGGCTGATCGACGGCCCGGCCCGCTGGACCGACCGCAGCCGCGCCGACCTGGCGCGGGTGCTCGGCGGCGACGAGGACCAGGTCGCGCTGCGCGACGGCGGCGCGTCGGGCCGCCGGCTCACCCGGGCCGCCGCGCCGTCCGCCGCCCGGTCGCCGTGGCGCCCGACCGGCACCGTGGTCGTCACCGGCGGCACCGGCGCGCTCGGCGCCGAGGTCGCCACCTGGCTCGCCGCGCGGGGCGCGGAGCACCTGCTCCTGCTCAGCCGCCGCGGACCGGACGCGCCCGGAGCGGCCGAGCTGACCGCCGGCCTGCTCGCCGGCGGCACCCAGGTGACGGTTGCCGCCTGCGACGTCGCCGACCGGGCCGCGCTCGCGGCGGTGCTCGCCGCCGTCCCGGCGGACCGGCCGGTCACCGGCGTCGTGCACACCGCCGGCGTCGACACCGGCCAGACGCTCGACACCGCCACCGAGGACCACATGGCGAGCGTGCTGCGCGCCAAGGTGGACGGTGCCCGCCACCTCGACGAGTTGCTCGCCGACGCGCCGCTGGACGCGTTCGTGCTGTTCTCGTCGATCGCCGGGATCTGGGGCAGCGGCCACCAGGCGGCGTACAGCGCGGCCAACGCCGCCCTCGACGCGCTCGCCGAGCGGCGCCGGCTGCGGGGCCGTACCGCGACCGCTGTCGCCTGGGGACCCTGGGCGGGCACCGGCATGGCGGCCACCGAGGAGGCGTCGGCGTTCCTGCGCCGCCGCGGGCTGCGGCCGATGCCGGCCCGGTCGGCGCTGACCGCGCTGGGCCACGCCGTCGACCACGACGAGACCTGCGTGACGGTTGCCGACGTCGACTGGACGCCGTTCCTGGCCGCCTTCACCGCCATGCGGCCCAGCCCGCTGATGCGCGCGGTGGCACCCGCGCCGGACGCCGTGGACGTGCCGGAGCCGACCGCACCGGTCACCGGGGAGCTGCGCAACCGACTCGCCGGCCTCCCGGCCGCCGACCGCTACCGGGTGCTGGCCGACCTCGTCTGCCGCACCGCCGCGGACAGCCTCGGCTACCCCACCGGCGCCGGCGTCGAGGAGAACCGCAGCTTCAAGGAACTCGGCTTCGACTCGCTGACCGCCGTCGAGTTCCGCAACCGGCTGAACGCGGTGACGGCGCTCACCCTGCCCATCTCCCTAGTGTTCGACCACCCGACCCCGGTCGCCGCCGCGGCCTACCTGGAGCGCGAGCTGTGCGTCGGGGCGGCCGGCGGCCCGGACGAGCAGGAGAACGCGCTGCGGGCCGCGCTGGCGACCGTGCCGATCGCCCGCCTGCGCGACGCCGGCGTGCTCGACGTGCTGCTGCGCGTCGCCGGGCTGGCCGCCGACGACGACCCGGCCGGCTCCGGGCCGGCGGGCGAGCAGATCGACGACCTCGACGTCGACGCGCTGATCCAGATCGCGCTCGAGAACGACAACGACTGATGCAGCTGACCCTGGGTAACGGTGGGAGATCCTGATGAGCGACCGCGCCGAGAAGACCGTCGAAGCGCTGCGCGCTTCGTTGAAGGAGATCGAACGCCTGCGTCAGCAGAACCGGGACCTGGTGAGCGCGGCACGTGAGCCCATCGCGATCGTCGGCATGGGCTGCCGGCTGCCGGGCGGGGTGACCGACCCGGCCGGGCTCTGGCAGCTCGTCGCGGAGGGCCGGGACGCGATCGGGGGCTTCCCGGTCAACCGCGGCTGGGACGAGATCCCGGACGCCGCGGACGCGCCGCCGTACGCCAGGCAGGGTGGTTTCGTCCACGACGCCGACGCCTTCGACGCGGGCCTGTTCGGCATCAGCCCCCGCGAAGCCGTCGCGATGGACCCGCAGCAGCGGTTGATCCTCGAATCGGCGTGGGAGACGGTGGAACGGGCCGGCATCGACCCGCTGTCGCTGCGCGGCAGCCGCACCGGTGTCTTCGTGGGCGCCTCCGCCTCCTGGTACGGGGCCGGCGCCGCGGCCAGCCAGACCGAGGGGCACCTGCTCACCGGCACCGCCAACAGCGTGATCTCCGGTAGGATCGCCTACACGCTCGGCCTGGAGGGCCCGGCCGTCACCGTCGACACGGCCTGCTCGTCGTCGCTCGTCGCGCTGCACCTGGCCGCCCAGGCCCTGCGGCAGGGCGAGTGCACGCTGGCCGTCGTCGGCGGGGTCACCGTCATCCCCGGCCCGGCCGTGTTCGCCGAGTTCGCCCGGCAGGGCGGCCTGGCCGGCGACGGTCGCTGCAAGTCGTTCGCCGCCGGCGCGGACGGGACCGGCTGGTCCGAAGGCGCCGCCGTGCTGGTGGTCGAGCGGCTCAGCGACGCCCGCCGGCTCGGGCACGACGTGCTCGCGGTGGTGCGCGGCAGCGCGGTCAACTCCGACGGCGCGTCGAACGGTCTCACCGCCCCCAACGGGCCCGCGCAGGAACGGGTGATCCGGCAGGCGCTCGCCGCCGCCCGACTGGTGCCCGACGACGTCGACGTGGTCGAGGGCCACGGCACCGGCACCACGCTCGGCGACCCGATCGAGGCGCACGCCCTGCACCTGACCTACGGCCGGGAGCGGACCACCGGACGCTCGCTCTGGCTGGGCTCGCTGAAGTCGAACATCGGGCACACCCAGGCCGCCTCCGGCCTCGCCGGCGTCATCAAGATGGTGCTGGCGATCCGGCACGGCGAACTGCCCCGGACCCTGCACGCGGACGTCCCGGACCCGAACATCGGGTGGGCGCCCGGCGGCGTCGAACTGCTCACCGAGGCCCGGCCGTGGCCGGTCACCGGTCAGCCGCGCCGCGCCGCGGTCTCCTCGTTCGGAATCAGCGGCACCAACGCCCACGCCATCATCGAGCAGGCGCCGCCGGACGAGCGTCCGGTCGCCGTGGCCGTCACCACGCCGCGGATCGTGCCGATCCCGCTCGCGGCCGGCTCCGACGCGGCGCTGCGCGCCCAGGCCGGCCGGCTGGCCGGCCTGCTCACCGCCGAACCGGCCGCCGACCTGCTCCCGGTGGGCCTCGCCGCGGCCACCACCCGGGCCGCGCTGGAGCACCGGGCCGTCGTGCTGGCCGGGGACCGCGCCGACGCGCTCGGCGCGCTCGACGCCCTGGCCCAGGGACGCCCGGACGCGAACCTGGTCCGCGAGACCGTGCACCCCGGCCGCACCGCCGTCCTGTTCACCGGGCAGGGCGCCCAGCGGCCCCGCATGGGCCGCGCGCTCGCCGAGGCGTTCCCGGTGTTCGCCGACGTGTTCGACGGCATCGTCGACCGGTTCGACGGGCTGCGCGCGGCGCTGGACTCCGACGAGATCCACCGGACCGTCCACGCCCAGGCCGGCCTGTTCGCCTACGAGGTCGCGCTGCACCGGCTGCTGCAAAGCTGGGGGATCACCCCCGACTTCCTGCTCGGCCACTCGATCGGGGAGATCGTCGCGGCCCACGTCGCCGGCGCGCTCGACCTCGACGACGCGGTGACCCTTGTCGCCGCCCGCGGTCGCCTCATGCAGGCGCTGCCGGCCGGCGGCGCGATGCTCGCGGTGCGCGCGTGCGAGGACACCGCGCGGGAGGCGATCGCCGGCACCGCCGTGGACGTCGCCGCGGTCAACGGCCCGACGTCGGTGGTGCTCTCCGGCCCGGCCGAGGCGATCGACGCGCTGGCGCCGCGATTCGACAAGGCGACCCGGCTGACCGTCTCGCACGCGTTCCACTCGGCGCTGATGGAGCCGATGCTCGCCGACTTCGCCGCCGCGATCGCGCACCTCGAGCACGCGCCCCCGCGTATCCCGATCGTGTCGAACCTGACCGGTGAGCCGGTGGCGGAGTTCACCGCCGAGCACTGGGTGCGGCACGTCCGGGAGGCGGTGCGCTTCGCCGACGGCATCGGGTGGCTGCGCGCCCAGGGCACCACCCGGTTCCTGGAGGCCGGCCCGGACGCGGTGCTCACCGCGATGACCCGGCTCTGCCTCGACGGCGCACCGGCGGTGGTCGCCCCGACCGCCCGGCGCGACCACGACGAGGTGCACACGGTGCTCGGCGCCGCCGGCCGCCTGCACGCGCACGGCGCGGCGGTGGACTGGCGGGCCCTGTTCGCCGACTGGGGTGGCACCCCGGCCGCGCTGCCCACCTATCCGTTCCAGCGGGAGCACTACTGGCTCGGCGCCGCCCCGGCCGGGGTGGCGGACCTACGCCACCGCGTCACCTGGGAACCGGTCGACCTCGACCCGGGCACGCTCGACGGCACCTGGCTGCTGGCCGGCGAGGACGAGGAGATCGCTGCCGCGCTGCGACTCGGCGGGGCCACGGTGTCCCCGTTCCCCCTCGGCGACCAGCCGGACCGTACCGACGTCGCCACCCGCCTGCGCGCGCTCGGCGACGTCGCGGGCGTCGTCGTCGCGGGCGCCGCGGACCCCGCGGTGATCGCGCTGCTCGCCGCGACCCGCGACGCCGGGATCACCGGCCGGCTGTGGTGCGTGACCCGCGGCGCCGTCGCCGCGGGCCCGCACGACGCCGTCGCCGACCCCGACGCGGCGCGGCTGTGGGGCCTCGGCCGGGTCGCCGCCCTGGAAGCGCCCGACCGGTGGGGCGGCCTCGTCGACCTGGCCGCCGACGGCACCGACCAGCTCGCCGGCGTGCTGGCCCAGACTCGCGAGGACCAGGTCGCCCTGCGGGCCGGCGGGCCGCTCGGCCGCCGTCTGGTGGCGGCCGGCGAGCCCGGCCCGGGCGCCGCCTGGCAGCCGCGCGGCACGGTGCTGGTCACCGGTGGCACCGGCGGCCTCGGCGGGCACGTGGCCCGCTGGCTGGCCGAGCGCGGCACCCCGCACATCATGCTGCTGTCCCGGCGCGGCCCGGACGCGCCCGGCGTCGCCGAGCGGGTGGCCGAGCTGACCGCCCACGGCAGCCGGGTGTCGGTGGTGGCCTGCGACGTCGCCGACGGCGACGCCCTCGCCGCCGTCCTCGCCGCGGTGCCCGCGGACCTCCCGGTCACCGGCGTGATCCACACCGCCGGCGCGATCGACGCCACCGCCCTCGACGAGGTCACCCCGGCCGGGTACGCGGCGGTGCTGCGCGCCAAGGTGGACGGCGCGGCGCACCTCGACCGGCTGCTCGCCGACGCCGACCTCGACGTCTTCGTGCTGTTCTCCAGCATCTCCGGAATCTGGGGCAGCGGCGGCCAGGCCGCCTACAGCGCCGCCAACGCCTACCTGGACGCCCTCGCCGCCCGCCGCCGGCAGCAGGGCCGGGCGGCGACCGCGGTGGCCTGGGGACCGTGGGCCGGCGCCGGCATGATCACCGCCGACGACGCCGAGACCTACCTGCGCCGCCGGGGCCTGCGGCCACTGGCGCCGCGCCGGGCGGTCGCGGCGCTCGCCCACGCGGTCGACCACGGCGAGGGACAGATCGTGGTGGCCGACGTCGACTGGGACCGGTTCCAGCCGGCGTTCGTCGCCGGCCGCCCGTCGGCGCTGTTCCCCGCCCGCCCGCCCGCCCCCGGGACCGCACCCCGGGCGTCCGCCGACGACGCCCTGCGCCGCCGGCTGCGGGCCGCCGACGAACCCGAGCGGCTCCGGCTGGTCCTGACGCTCGTGCGCGCCGAGGTGGCCGCCGTGCTCGGGTACGCGGACCCGGCGGCGGTCGAGCCGAACCGCCCGTTCAAGGCGCTCGGCTTCGACTCGCTGACCGCTGTCGAGCTGCGCGACCGGCTCAACACCGCGACCGCGCTGACCCTGCCGGCCAGCCTCGTCTACGACTATCCGAACCCGGCCGCGCTGGCCGCCCACCTCACCGCGGAACTCCTCGGCACGGCCGGCGACCCCGCCGTCACCGTCGTCGAGCAGGCGGCCGGCTCCGACGACCCGATCGCCATCGTGGGCATCAGCTGCCGGTACGCCGGCGGCATCCGTACCCCGGAGGACCTGTGGCGGCTGGTGGCCGCCGGCGGGGACGGGGTCTCCGAGTTCCCCGCCGACCGGGGGTGGGACCTGGCCGGGCTCTACCACCCGGACCCCGACCACAGCGGCACCTCGTACACCCGGCACGGCGGGTTCATCAGCGACGTCGCCGACTTCGACGCCGGCCTGTTCGGCATCTCGCCGCGCGAGGCGCTGGCCATGGACCCGCAGCAGCGGCTGCTGCTGGAGACCAGTTGGGAGGCGTTCGAGCGGGCCCGGATCGACCCCGCCTCGCTGCGCGGCAGCCGGACCGGCGTGTTCATCGGCTCGAACAGCCAGGACTACCTGGCCCTGCTCGTCGCCGGGGACGGCGACGCGGAGGGCTACGTCGCCACCGGCAGCGCGGCGAGCGTGGTGTCCGGCCGGGTCGCCTACTCGTTCGGCCTGGAAGGTCCCGCCGTCACTGTCGACACCGCCTGCTCGTCGTCCCTGGTCGCGATCCACCTGGCCGCGCAGGCGCTGCGGGCCGGGGAGTGCACGCTGGCGCTCACCGGCGGCGTCGCGCTGATGTCGACGCCGACGATCTTCACCGAGTTCTCCCGCCAGCGCGGGCTGTCGGCCGACGGCCGGTGCAAGGCGTTCGCGGACGCGGCCGACGGCACCGGCTGGGGCGAGGGCGTCGGCCTGCTCCTGCTGGAACGGCTCTCCGACGCCGAACGCGCCGGCCACGAGGTGCTGGCCGTGCTGCGCGGCAGCGCCACGAACCAGGACGGCGCCTCGAACGGGCTGACCGCCCCCAACGGGCCGTCGCAGCAGCGGGTGATCCGGCAGGCGCTGGCCCACGCGCGGCTCGAACCGGCCGACGTGGACGCGGTCGAGGCGCACGGCACCGGCACCCGCCTCGGTGACCCGATCGAGGCGCAGGCGTTGCTGGCCACCTACGGCCAGGACCGCGAGCAGCCGCTGTGGTTGGGCTCGATCAAGTCGAACATCGGGCACACCCAGGCCGCGTCCGGCGTCGCCGGCATCATCAAGATGGTGATGGCCCTGCGGCACCGCAGTCTGCCGGCCACGCTGCACGTCGACGCCCCGTCGTCGAAGGTCGACTGGTCCACCGGGGAGGTGCGGCTGCTGACCGAGCCCCGGCAGTGGCCCGCCGAGGCCGGCCGGGTCCGGCGTGCCGGCGTGTCCTCGTTCGGGATGAGTGGCACCAACGCCCACGTCATCATCGAGGAGGCCCCCGAACCGGCGCCGGCGGCGACGGCGGAGGGCCCGGCGACAGTGCCGTGGATCCTGTCCGCCCGCTCGGCGGCGGCGCTCGCCGGGCAGGCCCGGAAGCTGGCCGAGTTCGCCGCCGCCCGGCCGGATCTGGACGTGGCCGCCGTCGCCCGGGCGCTCGCCACCACCCGGGCGAGCCTGGCCCACCGGGCCGTGGTCGTCGGCGGCACCGCCGACGAGCTGGTCGCCGACCTGGCGACCGTGCCGGCGGGCCCACCGGCGGCGGACGGCGACGGCGCCGTGGTGCTGGTCTTCCCCGGGCAGGGCAGCCAGTGGCTCGGGATGGCCGCGGCGCTGCTGGACGAGTCGCCGGTGTTCGCCGCGCGGATCGCCGAGTGCGCGGCGGCGCTGCACCCGTTCGTGGACTGGAACCTGCTGGACGTCCTGCGGTCGGACGACGACGGCTGGATGGCGCGGGTCGACGTGGTGCAGCCGGTGCTGTGGGCCGTGATGGTGTCGCTGGCCGCGCTCTGGCAGTCCCTCGGGGTCCCGATCGCCGGGGTGGTCGGCCACTCGCAGGGCGAGATCGCGGCGGCCGTGGTCGCCGGCATCCTCACCCTGCCGGACGGCGCCCGGGTGGTGGCGGTGCGCTCGCGGGCGCTGCGCGCGATCGCCGGCACCGGCGGCATGCTGGCGGTCGCCGCCGACCCGCAGACGGCGGCGACCCTGATCGAGGGCGTCGCGGGCGTGTCGGTCGCGGCGACCAACGGCCCGGCGTCGGTGGTGCTCTCCGGCGACGTGGCCGGCGTGGACGCCGTCGAGGCCCGGTGCGCGCAGCAGGGGGTGTGGTGCCGGCGGGTGCCGGTGGACTACGCCTCGCACAGTGCGCACGTCGACGGCCTGCGGGCGGAGCTGCTGGCCGCGTTCGACGGGCTGACCCCGCGGGCGGGCACGGTGCCGTTGCACTCGACGGTGACCGGCGAGCGGGTCGACCCGGCTGAGCTGGACGCGGGGTACTGGTTCGAGAACCTGCGCCGGCCGGTGCGCTTCGACGACGTCGTGGCCGGGCTGGTCGCCGCCGGGCATCGGCTGTTCGTGGAGGCCAGCCCGCACCCGGTGCTCACGGCGGGGATCGACGAACGCGGCGGCGCGGCGATCGGGTCGCTGCGCCGGGACGCCGGCGACCTGGCCCAGATGGTGCGCTCCGCAGGTGAGCTGTGGCAGCGGGGCGGCCACGTGGACTGGTCGACGCTGACCGGCGACGGCCCGCCCGGCGAACTGCCGACGTACGCGTTCGACCGGCAGCGGTTCTGGCCCACGGCGACCGTGCGCGGCGGCGACGCGACCGCGATCGGCCTCGCCGAGGTTCGCCATCCCCTGCTCGGCGCCGGCGTGGTGCTGGCCGACGGGGACGGCGTCGTGCTGTCCGGGCGCTGGACGCTCGCGGCGCTGCCGTGGCTCGCCGACCACGCGGTCGCCGGCCGGATCGTCGTGCCCGGCACCGCGTTCGTCGAGCTTGCCTGGCAGGCATGTCTGGCCGTCGGCGCGGCGGCGGTACGCGATCTCTCGCTGCACGCGCCGCTGGCGCTGAACGCAGACGGTGGCGTGTCGGTGCAGGTCCGCGTCGGCGCGCCCGAGACGGACGGCGACCGTACGGTCCGGGTGTTCTCGCGTTCCGGCGGCGACCACCCGCTGGACACCGGCGACGACTGGATCTGCCACGCGTCGGGCGTGATCGGCGCGGCCGGCCCGACCACCCCCGCGGATCCGCCGACCTGGCCGCCGGCCGGGGCGGTGGCCGTCGACGTGGACGGGTTCTACCGGGCCGGCGCCGACGCCGGGTACGGCTACGGCCCCGCCTTCCGCGGGCTGCGGCGTGCCTGGCGGGCCGGCGACGACGTGTACGCCGAGGTCGAGCTGCCCGAGTCGGTAGATCCGGGAGCGTACGGCGTGCATCCGGCGCTGCTCGACGCGGCGTTGCACGGGATCGGGCTCGGCGGACCGGTCGGTGGCGGGTCCGGGCCGATGCTGCCGTTCTCGTGGTCCGGAGTCCGCCTCTTCGCCCGCGGCGCGTCGACGCTGCGGGTGCGGCTCACCCCGGCCGACGACGATGGCGTGACGGTCCGGCTGGCCGACGCGGCCGGTGCGCCGGTGGCGTCGATCGACCGTCTTGTGCTTCGCGCCTGGGACGGCACGCCGACGCCGGACGCCGGCATCCGGGCGGCGTTGCTGCGGGTCGACTGGTCGCCGCTGCGCGACGCGGTGCCGGTGGACGTGCCGGCCGAGGTGTGGCGGGTGGGCGAGCCGGACGTCGCGGTGGCGTTGGCACACGTGCAGGGCTGGCTGGCGTCGAGCGTCGACGGGGTGCTCGTGGTCGTGCT
Source organism: Salinispora goodfellowii (assembly GCF_059570675.1). Taxonomy (NCBI): domain Bacteria; kingdom Bacillati; phylum Actinomycetota; class Actinomycetes; order Micromonosporales; family Micromonosporaceae; genus Salinispora; species Salinispora goodfellowii. The sequence continues at coordinate 387 of NZ_JCANTD010000055.1, read as the reverse complement.
GCCCGGCGCGGTGCCGGCCGGCGGCGCGGCCGTCGACCCGTACGCGGCTGGGGTGTGGGGTTTGTTGCGGTCGGCGCAGTCGGAGAATCCGGGTCGGATCGTGCTCGTCGACGGTGACGGCGAGGACGGGTTCCTGCGCGGGTTGGCCGGGTTGGATGAGCCGCAGGTGGCGGTGCGCGGTTCCATGGTGTTCGTGCCGCGGCTGGTGCGGGCGTTGCCGTCGTCGTCGCTTGTGGTGCCGGATGTCGCGGCGTGGCGGCTGGACGTGGTGGGCGGGTCGTCGTTGGATCGCCTGGCGTTGGTGCCGGCCGACGACGCGCTGGCGCCGTTGGCCCCGGGTCAGGTGCGGGTGTCGATGCGTGCCGCCGGCGTCAACTTCCGCGACGT
>NZ_JCANTD010000054.1:0-16064 GCF_059570675.1 Salinispora goodfellowii | reverse complement strand
GGATCCTGGACCTCTACGACCACCCGCCGCCGGGCGGGCGTGTGCTGTGCGTAGACGAGTTCGGGCCGCTGAACCTGCAGCCCCGCCCCGGCCGGGCCTGGCGACCCCAGGGAAACCCCGTGCGACTACGCGCTACCTACCACCGCGACCACGGCGTACGACACATGATCGCCGCCCTCGACCTGGCCACCGGAAGGCTGCACTACCGCATCCGTGACCGTAAACGCTGGCGCGAGCTTTTTGTCCTTCCTGAAGACCCTGCGCGCCCGCTGGCCCGACCAGAAGCTTTACCTGATCTGCGACAACTTTTCCCCACACAAACACCCCGAGGTCCGCGCCTGGTGCGCCGCCAACCACGTCGAACTGGTGTTCCTACCGACGTACGCGTCCTGGCTGAACTGGATTGAAGCCGAGTTCGCCGCCGTGCGGTACTTCGCCCTCAACGGCACCGACCACCGTACCCACACCGAGCAGGACACCGCGATCGGCGCCTACATCCGCTGGCGCAACCAACGCGCCCGACCGAAGACCGGTTTCGCGACCAAATCCAAGATCCGCCACCCGGATTACCCGTTCAAGGCTGCATGACGAGGCACTAGCCCGATCCCTCGACGAAATCGATACCGAGGTCAGCGACGAGACAACTGCCCTGGCACGCTCGTTGGTGAACCGGCTGCAGCACGGCCCCCGTGTGAGTGGTGAGGGCACACCCCTTTCATGAGTACCTGCCGGGACAGGGGACGGCTCTGTCCCGCTTCAGCCCGATGCCGGACCAACTTTCCGGAGTTCCGGGGCTGCCGGTTGTCGTCCTAAACTCCAGACCGATGGTGCGACGGCGGCAGTCAGGGTTTGGTGTCGTCGGATGAGATGCGCGACATCCCGCGTGAGGGAATTAAATGGTGCGACGGCGGCAGTCAGGGTTTGGTGTCGTCGGGGTAGGTGAGGCTGATCAGGCGGCGGAGCAGGGTGATGGTTTCGTCGTCGCTGTCGTCGGCGGTCACGACAATGCCTTCGGTGGTTCCTGGTGTGCGGGTTAGCACGTAGATGGTGCCGTCGGTGTCGACCGCGTCGATGATTCGGGCCTCGACCCGTTCCCCTGTTTCACGCTCGATGGTGACCGGGTACATGAACAGGTAGGCGAGAGCCTTGGTCTGGGATGGGGGCCCGGCTTTGAGGGCGATGGCGGCCTGGTGGGATGGGTGGTGCGCTTCGTCGGTGATCTGCCGAAGCGCGGCGACCGGTCCGTCCGGCTCGTTCTGCCACCGCGCGGGCTCGACGAGCAGCGGGACAACGTTGACGGCGCGGGCGGTCGGGTCGGGGTGACCGGGCACTGGGGTTTCCCGGAGCCAGGCGAACAACACCGGCCCTGGCCAGTTGTACTTCGCTGCTGCATGTGCGTCGATGCCGTGTAGGCAGTGGACGATGGCGTCGCGTTGATGTGCTGACAGCATCAGGATTCCTTCCTCGAAGGTGTGGCTGGAGGGTTGTCGACCCTGGTGGTCGTGGCGACGATTCAGGCGTGACTCCACGCTGGGATCAAGTCGTTCCTCCAGCCGATTCGGTGGGCGCGGGTCGGCACCGCCCGCCTGCCAGCGGCGGTGTAGACGGTGCTGACCCTGGCGTCGCCTCAGGTGTTGCGCAGTGCGGTGGCGGCGGCGCGAGCGATGAGCCTGCCGGCGTCGCTGGGGTCGCCGAGGACGGTGGCGTGGGCGCCTTTGAGCGGGCGGGAGTTGGGCGGTCCGAGCCAGAGCAGACCACAGCCGGCGCGGACGAGACGGTCCAGACGTTTCTGGCCCTCGGTGATCTCGCCCGCGATGAACTCACCGTCGCTGACTACGACGAGCAGCCGCGCGCCACTGCGGAGGTCGGCCAGGCCGAGAGCGGCGTCGAGGGCGTCCACCGCGAGGGGGAAGCCCTGCGTGTTGCCCTCCTCGTCGAACAGGCGGACCCTCTCGGGTGGCTGGCCTGGACGGGTCACGGCGGTGACGTACTGGCCGAAGGTGACGGTGGCGCTCGTGCCGCCGGCCCAGGCGGTGGCCTGGGCGGTGATCCACGCCGCTGAGGCGATCGGCCCGGCGAACGCCTCCACCGACGGGGAGACATCGGCGACGATCCCGACCTGGATTGGCGGCTGTGGTACCCGGCGACGTTCGGTACGCCGCCACGGCTCGGAGGTGGGGATCTGTCCGGCGGCGCGTTGCGCGTCGGCGGCGAGCGCGGCGCGGGTGACGAGCCGGCCGGGCGGGGTGACCGAGGTGGTTACCGCGTCGGTCGGTTCCCGGTAGGCGGCCTCCCGCAGGGCGCGGGCGAGCTGCCGCGCGGCGGTACGCTCATCGTCGCTGGGCTGTCGGGTCTGACTCCGAGGAGGTTGCTTGCGGACCAGCGGGTTCCCATTGGTGCTCGCGCCACCTCCGCCGCCGGTACCTCCGTCACCGCCAAAGATCGCGCTGGCCGCGTCTCGGGACCGCTTCTGCTGGTCGGCTTCTGCCTTGCGTTGCTGAGACCGCTGTTGGGCACGGGCGGCGGCAGCGGCGGCGGCCTGGGCGGCTTCGGCATCGTGGACGGCCACGGCACCGACGACGGAGGTAGCCGCCTTGCGGAGCACTCCCCCGCCGGCTGGGCCGCCGTCTCCGCTGCCCTGTCCACTGCCGCCCTGCCCGTTGCCTGAGCGCACCTGGCCGGGGCCAGGTGAGGGCGGTGGGCTGTCGGGGTCGACGCCGAGGGCGTCGCACCAGCGTCGGCCGAGGGCGAGCATGGCGTCGGTGTCGTCGTCGGGCACCTGGTGCGCGTCGCTCCAGATGCTGCTGAGGATCTTGAGCAGGGTCGGACGCAGGATCCGGGCGACCGCGCGACGGAGCTGTTCTGCCTCGTCTGGGTCGATGACGCCGGCGTCGACCCTGGCGAGGACGAGCGCGGCGCTGGTGGCGGCGGCCCACGGGTCGTCGGTGGTCGGGATGTCGTCGAGCAGAATCTTGGTGACGGCGGCGCGGAGCCAGCGGCGGTCACCGGGTCTGCGGCGTAGCTGGGCGGCTTCGATGCGGGACTCCTCCAGCAGCGCGGCGGCCTCGGCCACCCGGGCGGGTCCGGTGCCGAACTCCCAGCGGGTGTGCTGGGAGTGCGCGGCCTCGTGCACCAGCAGCCCCCAGGCGACGGGGTACTTCTCCCGGGCGTCGGGGTCGTGCGGGTCCACCGAGCGGGGATCGATGCCGAGGTACCTGCCGTCGATCTCAACGGTGGCGCGCTCGCGGATGAAGCAGGCTGGCGCGCCGTCGCCGGCGCCGGGTTCGATGACCACGAGGAGGTCCTCGCGGCCGGCGATCGGGGGGATGTGCGCGCTGAGTGCTGCCGACATGCGCAGCCAGGCGTGGTCGGCCGGCAGCGGGGTGGACGCGGCGTCCGGGGCTGGGTTGAGGTGTTTCGACAACGACATGGGTGTGCCTCCGTTCCGGGGGTTACAGCTGGTTGCCGAGGGCGAGGGGCTGGATCTTGGCTCGGGCGAACGTTTTGCAGACGGCCTTGTGGACCACCTCGCGGTCCTCAACCGGGGCGAGGCCGATCAGGTTGGCCATGGCGGTGTCGATCCCGAGCACGTCGGTGATCCGCTTGAAGGCGAGCAGTTCGCGGAGCTGGGGTGCCCAGCCGATCTCGCCGCTGTCGAACTGGGTGGCCAGGTTGCGGGCGGCGCGGACCATCCGGGAGTCGACGCCGAGCGCGACGGCTAGGTCGTAGTCGCTAGATACCTTGACCTGGGTGGAGAACCGCGAGGAGAGGGCTTCGGTCAGCACGGCGCCATGCACGCCGGGGTTGTGGCCGGCGACGACGTAGAAGCCGGGGGTGACGGTGACGACCCGGCCGGCGGCGGCCTTGAGGATGATCTGCCGTCGGCCGTCCATGGCCGGGTAGACCACGGCGAGGACCTTCGGCTGGATCAGGGTGGCGTCGTCGATGAACAGCACCCCGCCGGATTCCATCGCTCGTGGCAGCGGGCCGGGCACGAATTCGTAGCCGCCGCTGTCGGTGGGCACGTAGTCGCCGACGATGTCGCCGACGGTGGTGTCGCCGTCGCCCGGGACCGTGTAGAGGTCGGTGCCGAACGCGGCCTCGATCAGCGAGGTCTTGCCGGTGCCGGGCGGCCCGTAGAGCAGCACGGGCACGTCGGCCTCGCGCAGGTCCCGCAGTACGTCGACGTCGGGGCGCTTGGCCAGCAGCCGTGGGTAGTACAACTGCCCGTTCGGGCGCCGCACCGGCCCCGTGGTCGGTTTCTTCGGCGCGGGCGCCGCCGGCATCGTGGGCCGCGCGGTCGCAGCCGCCGGCGGGGTGGGGCTGGTGGCTGCCGCCGGGCGTGGGGCTGGGGCAGCCGACCGGGCGGCGGACGCGGGTCGAGCGGTGCTGCCTTGCGGTGCGGGCGGTATCAGCGTCGGGTTCGCCCGGTGCTCCCTTAGCCCGGCCGAGGTGATGCGGTACTGCTTCGGCGAGCTTGGCAGGAGTTCGGCGTGGCCGCGCCCGACGAGCCGGTCGCACGCCTGACCGATCGCGCCAGAGGACCGGCCGAGAAGGACGCCTGCGATGTCGCCGACATCCAGGGCGACGCCGGTGCGGCTGGCCAGGACCGCGAGGACCTGGTTCTGCAGCTCGCCCGCGCGTAGCCTCGGCAGCCCGCTGACCGCGTTGATCACGTTGCCGCCGGCCGCACCGGCAGATGTAGCGGGTGTACTCGTTGTCGGTGTCGCCATCGCCGGCCCCCTGACGCCGTCGCTCGGTGCAGCGGACACACGACTACCGCTGCCGCTCTCGCTGATCAAGTCGCGTTCGAGGCTGTTGTGCGCCGGTGTGGGTGAAGAGCCCATCCGTTGTTCCTCCTGAGAAATGGGCAGGAGGTGGCCGCGCCTCCGGCGTGGCCACCTCCCGGTCGGGAATGGGGTTGGTGCCGCGCCGAACCGCCGTCAACAGGCGGGGCGGACAACCGGTGGCGGTGCCGAAAGCGGGCGTCGGTCAGCTACGGATGACGCCGCAGGAACAGGTGGAGCTGGTGCCGCTCGCCGGAGTGTCCGGACGTCGAGCGGAGTCAGGCTCGGGTGGCGTGGGTGCGCCGGTCACGGCTTACGTGGTCTGCCACACCCAGCGGTTGCCGGTGCCGTTGAGGCCGTCACGCGTGCCGCGCGATACGACCTGACCACGCTCGTTGATGACCTCGACGCGCCAGCTCACCGACAGGGTGCGGTACTCGCGCTGCACGTGGTGTTGCACCGCCGTCAGGCCAGGGAACAGGGTCCCCATGCCGGCGGGTACCTCGCTGACGGGGTGAACGCTCGGGTTTCCCTCCAGGTACCGATGCCCTCGGACGGATACCGCGAGGATCCTGAGCATCTCGCCTCCTTTCTTCGGGTAGAGGAACTGCGTTTAAGGGCTTGCCCTGCGCCTTGGGCCGTGCAGGCCCGCAGTACGGGCCTCGCCCGGGCGGGCGAGTACAGCTCGGGGCGCGCCGGGTCGGGTGGCTGGCCGGGTTCTACTCCGGCCCCTCCTCCCACGTCCACGTACCGGCGCCAACGGCGAACATGTCGTCGTCGTCCGGGGTGGAAGCGCCAGGTCGTTGATGGCTCCCGTAATGCCGCTCATCGGGTTATGGGCGTCCCAGCAGCGGTTGTACGTGAGCGGGGTATTCGTAGCCGTCGTCCCACGGGAACCTGGAGTGCGCGTCCGGCCACACGATCTGCTGGAGGCACACGCGATCCTTGCCGTACCGGGCGTAGGCCGCACCGGGATGCAGCGCGTCGGTGGCGGGTCCCTCGACGATGATCGCGTCGCAGCCGGCGAGCAGCTCGGCGACGCGTTGGCCGTGGGTGAACCGCTCGGCCCGGGAGGAGACGCGTCCGGCCATGTCATTGAGCAATTCCTGGGCGATGAGCGGGTCGAGGCCGGCGATGACCAACTCAGGGAGATCGTGCTCGGCCAGGCCGACGGTGTAGGCGAACGTGGAGCCGCTCTCCCCGAGATCGGGTAGTACGGCGGTCACTGCCCAGCCGAACTCGTCGATGAGACGTTGTTGGTTTTGGAGGAACTCCTCGAGGGGTGGCACCTTGTTTCCTTTCATGTTTAGCGGGCGAGGATGGAGACGGCGTCGCCAAGAAGCAGCGGGGCACCGTCCGGCCCCTTGATGTGCTTGTGGACCCAGATGCGATACCGCCGACCGTCAGCATCGAAGAGGTGACGCCAGTGGCCTCGCACAAAGAACCGGACCCGGTAGTGCCATTTCGCTTCACCGGTGTTGCGGTCGGTGACGGGTTTGCCTCGGCGCAGCATGACGACGCGGGTCAGGTGGCCGACCTTGTCTCGTTGGGCGCGGCGGCGGGCGGCGCGGTCGAGGGGTGGGGCGGATACGGTGGCGAGGGGTTGGGCCTGGATGACCCAGAACGCGTAGGCGACGGCGGCGACCGCGTTGACCCGGACGGTCGACTCGTCGATGCAGAACCGCCCGTCCGGGGCTGGTTCCCACTCGATGTCGTCATCATCGAACGGGGCAAGGTCGGAACGGGCTTCGACCGGTCTGCCCACGGGAATCCGGGCCGATGAGGCCAGCACGTACGGGCCGAAGTCCGCCGCGAGTTGTGCGTCCTGATCGTACTGGGCTCGGAGGCGGGCGGCGCTGGGGTCGAGCGGATCGCTACGGTCGGCCCAGCCGGTGATCCACCAGTCGGCGCTTCCAGTGCCGATGTTGTGCATCTTGGCCCAGGTGACCGCGCCTATCGATGTGACCTGTCCGTGTATTCCACGGTAGTAGATCGGTTCGGGCAGGAAGAGCACGCCGCTGTCGCTGGGGGCGATGTCGTCGGGGATGAGGTCGCCGGTCAGGTCGAGTGCCTCGGCGGCGGCGGCCACGATCGCGGTCATCTCGGGGGCCAGCACGTAGGAATCGCCGAGTTGCCACGGCTGGTGGGCGAGCTTGTCGACGGCCGCGAGCACCTTCGGCGTGGTCGTCGCGACGGTCTCCTCGAACGCGACGTCGAGGTAGGCCTTCAGGTACTGCTGGGCGAAGCGGGTACGGCTGTAGTCGACCATCCGTGACTTGAGGTGGACGGCGGCACGGGCGTAGCCGGCCAGGGTTGTCTCTTGGTAGAAGGTCAAGGCGCCTCCATGGGGGTTGTCGAACCGGCGGCGGGATCTGCCCCGGTCGCTGGTCTGTTCGGGACGTCAGGCCGCGAGGCCGAGGGTGGCCATGGGCTGCCGGCGGGGCAGTGGTACCGGCGCCGGCGGAACGGGGCGCGCGGGCCGGAACCAGCCGACGAACCTCTGCGCGGCGGCAGCGACGCCGATGACGCGGGCGCGTCCCGGCATGAACCGGTGCGGGCGGATCGCGGCCTGCTGCGCCCGCTGCGCGTCACGCAGCGGCGGGCAGGGGTAGGCCTCATGAACGCAGCGCAGGTTGGCGCAGCGGCCGGGATGGCGCGGGTGGGGCTGATGATCGGCGGTGACCCGGACGGCCATGCGCCAGAGCATCGGGTCGGTCACAGTGTCGGGCTCGGGCTCGGGCTCGGGGGTAGTGGGCAGCATGAGGGCGGGTCCTTTCGGCGACCGGGATCGGGCGGGTGGTCACCACCCCTCAGCCGTCTCGGCTCGTGGCCCGGGAGCCGTCCTCCTCGCCGTTCGGGTCGGGCGATGGTGACCGCACCAATCGACGCTCGACTCTGAAAAAAGATCAAGTCGTCCGGGTCGTCGGCGGGCTTCGCGTGTCCGTACGCGGCTCCCGGACCGGCCGAGGTCTCGGTGTGCCCGTGGGTGTCTCTGCGGATGAGGAAACAGTCGGGCACGGCGGGGCCGTCGTGCCGGTAGTCCTGCAGGCGGGTGTCGTAGTGCGCGGGGTGGCCGCAGTGGGCGCAGCACAGCGGGACCTCTCGGTCCAGGTGCTGCCCATCCGGACCCGCGCTGGTGGTGTGGTCGTGAGCGCTGAAGGTGCAGCGGCCGTGGGTACAGAACGGGCGGCCGGGCGTTCGTAGCCGCCGGCTGACCTCGTCCGTGACGGCGTTGGCGAGGTCGAGGTCCGCCTGGCTGCTGTAGTGGGGCAGGCCGGCATCGTCGAGGTAGTCGTTCGCGATCCGAGCCAGGGATGGGATGGCGCAGGTGGCCCTGACGCGGGCCGGCGGGACGAACCACACGCGAGCGACCGGTGTTGATCAAGTCGCAGGGCCGTCCGGCGTGAGGCCGCTCAGCTCCGGCGGCCGCGTCGAGGGGGCGCTATGGTCGCCGCCTGGTCGGCCGTCCACGTGAAGTCAGACAACGGAAAGGCGGCGCCGGGCAGCTCCACCAGGTGTGGATGCAGCCGGCCGTACTCGGCGCGGCTGATCTTGCCGATGAGCAGCGAGTCGCCCACCGCGATCCGTGGGGTGACCCAGGAGGGAATGGCGGCCAAGCGCAGCGGACGCGGGAGCAGCCCCGCGCCGGCGAGCAGGTGCCCGAGGTAGACGGTCATCCGGAGCCGGGCGACCGCCACGGTCAGCGGGTCGATGTCGATGCCGTCGACTCCGGCGAGGATCCGCCGGATCGCCTCGCCGGGCGGGTGAGTGTGTCCGCCGGTGATCGGGGGCTGGTCAACCGATCGGGGGTCCATGCGGCCGGTGGTGTACCACTGCCAGAGGTAGTCGACCGCAGGGATGAGGTAGTGGCCGGTGCCGGCGGTCGGGTCGATCAGCCGCAGCACGGGCTCTTCGCGGAAGGTGTCGGCGGCTGGGTGGAGGGTGCGGTCGAGGACGAAGTCGGCGACGTAGTGCGGTGTCTGCACCAGGGCGTGCCGGGCCCGCCGCTGCGGAGACAGGACCTGCAGCAGGTCACCCGATGGCCCAGCCGCTGATCGACGGCGGATAGCCACCCCGGTCGGGCCAGGCCAGCGACGGCGCCTGAGTGGCCCACCACTTGATCAGCTCGTCGCAGGCGGCGGCGCTAGGGGAGCCGGCCCACAGCATCGGGTTGTACTCCGGGTGCAGAAGCCATTGGGTGGAAGGGTGCCGGGTCAGGGCTTCCAAGGCGCGGCCGAGCCACAGCGGCGCGCTCGACGCGTTACGTAGCACCCCGGGCGGTGCGCTGCGCGGCAACGGCTCGACGAGCTGGTGGTCCTCGGCCCAGACGGCGACGCAGGACAGGTAGAGCCAGGCGGCGGCCACTTGTTCCCGCCGTTCACGCTCGGCCGTCACGCTGAGGCTGTCGGTAGGGTCTGTGAGCGTGACCGTGGCAGCCATCGCATCGACCTGCCGTTGCAGCGCACGGTGGAACGCCCTGTCGTCGGCGGGGTTGGGGGTGCCTGGCCGCCGCTGGTTACGGCGGGCGGTCACGGCTGCGCCTCAATGATGGTCGCGGGCGTCCAGCGCCACTGGTAGGCGCCGATGGTGTAATGGTCGTCGACGTCGGCCGGTACCTGGTCCTCCTCGATCCACCGGCTGCTGTCCTCGCCGGTGTCCTCTTCCCACTGCACGAGGCTGGCACCGGGATGCAGGACGGGGTGTTCATTGGGCATGTCGCCGATCGACAGCCCGTGCAGGTGGTCGGCCATGCACTCGACCTCGTCACGTAGGAACCGGCACAGCAGGGCGGTGTACGCGTCCGCGACCAGCGCTGAGTAGTAGCCGCCGCCGACGGTGCCGGAGGTGACGGTCGCCGATACCCAGCTCCCGTCAGGTGGCAGGAGATCCATGCGGCTGTGCGACAGCAGAGACCTTTCGTTGCTATCCTTACTGGCGCGGTCGGCGTTCACGCCGAGCCACGGCACGTCGTGTTGGCGGGCTAAGCGGAGCAGGTCGAGCAGCGTGCAGCGCCCGTCGAGGTGCACCGCGTTCAGGGACAGGACGCCGTCGCCGTCACGTCCGCGAGACCAGATCAGTGCGGGCACATCCAGCCAGGCGGCACGGTACTGCTGGCGGGTCTTGCGCTGCCGAGGGGTGACGGCGGCGTGTTCGGCCAGCGGGCCAATCTCCTCCACCCGCCACCAGAGTCGACGCGTCATCGTCGTTTGGCTCCTTACATGCGAAGGGCCACCCGGGCGTCGCGCGTGACGCGGGCGGGCCGCCGTTGGTGAGACAGGGGTACGCCGTCGGTCGGCGCCATGGTGCGCTACTGCCGCGGGCGGCGGGGCCGGCGGCGGTCCGGCGGCAACGGGTTACCGCAGGCGACGTGCGCCCGAGCCACCCGTTCGTCACCGCTGCCGGCTTCCTGTCGTCCGGGCCAGTGCGGCGGGTAGTGCGGTGGCCGCCGGGTCGTCGATCAGCGGAGGCCGGTCGAGGCGCGCGAGGGGGATGGTGTGCCGGCCGAGGTCGCGTAGGGCATCGTCAAGGCCCTCGTCGATGTCGGCAAGCAGGTCGCACACGGCGGCGAGCGCTTCGGCTGCGGCGCAGAACTGCGTAGGCGGCAAGCCGGTGAGCCGGTCGCGTAGCTGCTGTGCGGCGTCGGTCAGCAGGCGCTGAATCCTGCTTGTGGCGGTGTAGCGGGCGGCGGCGATCCAGTTCGCGACATGCTCGGGCTGCTCGATCGCGGCCTCGGTCAGCCGGTCGGTCGCGAGGCGGTAGCCGGCGGCGCCTGCGGCGCCTGCGGCGCGCCGCAGGAAGGTGTCGTCCATGAGGCGGTCACCGCCCCATGCGCCGTACGGCAGGTGCGGTGGATTCTGGGTTTGGGATCATGTCGGGTCCTTCTACGCACGTCGGTGGCGCGCGGTTCGGACACGGAAGCCCCGGCCGGGGCGACTCCTGCTGACACGGACCGGCACACGGCCGGCGGCAGCAAGTGCCCCGGCCGGGGCGATCGCGTCAGGTGGAACGAGCCGGTTTAGGCCGTCGGGACTAGGACGGCAGGTGGTGCAGGCGGAGGCCGGCGGCGACCTCGAGCGGGGACAGCGTGTGATGACTTGCTGATCACCGCGGGTCTCACTGCCGGCGGGTGGGCGCCGGGGCGGGATGCTGTGCCGTCCAGAGCCGGGCGATGGCCCGCAGGTGTTCGATCTGCGCGGCGCGCCGCCCCAGCAGCGCGTCGAGGCGAGGTCCTCGCGCCTGGAGGACACCGGTCGTCTCGATGAGAGGGATCTGATCGTCGGGTTCGGCAGCGAGAACCTTCTCGACGTCCAGCAGGCTCCGGTTGAGGTGCGGGACGAGGTCGGCGATGGTCCTCTCGGTACTGGTGAGCGCGGTGAGCACGTCACGCAGCTCCGAGGCGACGGTCGGCTGGCTGGTGTCGGCGAGGGCGGCGTCGGTCAGCGCCTGAGCGCTGATCCGTTCGCCGCAGTACTTGAGGACGAGGCTGGTGTCGATCATGTTCTGCTTTCCTGTTCTGGTGGATGTGCGGGGGTGCAAGGGAGCTTCAGGCGGACAGCCGAAACCGCGACGCCGTGGTTGAGGGTCATGACCCGGCGTTGTCGTAGGCGACGGCCTCCCGTAGGTACTCGTGGTCGATGAGCACCAGGGTCCGGGCTTCGGTGCGGAGCTCGTCGAGGTCGTCACTGGAGAGCAGATGTCGGACGAGGCTTTCCAGGATTTCCTCGTGGCCGGGGTCGGAATGGGGTTGTCACGCGATGGTCCTTCCTGATGAGGAGCCGGCGGATGGGCCCGCTCGGGTGGAGCGGGAGGTTCGAGTAGTTGGATCTGGGTAGTTGCCTAGCCGAGCGGGGCGCCTTGCGCGGCCATGAAGGGCACCGGGTCGATTGCGCCGGCCTCGCTGGCGTCACCAGGTACGTGCACCTCGAAGTGCAGGTGCGGGCCGCTGGAGCGGCCGGTGGAGCCGACGACGCCGATGGGTTGCCCGACGGCGACCTGCTGGCCGACCGTCACCATCGGGGGTTGGTCCATGTGGCAGTAGCGCGTCATGAGCCCGCCGGTGTGGTCGATGTCGACGTACCAGCCGCACCCCCGGGTACGCACGGGGTCGCCGTCGCGGTCGCAGCCCCACGGCAGGCCCGTGCTGGAGTGGACGGCGTTGCATCTGACGGTGCGGACGATGCCGGCGGATGCCGCGCGGATGATCGTGCCGCGCGGGGCGCTGAAGTCGACGCCGTCGTGGCCTGGCCGGTCGCTGCTACGGAATCCGGATCCGACCGGGGCGAGCACCGGTTGGGTCCACGGGCCGACCGCCCCGCAGCCGGCCAGCCCGCCCGTCGGTAGGCCAGCGGCCTCAGCGATCGCCGTGACCAGGTCCGTCGCCGGGCCTTCCCACTTGGCGTAGGCATCGGGGTAAGCGCTGATCTGTACGGCCTGCGCGGCCTCGGTCAACGGCACGGTCTGCCAGCCGCTGATCGTGAGCAGCTTGACGTAGAACTTGCCGGCCGCGTAGACCGGATCCTGGAGCTGCGCCGGGGTGCCCCAGCCCTGGCTGGGGCGTTGCTGGAACAGCCCGACGGAGTCCCGGTCGCCGCCAGGCAGGTTCCGCAGCGTGCTCTCCTGCATCGCGGTGGCGACCGCGATGACCCAGCCACGGGCGGGTACCCCGAGTTGGGCGCCGGTGGTGACGATCGCCGCCGCGTTTGCGACCTGCTCGCCGTCCCATTGGTCGATGGCGGGCCAGACGCCGGGCTTTCTCGGCGAGCTGGCGGTAGTAGGAGCCGTTGACAGGACGTATGCCGGTAGGCAGGCCCCAGCAGCGGTACCGCCGCCGAGCAGGCCACCCAGCCCACCCGCGCACAGCACGAAAACGACGACGACGGCAATGACGATCGATACCAGAAAGCGGATCTTCATGGATGCCTCCAGGGCTCGCGCGGCGGAGTTGACGCGACCGCCGAACGCGCGGCGGGCGCGTGGGTCGGGGAAGGGCCGGGCCCGGTGCAGGTGGGCAGTTTGCCTGCGAGCCGGGCCCGACTATGCGGCGGTGTCAGACCTTGTAGGGCGGTGGCCAGTCGCGGGGGCGGGCGTAGCTGGGGAGGTCACCCATGTCCTCCTCGTAGCCGTGCACGGCGCCGCGGTTGGCCTTGGCCCAGTACATGGCGATGTCGGCTAGGTGCAGCAGGGTTGCGGGATCGCGACCGGCCTGGCTGGTGGTCGTGTAGCCGATACTCGCGACGATGTCGACTTGCCTGGCCTCGAGGACAAACGGGTCCTTGATGTATCGCCACGCCCGGCCAGCCACCGAGCGGGTTCTGTCGGGACCGCCCTGCACGATAAGGACGAACTCGTCGCCGGAGAGCCGGGCGGCGAAGATATCGGAGCGCCCCAGGCGACGGAGACGCTCGGCGACCTGGGACAGCACGATATTGCCGACCCGATGCCCAAACCGATCGTTGATCAGCTTGAATCCGACGAGGTCGAGGACGATGACGCCGACCTCGCTGTGGGTTTTCACCGCGCGCGTCAGCCGCTCGATCGCGGCGCGGCGGTTGGGCAGGCCGGTGAGGTCGTCCTCGGTCGCCTGCCGATGATATTTGTCGCGCTCGGCCTGCAGGGTTTCGACTAGCTGCGCGGTCGCGACGGCGGCGCGTTCCAGCTTCCGCAGCCGGGCCTGGGCGCGGGTCAGCAGGCTCCACAGGCGCAATGCCCACAGGCCGGCCAGGGCCAGTCCGGCGAGGAGCCCGCCAGCAGAGGTAAGAAGGGAGTTCGCTGTCTGAGACACTGGTTGTTGCTCCTTGTGTGTGAAGGAGCACCGGGGGCTGGCGTGGAGCGTGGCCAACGTCTAACGCCCGCCCCCGGGCTACCTGGAATGGGCGTGACTAGTCGGCCTGGTAGGTGGCGACTTTGGTGTCAACTCGCGTGACGGAGCCGGCCATGACGAGCTTGTCCAGGGCATTCGCCACCGCCCCCGGGCTGGCCTTGTTGACCTGCTCGCCGTCGCGGGACTGGTTGATCAGCTTGCAGATTTCCCCGACCTTGTAGGCGGTGCCCGGGTTGCCTTGCAGCAGTCTGGGGCGTCAACATCAGCGGGCATCCGCGCCCGGTCCACCACATCCACCTCATCGTTGATCATCATGTGACCTTTCTGATGGCCCGAAGGCCAGGAATACTGCGGGACAGTTGCTGGACGACGACCACGCGTACGACAGCGCCGAGGAAGTTCGTAGCGCCGCGTCCGCCCTGACTTACCCATCGACCGGCCCACCCGGGGATCTTCACGGTCGTCCAGAGCAGGACAATGACGATGATCAGATTCAGCACGCCACCCGGCTCTGCCGGCAGGCCCAGCACCGGCAACATGTGGGACGCGTCGAGCAGCATCCACTGGCCAGCGGTCAGGGTGAACGCCTGAGCGGTGGGAATCGCCAGACAGGCACCGTAGGCGCGCCACCACATCCGTGCGACACCGTCCAAAACGGGCAGCGCGTGGCAGGCCAGGGGCAGCGGTGCGATCGCGGTCATGATCAGCAGCACGACGAAACGGCCAATAAGCTGGAACGCCGCCGTCACCATCAACACGGCGATGACCAGGGCAAGGATCAAAAACAGCAGTGGAGCCACAGGACTCCGCGCGGTCTGGATGTGGTTCTCGACAGCGGCCAAGGCGCTGTCGCCGTCATAGTTGTCCGCACTGATGGCGCCAGTCACCGCATTGGCGAATGCGATGAGTTCGCCGCAGAACAGCTGGGAGAAATGCGCGGCGATGAAGCCGACAACCAGCCGCGGCACGAGGTCCTTAACGGTGTAGCGGGACCGCTCATCGCCGCCGGAAAACATGATCATTGATCCGGCCGCCACGAACACCAGGACGAACACGGTGTCGACAATCCAGATCGACCGGCCCGTCAGGGCCTGCACCTGGGGCAGTGCCGTGACCTCGGGTGTCACGAGAAGAATCTCGGTGATCACATCGAAGATCGCGTTGAGGCAGGCGAGAACCGCCTCGATCAGCCATTCGAGGACCTCGTCGAGGATCACGCTCATCATCCAGTTCATGGCGCTAACCCCCGACGATGCCCTGCACCAACTGCAGCAGGATCGGGGCGAGCACGGCCAAGCCGTAGCCGATCAACGCGTTACGCAGGGCTGCCTTGGCCCGGTCAACCTGACCGGGATCACCGCCCGCCGTGGCCCAATAGACCCCCGCGAGAACCAGAAACAGGGTGGCGATCCCGGCCAGCAGCAGCATGATCTGGGTCTGCAGGTTGGCGATGACGACCGGCAGGCTGTTCGCCGCCAGGTAGGCCACCCCACCCGGATCGGCCTGTGCTGCACTCGGAACCGTAAGGATGAGCACGCCGACACCGACCGCCGCGCCGACTCGTGCGGCGAGGCGAACCGGGTAAAGACGGACAGGTTCGTTGGTGCGGATGGAAGACATGGGTGATTACCTCCCGCCCCCGCCGCCGATCACCGAGTCGGTGCCGGGGAGGGGCGCTAGCCAGTGACGGTCAAGGAAGCCGCCGCCGAGCGCGAGGTCGGCATGCCGCACCACGTCCGGGAGGAGCTCGTCCTCCCTTACCTGGGTGGTTGCGATTGATCGATGAGGTGTCAGCGCATGCGATGGCGCGGCACCCGGGGCGACACGGCAGGCGTCACCCGCTGCTCGGCGGCGGACGGGACCGGAGCAGCGCTGGGTGGCTGCTCTTGACTGTCCCGCACCTACCAATCGGCGTTTGTCAGACGTGACGCACACTTGCCGATCTGGCAGGGCTCTGACAGGACGACCGGGAATCTGACACCGCGGGCAGGCCATCGGATTCGTGCAGGTCCAGGGCCCCGCCACCTCGCAGCATCAACCTCAAACGGAACCAGAACGACTGTGGGCCCCGCGCACCGGCGCCGGGCCCACAGTCGTCACATCGAGCATGGGATGTCGGTCAAGCGGCGATCGCAACCCCGCGGGTACCTGCCGCGCGTGCGCTGGCCCGGCCTACGCGGATGCTCGTCCCACGGATCGCCTGCGCCGTGGTCGCCGCTACGGCACCAGCCGAGGCGACCCCGGTAAGACCGCCCTCCGCGACGGCACGTGCGAGCCGTTCGTCGGCGCGGGCTAGCCGCATCCGCAGTGCGTCCACCGTAATGCCGAGCCGGGCAGCGATCGGCTCTGGCGCCCGCCGGCCCAGCCGAACCTCGATCCACGGCTGCACGTCTGCCTCGTCGATGATCCGCAAGGTGCCGGCGCGCCGGACCAGCAGATCTGGGTGCCCGTACGGC
>NZ_JCANTD010000053.1:0-19229 GCF_059570675.1 Salinispora goodfellowii | reverse complement strand
GCCCCGCGGATCCCGCGGGTCGTCCACCGCTGCCAACGCGACGAACAAGCTCCGCCGGTCACCATCGGTGACCACGGTCGGGCACGGCAGGTGCGGGGGTCGCTGCGGCAGCACGATCTCGGTCAGTGATGATGACATCAGCGGGTGCGTCCAGTTCTCGATCACGGTTGTCTTCGCAAACACCATGATCACGAACAGGCCGCACCCGTCCTACATGGACCCGGCCCCACCCATTCAGCCGCCAAAAACCCCAGCTCACAGACCCTTCAACCGACTACGCAACCGCCCTGACTGCAACCCGGTCAGCACCTTCGTGGGCCCGCGTGACTGGGAAACGTTTCACATGAACCAACTGGTGCCGTGGATCGAGGCGAACTTCCGCACCTTCGCCGAGTACGACGGACGCGCGGTGGCCGGCTTCTCGATGGGCGGCTTCGGCGCGCTGAAGTACGCCGCCAAGTATTTCGGACATTTCTGCTCTGTCAGTTCCCACTCCGGGCCCGCCAGCCTGCGTCGCGACGGTCACCTCGTCGCGCACTGGGCCAACCTCAGTTCCGCCGCGGTGGAACTGGGTGGCGGCACCATCTATGGCGCGCCGTTCTTCGACCAGGCTCGGGTCACCGCGGACAACCCCATGGAACGCATTCCGAGCTACCACCACAAACGGGTCTTCCTGGTCGCCGGCACCTCACCAAAACCGGTCGACTGGTGGGACGTCATCAATGAGACCCAGGTGCTCGCCGGACAACGCGAGTTCCGCGCCGCTCTCAGCCAGGCCGGTATCCCCCACGATGGACGCGAAGAGCCAGGCGGGCACATCTTCCGGCACCAGATGTTCACGGACGACCTCAACGGCATGCTGGGACGTCTCCGCCGAGCCGGCTGACCCGGACGAGCCCCGACGAGAACCCCCGCGTCCACCACGTCGAACCAGCGAACGAGGTAACCGCTACGAACGGGTGGACGGCCGCCGGCCGTCCACCGGGAGGTAGGAGATGGGTAAGCACCGCAGATCCGTCCTGATCGGTATCGTCGCCCTGGCCATGGTCGCGACCCCGACCGCGGCCCAGGCCCAGGCCCAGGCCGCCGAGCCGACCGGCACGGTCCGCAACGCCGGTGGGGCCACGGCCGTACCGGGAAGCTACCTCGTGGTCTTCAAGGACAGCGAGGTCAGCCGGTCAGCCGTCGGGTCGTCGCTGACCCGACTACGCAGCCGGCACGGTGGCACGGTGGCGCGTACGTACACCACGGCCGTGCGAGGTGGTGAGCTGCGGCTCAACTCCGCGGCGGCGGCCCGGGTCGCCGCCGACCCGGCGGTGGCGTACGTCGAACAGAACCACACCGTGTCGGTCGCCGGCACCCAGCCGGACCCACCGTCCTGGGGTCTGGACCGCATCGACCAGCGGTACCGGCCGCAGGACGGCTCGTACACGTACCCGAACCCGGCCGGTGGCGTGACGGCCTACATCCTCGACACCGGTGTCCGCACGACACACACCGACTTCGGTGGGCGGGCAACCTGGGGTACGAACACGGTGGACAGCAACGACATCGACTGCAACGGTCACGGCACGCACGTCGCCGGCACCGTCGGCGGTGCCGTGCACGGCGTGGCCAAGGCGACCAAACTGGTCGCGGTCAAGGTGCTCGACTGCGACGGCGGGGGTACCACGGCGGCGATGATCGCCGGCGTCGACTGGGTCACCGCGAACGCGGTCAAGCCGGCCGTGGCGAACATGAGCCTCTTGAACCTGCCGAGCAGCGCCCTCGACGGCGCGGTCACCAACTCGATCGACTCCGGCGTGACGTACACGGTGGCGGCGGGCAACTTGGGCGTCGACGCCTGCCTCTTCTCCCCGGCCCGGACCCCGGCGGCGATCACCGTCGGCTGGACCAACAGCACCGACGCCCGGTACATCCTGTCGAACTACGGCAGCTGTTTGGACATTTTTGCGCCGGGCTCGTCGATCACCTCGGCCTGGGCCAGCAGCGACACCTCCACCACCACGATCAGCGGTACGTCGATGGCCGCGCCGCACGTGGCCGGTGCCGCCGCATTGGTGCTCGCCGAGAATCCTTCGTACACCCCGCAGCAGGTTCGGGACACCCTGGTGGACAACGCGACCAGCGGCGTCGTCGGCAACCCGGGCAGCGGTTCGCCGAACCGGCTGCTCTTTGTCGATGACGGCACCCCGCCCCCGCCTCCGCCGTCGGGCTGTACCGGCACCAACGACACCGACGTCGCGATTCCGGATCTGGCGCTGGCCAGCAGCTCGATCACCCTCTCGGACTGCGGCCGGGCCGCTTCGGCCACCTCGACCGTCGCGGTGAACATCCGGCACACCTTCCGCGGCGACGTGGAGATCGACCTGGTCGCTCCGGACGGCTCCGCCTACCGGCTGAAGAACTGGGACTTCCTCGACCGGGTTGACCACATCAACGAGACCTACGCGGTCGACCTGTCCGGCGAGGCCGCGGACGGCACCTGGCTACTGCGGGTAGGCGACGTCTGGATCAACGACATCGGCTACATCAACACCTGGACGCTGAATCTCTGAACCCGACCCACAGCACCCACGCCGGCGATGGACCGCCGGTGTCACCGAGGCCCCTTCCGCATTCCGCGGAAGGGGCCTCGCGGGGAGGCGGCGTTCGGAGGCCTGCGCTCCGCGGCTATCGCTCGGCATCGGGCGTGGCGGCTGAGCGGACGAGCAGACCAGCGATGAGGGCCAGGGCCGCACCCAGGGCGGCGACGCCGAGCAGGGTGATCCGCCAGGCGTCGGTCAGGTGGGCAGCGAGCCGGGCGGCGTCGGGGGTGGCGCCGAGGTTGCCGGCGACGACGCGTCCCGCGAGGTCTGCCGATCCCAGGCTGCCGGCGACGAGGGTGATGAGGACACCGCCGAAGCCAGCGAGGGTTCCCGCGTTGGCGGCGCCGCGTACGGTGTTGAGCATGCCCGCGGCCATGCCCGCGCGTTCGGTGTTGACCTGGTTCACGGCCTGAGCGTCGGTGACGCCCAGGGCCAGACCGACCCCCGCGCCGACGGTCAGTAGCGGCCCGGCCAGGGCGGGCACGTCAACGCCGGGGGTCAGGACGCTGAGCCAGGCGTTTCCGCCCGCGAGGACCAGGAGGGCGACGGTGATGAGCGCCGCGGGGGTGACGCCCCGGTTGACCAGCCCCGCGGCGACCGGTGGTACGAGCATCATCGGCACGGTCGGCAGGAGCATGATCAGGCCGGTCTGGCCGGCGGTGAACCCGGCCGGCGCCTGCAGATAGGTGGGCAGGAAGGCGAGTACGCCGCCGTAGCCGAATGCCGTGATCGACGTGGCGAGCAGCCAGCCCATGAACCGGCGGTGGCGGAGCAGCGTCAGGTCCAACACCGGGTTGGCGGCACGCCGTTGGACGGGTACGAAGGCGGTGAGTGCGACCAGCCCGAGTAGGCCGGCACCGAGCACGACGGGGTCGGTCCAGCCCCGCGCCGGGCCCTGGGAGATGGCGAGCAGGACGCCGGTCAGCGCTGCCACCAGGCTGACCGCGCCGAGCCAGTCGATGCGCGGTCGGACGCCGGCTCGGCTTTCGGGCAGCAGCAGGCTGCCGGCGGCGAGGAGGAGACCGACGACGGCGAAGCAGCCGAAGCTGAGTCGCCACCCCGCCGTCGTGACGATCCATCCGGACACGCTGGGCCCGAGTGCCAGACCGAGGGCGGCGGTCGTGCCGACGGCGGCGAAGACCCGGATGCGGGCCGGGCCGGTGAAGCCGGCAGCCAGGATCCCGCCACCAGCGGCCATGATGCACGCGGCGCCGGCGCCGGTCAGTACCCGGGCCCCCAGCAGGACGCCGATGCCGGGTGCGAGGGCCGCGACGAGGCTGCCAGCGGTGTAGGCCAGCGTACCGATGCGGTAGACGCGGCGCCGTCCGACACCGTCGGCGAGTGAGCCGGCCACGAGCATGAGGGCCGAGGCGGTCAGGAAGTAGCCGGTGACCACCCACTGCGTTGCCGCGCTGCCCGCGTTGACCTCGGCGCTGATCCGTGGAATCGCCACGCTCGCGCCGGACATGGACATCGGCAGGGCGAGGAACCCGGCGAGGATCACCGGCAGGCTGCCGCGGGGGGTGGGTACCGACGGTGCCGCACGCGCGGTCGGTGGCGACACTGCCTCGGGCCGCCGGTTCAGCTGGCCGCGGCGACCGTGCGCAGTGTGGCGAGTGCGCGGCTCCAGGCGACCGTCTCGTCGAGCAGCCCGGCAAGGTCGTCGGCGTGGCGTTCGGCCGGGGCGAACACGCCGGTGGTGGCGGGGTCGGCCGGGTCGAGTCCGGTGTAGTCGAAGTCGGTGAAGGTGCTGACGGCCACCTGGGTGCGCACGTCGGCGAGCTTGAGCTCGGCGGCGATCTGGCGGAGCTGCTCCACCGCCCGCACCCCGCCGTGGACGCCGTAGCTGACGAAGCCCGCGGCCTTGTCGTTCCACTCGTGGAACAGGTAGTCGATCGCGTTTTTCATACCGCCGGGGACGCCGTGGTTGTACTCCGGCGTGACGAAGATGTAGCCGTCGAAGGCGTCGATCGCTGCGGCCCAGCGCTTGGTGTGCTCGTGTTCGTAGGTGTGGTAGAGCGCCGGGGCCGACTCGTCGAGCACGGGAAGGTGGAATTCGGCCAGGTCGACCAGCTCGAACACCGTGTCTGCCGGGCCGCGGGACCGTGCGGTCTGCAGCGTCCAGTCGGCGACGGCCTTGCCACGGCGGTGCCGGCGGGTGCTGCCGAGGATGACGGCGATGCGGGTCATGATGCCTCCGAATCTGTAAAGTACATCAGTTACGTTACATGCTAGGGTGGGTGGCGCAAGCGACGAGAGGACGCCATGACTGAGACGACGAACGGATCGGCCGCCGCCACCGGGCCACGGCTGCGCGGGGACAAACGAGCCGCGATCCTCAGCGGAGCGTTACAGGCGTTCGCCCGCGACGGATTCACCCGCGCCAGCATCGACACGATCGCGAACGAGGCCGGCGTGTCCACCCGAACCATCTACAAGCACTTCACGGACAAGACGACGCTCTTCACCACGGTGATCACCGAGTCCGCGGCCACCGTCGCCGCGCACGAGACCGCGCTGATCGAACTCCACCTCGACGCCGTCGCCTCCCGCGACCAGGTCGAACCGGCGCTTGCGGCCTTCGCCCACGCATGGCTGACCTACACCGGGCAGCCAGACGCGCACCGGGCACTGATCAGGCAGGTCGACACCGAGGCCGACCACCTCAGCGCCGAGGCGGTCACCGCCTGGTGGCAGGCGGGTCCCGCACGCGTTCGCGCCGAACTCGCCGCCCGCCTGCGTCGTTGGGCCGAGGCTGGCCTGCTGCGCGCCGACGACGCCGAGCGGGCCGCCGTACACTTCGCGTTCCTGGTCTCGGCGACACCCGGCCCGCCGGGCACCCCCACCACCATCCGCGGACGGAAAGACTGGATCACCGCGGGCGTGCGGGCCTTCCTGCGCGGGTACCACGCATGACGCCACCGTTGACCGCGGAAGCGTTCGGGCGGCAGGGCTTCGGTGCCATGCGCCTCCGGGACAGCACAGCCGCCGACCCGGACCGCGATCCCGTCGCTGTCATTCACACCGCCCTCGACCATGGGGTACGCATGATCGACACCGCCGATGCGTACGGCAACGAGGAACTTGTCGGCCGCGCCATCCGCTCCCGGCGCGGGCAGGTCACCCTGGCCACCAAGTTCGGCCTCCGGCCCCGCACCGACCTCCCCCGCGGCTTCGAGGTACGAGCCGATCCCGCATACGTTCGGAACGCCTGTGAGGCCAGCCTCCACCGACTGGGCACCGACGTCATCGACCTGTACTACCTGCATCACCGCAGCGACACCGTGCCCATCGAGGAGACCGTCGGCGCCCTGGCCGACCTGGTCGCCCGCGGGCTGGTACGGGCCATCGGACTATCGAACGTCACCGCCGCGGACCTGCACCGCGCCCAGACCGTGCACCCGATCACCGCACTGCAGGAGCGCTGGTCCCTGACCGAGCGGGGCATCGAGGGCAGCCTGCTGGCCGCCGCCACCGAGCACCACATCACCGTCGTGGCGCACTCACCGACGTCCCACGGACTGCTCCACCACCGGCCGGTTGGCGACGACACGCCGCCGCACCACCCCGGCGCGGTCCTGACACATCTCGCCCAACAACTCGGCGCTTCCCCCGGACAGGTCGCGCTGGCGTGGGTCCACCACCGCGAACGCGTCCACGGCCTCACCGTCCTTCCGCTGCCCGGCACCACGCGGGTCAGCCACGCCCGGACGAACCTCGCCGCAGCCGACCTACAGCTACCGGAAGCGGTGCTGCGCCAACTCGACGCCCTACCGATCCCGTAGCTCTGGGCAGGTCCCACCACCGGCCTGCCCAGGTCTGGGACGGCGCCGCAACCGTGCCGCACACCTGCACCGCCGGCTCCGATCACGAATCCCCAGCTGGCCCCGGGCATCACGCCGCACCGCACCGACGCCCACCCATGCCCCGCCCGCACCACGGTGGGCGCACTCCGGCTCGCGCCGAAGGCGTCGACCGATCGGTGGACACCGGGATTCAGTCGGGTGGTCGTCCCCGGCCGGGCGTGGTGGCGAGAGCCTGGACCCATGACCGAATCGCTCGCCGTACGGGTACGGGGCCTGCGCAAACGCTATCGGAACATCCCGGCGGTCGACGGGATCGACCTCGACATCGCCACTGGTGAGATCTTCGCGCTGCTCGGCCCGAACGGTGCCGGCAAGACGACGACGGTGGAGATCCTCGAAGGCTACCGCCGCCGGGATGAGGGCGAGGTGTCCGTCCTGGGCGTTGACCCGCAGCAGGCTCCACGGAACTGGCGGTACGGCATCGGCATCGTTTTGCAGGACGTTGCTGACCTGTCCGAGCTCACCGTTGGTGAGACGGTTCGGCACTTCGCCCGGTACTACCCCGATGCCAGAGATCCTGATCAGGTGATCGAGTCCGTCGGTTTGCGGGAAAAGGTGCGCGCGCGGGTGCGCACGCTCTCCGGCGGTCAGCGGCGTCGGCTCGACGTCGCGGTTGGCGTCATCGGTAACCCGAAGCTGCTGTTCCTGGACGAGCCGACTACCGGCTTCGACCCCCGGGCACGCCGACGGTGCTGGAGCCTGATCCGCTCGCTGGCCGCCGAGCACGGCACCACCGTCCTGCTCACCACGCACTATCTCGACGAGGCCGAGGCGCTCGCCAACCGGGTCGCGGTCGTCGCCGCCGGAAAGATCGTCGCCGAGGGGGACCCGGCGACGCTCGGTGGACGGGCCAGCGCCGAGGCTACCGTCTCCTGGGACGAGGACGGTGTGCGTCGCACCGCGCACACGTCGGACCCCGGTCCGCTCGTCGCCGACCTCACCAGCCGCCACGGCGGCACGGTGCCGGGCCTCACCGTGACCCGGCAGAGCCTCGAGGACGTCTATCTGACTCTCATCGGGAGGGATCGATGACCGCCGTAACAATTGCCGGTGCGCGCCGCGGGCCGTCGGTCGCCTACCTTGGCGTGCACCGCGGCATCATCGAGCTGAAGGCATTCTTCCGGGAGCGCGACGCCGTCGTGTTCACGTTCGCCCTGCCGGCCGTTTTGCTCGCGCTGCTCGGCGCGCTGATAAGTGGGGTGTACGAGGGCAGCAGTATCACCTCGGCGCAGTATCTGGTGCCCAGCATGGTCGCCGCCGGCGTCGCCTCCACCACGTTCGTCAATCTCGGGATCAGTGTCGCCGCCGACCGGGAGGACGGCACGCTGAAGCGGCTACGCGGTGCACCGATGCCCGCCGCGGCCTACTTCCTCGGCAAGGTCATCATGGTGCTCGTCGTGACGGTCGCCGAGGTTGTCGTCCTGTTCGGAATCGGTGTGCTGATGTTCGACGTCACGATGCCGACCGACCCGTCGCGCTGGTTGACCTTCGCCTGGGTGTTCGTGCTCGGGGTCACCGGGTGCACGTTCCTCGGCATCGCGGCGAGCAGCCTTGCCAGCTCGGAGCGCAGCGCCGGCGCCGTGATGAACCTGCCCTACCTGGCGCTGTCGTTGGTCTCCGGCATCTTCTACACGCCAATCAGCGCGTTGCCCGAGCCGCTGCTCACGGTGGGTTCGCTGTTCCCACTGAAGTGGATGGCCCAGGGCTTCCGCTCGGCCTTGCTACCGGACACGATCCTCGCCCAGGAGGTCGTGATGTCGTGGGAGCATGGCAGAACGGCTGTGATCCTGGGGGCGTGGTGCATCGGAGGTCTCCTGCTGTGCCGCACGACGTTTCGCTGGCGGGGACGCAAGGACGGGTGATCCCCGGCACCGGCTCCGCGCTGGGCCCGACCGCGCTGGGTTCAACCAGTCACCCCGGCGACGTGGGTGGCGGATGGTGGACCAGCGACGTGGTGTGGGAGATCTACTACGTCTGCATCGCCGTCGTCACCGCTGCAATCGTCCTGGCGTCCACGAACCGACCGGTCGCGGCACGCGCCGGGGCAGTGGCCATGATCGCCGTGGCACTTGTCTGGTATGCCGCGTGGCGGCGCGCGCTCTCCGGCGGGGGTGGCGCCACCTGGCGCGGCTACGCCTACTTCGCTGGCGCCACCGGGTTGTTCGCCGCCGGTGTGGCGATGGTCAACGGGGTGTCACTGCTACTGGCCATGCTGTGCCCGCAGGCGTACGTCATTCTGCCGCGCCGATGGGCGTTCATCGCGGTGGTGACGGTCAACGTCGGCTACCTGGCGGTGGTCTTCGCCGTTTCGCGTGACCTGGTGGCCCTGTTCGAGGCGCCGCTGTGGGTGGCGATGATGACGGTGGTCGTCTCGGTGGTGTGCGGTACCTGGTTCAGCCACGTCTCGGACCAGAACGACGACCGTGCCGAACTGATCCGCGAACTCGAGGAAAGCCGCGCGGAGGTGGCGCGGCTCAGCCACGAGGACGGTGTGAACGCCGAGCGGCAGCGCCTCGCCGCGGACATCCACGACACCATCGCGCAGGGGCTGTCCAGTGTGCTGATGTTGATGCAGGCGGCCGAGGCCGACCTCGAACAGTCACCCGGGAAGGCGCGGCGGCACCTGGCCCTGGCGATGGACGCCGCTCGCGACAATCTGACCGAGGCGCGGGCGCTGGTCGGCGCGCTCACGCCGGCGGCGCTCGACGACTCCTCGCTGGCGCAGGCGCTGCGCCGGCTCGTTGACCGCTTCCGGTCGGAGACCGGCCTGCACTCGGAGTTCGCCGCCGCCGTCAACGGACCGCCGCTGCCCAAGGCGCTCGAGGTGGTGCTGCTGCGCACGGCGCAGGAGTCGCTCACGAACGTCCGCAAGCATGCCCGGGCCAACGCGGTGGTCGTACGGCTGGAGCACCATGACGGGTCGGTGGTCCTGGAGACGCAGGACGACGGGTGCGGCCGGGCCGCGACGGCGGAATCGGGAGGCTACGGGTTGGCGGCGATGCGCAGTCGCGTCGAGCAGCTGGCCGGCACGGTGACGGTGAGTTCCGAGCCCGGTTCGGGCACCCTGGTCCGGGTCGAGGTGCCGGCCCGGTGATCTCGGTGCTGCTGGTGGACGACCATCCGGTCGTACGGGCCGGTGTCCGCGGCATGCTCGGTGGTGAGCCGGACATCACCGTCGTCGGCGAGGCCGCCTCCGGGGCCGAGGCGATCACGTCGGTGCGGGCCCTGCATCCGGATGTGGTGTTGATGGACCTCCGCATGCCCGGCCTCGACGGTGTTGGCGCCACCGGTCAACTACGCACGGTGGCGCCGGACGCGCGGGTCCTGGTGCTCACGACGTACGAGTCTGACGCGGACGTGCTGCGCGCCGTCGAGGCGGGCGCCACCGGGTATCTCCTCAAGGACTCCTCGCGCGTCGACCTGCTCGGTGCCATCCGGGCGGCCGCGCGGGGCGAGACGGTGCTGTCACCGACGGTTGCGACCCGGCTGCTGAACCGGATGCGGCACCCGAGGCGAGACGCGCTGTCACCCCGGGAGGCCAACGTTCTGCGCCTCGTGGCAGTCGGAATGTCTAATCCAGACATCAGCCGGGCCCTGAACATCGCCGAGGCGACGGTCAAGACGCATCTGCTGCGCGCGTTCGCGAAACTCAGCGTCTCCGACCGCACGGCGGCCGTGACGAAAGCGATGTCGCTGGGGCTCATCCCACCCGAGGCCGGAACCTGACTCTGCTGGAGTGCGCAGCCTCCCTCAGGATGACACCCATGCGGTACAGGCCAGAGCCTTGCTGAGGAACTCCCCGCGCGGTGCTGTTCCCACTGCCGCTGATCGGATCGCGGCGACCGGTCGAGGTGCGGGTCGCACCGGTTCGCGGCGCGAAACATGATGGCGGGTACCAGCCCGTCGCGTCTAAACTCGCGCGTCCGTGCGCTCGCCTCGGGGGAGGTATTGGTCGTTGCATCGAAGCCCGCTGTGGTGGGCGAAGATGCCGATGTGGTCGGTGCCGGAGTCTGGTGAGTGGCGAGTACCTGACGGGGCTACTGGCGATACCTCGGAAAGGGTGACTGGCTTTGCGCGTGTACCGCGAGCTGCTCGGTACGCCGGGTGCTGCCCTCTTCGTGTCCGCCGGGTTCGTCGGCCGGCTGCCCATGTCGATGCGCAGCCTCGGCTGCCTGCTCATGATCTCCATTCAGACGGACTCGTACGGCCTCGCCGGCGTGGTCACCGCGGCGCTCACGCTGGCGCAGGCGGTTGCCGCCCCGGCGTTGGGGCGGGCCGCCGACCAGGTCGGGCAGCGGATCGTCATCGCCGTCTCGGTGCTCGTACACGCCTTCGGGATGGTGGCGCTCGTAGTCCTGGCCAGCCGATCGGCCCCGGCGTGGACGTTGATCGGCTCCGCCGTGCTCGTCGGGGCGTCGGCCCTGCCACTCGGCTCGCTGATCCGGGCCCGGTGGACGGTGCTCGTCGATTCGGCCCGGGTGCCGACGGCGTACGCCCTCGAATCCATCCTCGACGAGGTCATCTACGTGGCCGGTCCGGTGTTGGTCACCGCCCTGGCGGTGGGCTGGTTCCCGGCGGCCGGGCTGCTGTGCGCCCTGGCCCTCACCGTGCTCGGCTCACTTGCGCTCGCCGTCCAGCGGCGCACCGAACCGCCGCGGGCGCCCCAGCAGCGGAGGGCGAGTGCGGTCCGGGCCCGGGGCATGGGGGTCCTGCTCACCATCTATGTCGGTCTCGGGGTGTTTCTCGGTGCGGTCGACGTCGCCGTGGTGTCGTTCAGTTCCGAGCGCGGCGCCACCGGTGCCGCGGGTGTGCTGCTCGCGCTGTTCGCGGTCGGCAGCCTCGCCGCCGGGCTGGTGTACGGGTCGGTGCCGATCGGCCGGATCACGTCCCGGCAACGCCTCGTGGGGTCGGCCGCTGTGCTGTGCGTGGTCGCCGTACCGATGGTGTTCGCGGACACCGTGCCGGTGTTGGCTGCCGGCGTCGCGCTCGCGGGTGTCGCCGTGTCACCGATCCTCATCTCCGGAAGTTCGCTGGCCGCGTCACTGGTGCCCCGCGTCGCGTTGACCGAGGGGTTCGCCTGGCTGTCCAGCGCGGTGGCGGTCGGCTTGGCCGCCGGAGCTGCCGTCGGCGGCCAAGCGGTGGACGCGACCGACAGCGCCGCGGCGTTCCTGCTCGCGGTGGTTGGTGGCTTCATCGCGGCGCTCGCGGCTGTTCTCGGGTGCCGTCGCCTCCGGCCCCGGTCAGCTCCGATCCCCGGCACCGGCCCGGTCGTGGCCGCTACCGTATCCACTTCGTGCTTCGTCCGGCGTCGCAGCGATGGGGGGTGATCGCCGCAACCGCCGAAAGGCCGGACTGACCGTCCTGGCCGTCGACCAGGATTTCGACCTCACCGCCACGCTCACCGGCCAGCCGATCGAAACCCTGCCCGGTTGAGCCCCACCCGCAGAAGATCAAGCCAGTATCCGCACGACCCGGCCCGACTGCGGAACCACCACGAGATCAAGCTGATGACTTTTCTTCGTGACCAGATGCGAGGTATCGGTCGACGGCTTCCATTCTGGCCGTTATAGCGGCCGATTTATATTGGTGATAGTCCATTTTAATGACTGTGCTGACCCGCGGCGACCGCAATGCCACCGCATCGACTGCGTCCTTGACCACCTTGAACACCTGATCCCAGGTCTCGCCCTCGACCAGGGTAAACATCGCATCGGTGTGGTTCGGTAGACCCGACGCGCGGACCACGCGTACGGCTTCAGCCACAAGTTCACCGATGTCTTCGCCGACGCTGAGTGGAGTGATCGAGAACGCGACCAGAACGGGCATAGCTGCATCCTCCAAGATCTGGCGAAGCTGGCCTGCTCAGCCTATCTGCAGGGAGCCGGTGGGGAAGCCGAAGTGCAGACTGAAACCAGTATTACCGGGGTGGGTCCGCGCTGGATTATCCACCGGGTATCCTCGGACGCTGGCTGGGCCGAATCGCATACGGCCAACCTTCGTTCATGCTCGAGTTGAGCTACGTCGTTATGCTGTTCTCACCTCGTCGCTCTCCTTCGCGCCAGCGAAAGGGGCGAGAGCAGGGCCCGTGGACCGTAGGCCCTTGATGAGGAGCCAGCCACCCGCGGTGATTTCGAAGGTGAGCATCGGCAGCCACAGCAGGATGCCGGCACCCTCGGCGGTGACGGCGCCGGCGGCGCTTTGCACGGGGACGCTGGCGGCGAGCAGCAGCGATGCGAGCAGGCCGAGGCTGGCCAGCGGTCGGGGGATCGCGCGGGACCGCAGCAGTAGGTAGGCGAACACGGCACTGCCGACGGCGAAGAAGCAGGCCCCGACGTTCGTGCTCCACGCAGCGATGTCGACCGTCGCCGCGCCCAGCTCCCGGGCAGTGTCCGTTTGTTGCCGGCTGAGTGACAGGAGCAGCATGGCACCGAGGATCTGTACCGCGTAGAGTCCCGACTCCACCGCCCGGCAGGCCAGGGCGAAAGCGGCCAGGGACGGGTCCTGTCGCCGGGTGACGGCGTGCAGCATGGCGGCCAGGCCCAGCGTGCCAACGCCGGCGACGACCAGCAGCACGATGCTGAGCCGTAGCCCGGACGGGCTTGTGGCGATGTCGTCGAGCCGTTCCGCGATCCCGTCGGCGCCGCTGCCGGCAGCCGAACTAGCCAGGACGACCGTGATGACCAGTAGGAAGAGGGCACCGGCGAGGCGGGCGGCGGACCGTTCGGACATCGTTCCTCCAGCAGGATCGTGGCAACCCCGGTCGGGCTGCGGTGGGTTCGAGTGGCGGGATGGACGCGCTTTCCGGGCATCGGCGACCTGCGTCCCGCGATCGAGGTGGACCGATCGTGCCGGGCAGGCGTTGTGCGGGCGTTGCGAAAATGTTGAGCTGCTGGTCGGGGGCGGGGGATCGAACGCGGGAGTGGCTATGGCAGGGCCGGCGGTACGCATACGGTTGCTCGGTGGAGTCGAGGTGGTGGACGGGAACGGCGCGGCCGTCGACATTGGGGCGGGTAAGTGCCGTGCGCTGCTGGCGGCCCTGGCGTTGCAGCCCGGCGTGGCGGTGCCGGACTGGCGGCTGATCGACCTGCTGTGGGGCGAGCGACCACCCCGGACAGCCGTCCGAACCCTGCAGTCCTACATCGCTCGGCTACGGGGCGGCCTGGGCGCCACGAGGATTGTGCGCTCGGGTGCCGCGTACCGTCTCGATGTGCCCGCCGATGCGGTCGACGTGATCCGGTTCGGCCGGCGGGTCGAGGCCGGCGACCTCGCCGGGGCGCTCGCCGAGTGGACCGGCGATCCGCTGGCCGGGGTGCCGGTGCCCGGCCTGGCCGCGGCCGTGGACGGCCTGGTCGAGCGGTGGCTCGGCGCGGTCGAGGCCGATCTCGCCGCCCGGGTGGACGCGGACCCGGCAGCGACCGTGGGGCCGTTGACCGAGCTGAGCGCGCGGTATCCGTTCCGGGAGGGCATCTGGGCGCTGCTGATGACGGCGCTCTACCGGGTGGGCCGGCAGGCCGACGCGCTGGCCGCGTACCGCACTGCCCGTCAGCGGCTGATCGAGCAACTGGGTGTGGAGCCCGGGCCGCGACTGCGCCGCCTGGAGTTGGCGATTCTCGGCCAGGACCACCGCATCAGCGGCGAGCGGCGGTCCGAGCCGGTTGGCCGGCTGCCCCGGCGCGCCGTACGACTGCTCGGCCGCGACGGTGACCTCGACCGCATCGGCCGGGCGTTGGCTGAGAGCCCGGTGGTCACCCTGGTCGGGCCGGGCGGCATCGGCAAGACCGCGCTCGCCGTCGCGGCCGCCCAACGGGCCCGGCTGGAGCACGGCGCCTGGCTGGTGGACCTGACCGAGATCACGACCGGCCAGGACGTTCCCCAGGCCGTCGCCGCGGCGGTACGCGTCGAGGAGGGCCCAGGCCGGTCACTGAGTGAGTCCATTGTGTTGGCGTTGAGTTCCCTCCGGGCGCTGCTGGTGCTCGACAACTGCGAACACGTCGTGGACGGCGCGGCCCGCCTGGCCCAGGCCGTCGCCGACGGCTGCCCGCAGGTGCGGGTGCTGGCCACCGCCCGGGAGCCACTCGGCCTCAACCATGGTCACGAACGGCTGGTCGCCGTGCCACCCTTGCCCGCGGCCGGGGCCGGCGCCGACCTGTTCGCCGAACGGGCGAACGCGCTGACCGCCGCTGGCACGACGGATGCCGCACGGGAGGTGATCGAGGAGATCTGCCGCTGTCTCGACGGGCTTCCCCTCGCCATCGAGCTGGCCGCCGCCCAAACCGTCAGTCACACCCCGCAGGAGATCCGCGAGCGTCTCGACGATCAGCTCGGGCTGTTGGTCGGCGGGCGGCGGACCGGGGCGGACCGGCACCGCACCATGCGCGCCACAATCCAATGGTCCTACCGGCTGCTCACCGTGGCCGAACAGGACCTGCTGCAACGGCTGTCGGTGTGCACCGGCCCGGTCGACCGGGCCGGAGCCGCGGCCGTTGCCGCCGGCAGCGGTCTGGATGTCAACGATGTGCTGCACCGCCTCGTGCAGCGCTCGATGCTTTCCGCCGAACCCGGCCCGTTCGGCCAGCGGTTCCGGTTGCTGGAACCGGTCCGCCAGTTCGCCGCCGAACACCTCACCGCAGGACCGGCGGCCGCACCAGCGCAGGCCGCGCACACCAGTTACGTGCGGGAACGGGTGACCTCGCTGCACGATCAGCTCACCGGACCGGCGGAAGTCCAGGGGGTCGCCCGGCTGGACGAGCTGTGGCCCAACCTGCGCGCAGCGGTTGACCGGGCTTTTGCCGGCGGCGACCACCGCCTCGTCCATGACCTGTTCCGGCCGATCTGCACCGAGGCCGCCCGGCGGCACCGGCACGAGATCGGGCAGTGGGCGCAACGTCTCCTCGAACAGGCACCGGCCGAGGACCGGACGCTGGTCGAGGACCGGATGCTGGCCGAGGACCGGCCACGGGTCGTGGCCGGCCTGATCGCCGCCGCGTCCCGTTATCACGTCCGTCAGGACCCGGCCGGGTTCGACACCCTGGTCCGGCAGCACTGCGAACCGGACGACCCGGTAGCCCGGCACCTGCGGGCCAACGTCCACGACGACTACGCCGCGCAGATCCACACGGCGCCCCCGGCACTGGCCGAGTTGCGCCGGCTCGGCGCCGACGATCTCGCCGCGCAGGTCGAGGTCGACCTCGGCGTAGCGTTGGTCTTTCAGGGACAGTACGCACGCGGAGAAGCCCAGCTCACCCAGCTCGTCGACCGGTTCCGCAGCCACGGCCCGCCGACCTTGTTGCACTGGACGCTGATGCTGCTCGGCTTCTCCGCCGCCTTCCAGGGTCGACGGGCTGCGGCCGACCAGTTGTTCGACCAGGCGATCGACGTTCCGCTGCCGGCACGCACCCACTCGCCGAACCAGTCGGTGCGTGCCCGGGCGCTGTTCCGCCGCGGCGACCGCAGAGCCGCCTATCAGCTACTCCGCGCCCACGTCGAAGAACTGCTCGATATCGACAACATGCACGCTGCCTGCGTGGTCATGGTCAGCTTCGTCACGATGATGACGGCAGTGGCACGCCTCGCCGACGGCGCCCGGATCCTGACCTTCCTCGACTCCACCGGCGTGCTCGACAACGCCGCCTGGGCGGCCATGGTCGCTGACGCCCGGGACAAACTCGCCGCCGCCCCCGTACCGATGGGAGCCACGATCGTAAGTCAGCGGCAAGCCCTCGCCATGATCGGCGACACTCTTGACGACCTTCTTGTCGAAAAGACCAGCCCGGCCAGTTGCTGAGGGTTGCTGCTCTTGCGCTGCTTGCCAGCCGAAGAATCCAGCCACGTCGGCCAAGCGGCGTAATACGACGTGTTACGGAGGGCCGTGGCGGAACGCGAGTACGTGCGGACCGACGAGAGCCTGGACAATGCCCGCCGTAACGGCGTCAGCCTGGAGGAGGTAACCGAAGCGCTGTACGCCCCGCCGGGCCTACGCTACGAGCGCACCTCGGGGACCTGCTGCTCATCATCACCGGCCTTGCCGCCAGCGGTCGAGTCATCGCCACTATGCGACCGCACCGGGGCCACCCATACCTACAAAATCATCGATGCCCGTGCCCTACGTGGCGCTGACCTCGACGAGTGGAGGAGCCGAGTCCGGTGACCGAACCGGACTTTGACCGGATGATCAAAGACGAGGTCATCGCCTGGTTCCAGACCGCCGACAGCCTGGCGCCGACTATCAGGTCCATGACCCCCAGCGCCAACGACCAACACCAAACCCGAGACGCCCATGATGCTGGTCAGCCCCCGGCTGCCCGTCCCGCTCGTCGAGCAACTCGACCGCCTCACCGAGCAGACCGCGACCCGCCGATCCGACCTCATCCGCGACGCCCTGACCAGATACGTCGCCGCCCACACCGGACGACGCCAGGACAGTTCCGGGCACCCGGGGTGCGCCACTGGTCACGCCAGCGGCGCGGGTGAATCAGGGGGCGGGGATGCTCGGCGGCTCGCTGGCACCGTAGGACCAACCCTCGACGCTGCCCGGGGCCGGGTCGTAGTTGAGCACGCCCTTGTCGCTGTACTCCCAGTCACCGCCGCTGGATGCGTGCCAGTACGACCAGTACCCGCTGGCCTGCGGGGTGTCGATGCAGGGCTCGGCGTCCGGGGTGGGCAGGCCGCCGAGTCGGCAGACGAAGGCAAGTCCCCAGCGGGCGGTGCCCTCGACGGCGAAGCCGGCGTCCTGGATGGCGGTCAGCCCGGTGTCCGGGTCGCCGGGGGCGCAGGCGACCTCGACTGGCCCGCCGGGCACCCCCGATCGGCCGCCGCCGCGCTCCTGGCTCGCCGAGGTCGACCGCTGGCGGGCTGCCCTTGCTGAGTCCGCACCCCGGTGCTGCTAACTCGCCGGCCGCTCTCCGAGCTTCGACACCACGGCCCGCTGCAGCACAGCGGTCGTGCTCGCCACCGTCCCGGCTGGTCCGTCGGCGGTGTGCGCCACGAGGTAGCTGCGTTGGCCGAGATAGTTATACGTGTGTTTATCGAAATCTACTCTCGTCGCGTCGGCTTCTTTGGTCCGCGCGACGGCTACCCCCGTTGGCCAGCCGCGTCGGTGACCCCCGTAGACCACCTCACCCCCGGGGCCTTGTCGCAGCCCGACAGGGCGCGGCGCTCGTCCGCGGCGAGACCGGTGGCTGGTGCATGACGTCGCCGATCGCGGTGAAGGCCGCATCCTCGCGCATCGTCGGCATCGCCGGCACCTGGGGAGCGGCGGGCTTGGCCATCGAGAGCGCACCCTCGGTGCGGCATCCACCCGTTCAACAAGATGGGCGTGGCCGGCGACTCCAGGTCATGCGGGGGGGGGCGAAGCGCGTCCGAACCTCAAGGGAAGGCTGGCCATCCCCAAAGTCAGTAGCTTCGAGGAACTGCACACCGTAGGGGTGCCCCGAAAAGTTACCCTTTACCCGTATTAATCAATGAAAGGGATAATGGTGTCACCGCCGGTGTCGCGCCAGTTATGCTGTAGGTGGCGAAGATTCTGGTTTGCGTTAGCCTCAGCCGGGTGCTGGTTGTCGCCATAGGGAAGGCTGGCGTTGCTTCCGGGGCGCGTCCAAAAACGGAGATGAATGTCGCCCCCCTTGAGATGCGGGCTGATCGTGTGAAACGATGTCGACACTAACTACGACGGGGGTCGAGTGGGCCGGAGCCGCCCCCGATTGGGGGAAGTTCACGTGAAGAGTGTGACCAGATCGCCGGGTCGTACGATGCTAGCGGTCATTGCGGCTTTCGCTGTCGCCCTGGGTTTCCCGGGCATTGCCCAAGCCGATGTCACTGCCCAGCAAAATCAGGATGACGCCAGCATCCAGTCACTTGACGTGTGGACGGAGTACTGGGAAGGCGCCAACCTGATCGGCATCGGTAAATTCAATTCCGACCCGGTCGACTCGAAGCCGGGGGATTCGATCCAGGCGTGCGACTATTACCCCGACGGCTGGCGGGTTGAGGTTCGGGTGGACATCAATCCTACCGGAACCTGGGAGACTGATCGGGTTGCTACGACCCACGGCCATAAATCCCCCTACTGTAGCCCGTGGGCTTCCGAAGACTTGGCGGAGGAGACTCCGGTATTGGTGAAGGTCTGTAAGGTTCTGGATGCCGAGGAGCATTGCGAGGATCCTGTCCTTGGCCGGGCGTAGAAGGCCCACTGAAGGTATTTCCTTCACCTGGTAGCGCCTACTGCGGTGACCTTCGCTCCTTGGGTCACCGCAGTATTGGCCTGCGTCGTTCAGATTAGGGAAGAGTTCTTCCCGCCCCGTTGCCGCGTCATTTTGTGGCGAAATACTAGGGTGTAGCACCGGGAGGACTTCCCAATAGGGTTCGAGTCGGTTCGCGCCGAGCGCTGTCGATGTGACGTGGAGTGACGACGGGGATGTGATCAAGTCGGGTGTGTCGCTGGTGGAAACGGCGGTCGGCTTCGTCTAGATCATCCGGGTTGTGTGGACTCAAATGATCGACGGCCGACCGCCGCGCTGTCAGCGTATGACCGGGCTGGATTCCGATCAAGTGCAGTGGTTGTACGAGCACGTGGACGCCCTGTTGGACTGGGATCTCCCGATGGGGCGGCCGCGGGCGTTGCCGCTGTACACGGCGTTGGTGCTGGTGCTGTTCGGGCTGCGGCACAACCTGGCGCCGGACGTGCTGGGTGAGGTGTTCGGGTGCGGCTCCTCGACGGTGGAGCGTTATCAGGAGGAGTTGGAACCGCTGGTGGACGACGTGTTGACTGCGCTGTACG
>NZ_JCANTD010000052.1:0-19790 GCF_059570675.1 Salinispora goodfellowii | reverse complement strand
CCCTTGAGCGAAGTCGGATCAATCCCAGCCCGCTCCAACACCTCCCACGAGGTCTCCAGCAACAACCGCTGCTGCGGATCCATCGCGACCGCCTCCCGCGGACTGATCCCAAAAAAGTCCGCATCAAAATCGGCCGCATCGTAGAGGAAACCACCCTCCAACGAATACGTCTTCCCCGGCTTACCAGGCTCCGGATCATACAAACCCACCAAATCCCAACCCCGATCAGTGGGAAACCCGGAAACCGCATCAACACCACCCTCCAACAACTCCCACAACTGCTCCGGAGTAGCCACCCCACCCGGAAAACGACAACTCATCGCGACGATCGCGATCGGTTCCTGGGCGAAGGAGGCCGGCGCCGGCTCCGGCACCGCCACCTCCAGGTCGGTGCCCAGCACGGTGGAGAGCACGAACTCGGCGAGCGCCGCCGGGGTCGGATAGTCGAACACCAGGGTCGCCGGCAGCCGCAGTCCGGTGGCGGCGTTGAGCCGATTCCGCAGCTCCACGGCGGCCAGCGAGTCGAAGCCCACCTCGTTGAAGGCACGGCGCGGCTCGATCGCCGCTGCCCCGTCGTGGCCGAGCACGGCTGCGACGTGGGCGCGGATCAGGTCGACGGTGACCCGGTCCCGCTCGACCGGGGTGAGCGCAGCGAGCTGCCGGGCCCAGCCCTGCGCCGCGTCCGCCGGTCCGGCCGCCTGCGCGGCCCGCCTGGCCGGCAGCGGCACCAGGCCGCGCAGCAGCGCCGGTACGCCATCCGGGCGGTTGCGCAGCGTGGCCAGGTCGACCTGGATCGGCGCCAGGACCGGCTCGTCTACGCCGAGCACCGCGTCGAGCAGGGCCAGATTCTCCACCGGGCTGAGGCCGGGCATGCCGGAGCGGTCGATGCGTTGCCGCGCGGCGGCATCCAGCCGGCCGCCCATCCCGCTGTCACCGGTCCACAGGCCCCAGGTGAGAGCGACGGCGGGCCGGCCCGCGGCCCGGCGGGCGGTAGCCAGCGCGTTCAGGGTCGCGTTCGCGGCGGCGTAGTTGCCCTGGCCGGCGCAGTCCAGCAGGCTGGCCAGGGACGAGAAGAGCACGAACACCGACAGGTCCGCGTCGCGGGTCAGCTCGTCGAGATTGACCGCGCCGTCCAGCTTGGCCTTCAGCACGGCGTCGAGCCGCTCCGGACTGAGCGAGCCGATCACCCCGTCGTCCACGATGCCGGCAGCGTGCACCACCGCCCGCAGCGGCCGGTCGGCCGGGACGGCGGCGAGCAGCGCGGCCAGCGCGTCGCGGTCGGCAGCGTCGGCGGCGGCCACCTCGACGGAGGCGCCGGCCGCCGTCAGCTCCGCGCGCAACTCCGCGACGCCGGCCGCCGCCGGGCCGCTGCGGCTGGTCAGCAGCAGGTGGCGTACCCCGTGGGTGTGGGCCAGGTGCCGGGCGACGTGCGCGCCGAGGCCACCGGTGCCGCCGGTGACCAGCACCGTGCCGTCGGTGGGCCAGCGGGTGCCGGCGTCCACATCGTTGCCTCCGGTGGCGGGGGCGGTGGTGGCGACCCGGGCCAGCCGGGGCACACTGATCTCGCCGGCGCGCAACAGCAGCTCCGGCTCACCGGTGGCCAGGGCGGCGGCCAGCAGCGAGGATGGGGCGTCGGTGAGCCGTACGGTGACGAACCGGTCCGGGTTCTCCGTCTGTGCGGCCCGGACCAGGCCCCACACCGCCTCGGAAGCGAGGTCGTCGATCCGGCTGACGAAGACCAGCCGGGAGCCGGCCAACCGCGCATCGGTCAGCCACTGCTGGAGGGTGGCCAGCGCGTCGGCGGTGGCGACCCGGACGTCACCGGCCCGGACGGCGACGAACGTCCACTCGGGTACGGTGGCACCGGCATCGATCGCCGCGCCCAGCGCGGCGGCATCCGGGTACCGGGATGCCGCGCCGATCCGCTCGTCGCCGAGCACACACCAGCGGGGGGTTCCCGACGGCGTGGGCCGGTGGCCCAGCTTCGTCCACTCCAGCCGGAACAGCCGCTCGTGATAGCCGCCCCGGGCGGCGGTGAGCTGGGCGGTGGAGACCGGCCGGGAGACGAGGGAGCGTACCGAGGCGACCGGTGCGCCGGTGGGATCAGCGAGGGCCACCGAGACGCTGTCCCCGGCGGCGGGGGCGATCCGCACCCGCACCTCGGCGGCGCCGGCCGCGTGCAGCGTGATGTCGTTCCAGGCGAACGGGATGCGCACCTCGTCGTCGGCGGATTCGCCGTGGCGGGCCGCCGCGTCGATGGCGTGCAGGGCGGCGTCCAGCACCGCCGGATGCAGGCCGAAGCGAGCGGCGTCCGGCCGGCTGTCGGCGGGGAGCGCGACCTCGGCGTACACCTCGGCACCGCGCCGCCAGACGGCCTTGAGGCCCTGGAAGACCGGGCCGTAGCCGTAGCCCCGACCGGCCAGCACGGGATAGATATCGGTCAGGTCAACCGCCTGTGCGCCCCGGGGCGGCCACTCGGTGAGCGGGGTGCCGGAGTCGGCGGCCTCCGGGGCGAGGATGCCGCTGACATGCCGGGTCCAGAGCTGGTCGCCCGGCTCGTCGGGGCGGGAGTAGATGGCCACCGGGCAGCGTCCCGCCGGGTCGGCGGCGCTGACCACCACCTGGAGGGCGACCCCGCGCTCGTCCAGCGCCAGCGGCGCCTCCAGGGTCAACTCCTC
Organism: Salinispora goodfellowii; assembly: GCF_059570675.1. Lineage (NCBI taxonomy): Bacteria > Bacillati > Actinomycetota > Actinomycetes > Micromonosporales > Micromonosporaceae > Salinispora > Salinispora goodfellowii. Next base: position 17,112 of record NZ_JCANTD010000052.1, on the reverse strand, counting down.
CACCGTGCCGCAGCTGACCTGGTCCCCGGCCCGGACCGCCAGCTCCACGAAAGCGGTGCCGGGCAGCAACGCCACCCCGGAGATGATGTGGTCGGCCAGCCACGGGTGGCTGCGCAGCGATACCCGGCCGGTGAGCACCACCCCGTCACCGCCGGCCAGGCCGACGACCGCACCCACCAACGGGTGGCCGGCAGCTAGCTGACCGAAACCGGTCGCGTCGGCGCTGCCGCCACCGGAGGCCAGCCAGAACCGGCGACGTTGGAACGCGTACGTGGGCAGGGCGACCCGACGAGCACCGCGCGAGGCGAAGAAGGCCGACCAGTCCACGGACGCGCCCCGTACGTGCACGCGGGCGAGGGCGGAGACGAGGTCGGTCCGCTCATCCTGGTCGGCGCGCAGCACCGGGGTGAAGACCGCGTCGTCGTCCTCGGTGAGGCAGGCCGGGCCCATCGCGGAGAGCACCCCGGCCGGTCCGAGTTCGAGGAACGTGGTGACACCCTCGTCGGCCATCACCCGGACCGCGTCGGCGAAGCGGACGCCGTCGCGGACCTGCCGCACCCAGTACTCGGGATCGCACAGTTCACCGGAGAGCACCGCCCGTCCCGTCACCGTGGATACGATCGGTATCGCCGGCGGACGATAGTTGAGCACCTGGGCCAGCCGGCCGAACTCCGCGAGCATCGGCGTCATCAGCGGCGAGTGGAAGGCGTGGCTGACCCGCAGCCGCTTCGTCCTGTGCCCGGCGGCGGCGAGGGCTGCGGCGACCTCGAGCACGGCGACCTCGGTGCCGGAGACCACCACCGAGGTTGGCCCGTTCACCGCCGCCAGGCTCACCTGCGCCTCGCGACCGGCGAGCAGCGGGCGAACCTGCTCCTCGGTGGCCTGCACGGAGATCATCGCACCCTCGGCGGGGAGCTGCTGCATGAGTCGACCGCGCGCCGCAACCAGGATCGCCGCGTCCTCCAGGGAGAGCACCCCGGCGACGTGGGCAGCGGCCAGCTCGCCGACCGAGTGTCCGGCGAGCTGGTCGGGGCGCACCCCCCAGGACTCCAGCAGCCGGAACTGGGCGACCTCCACGGCGAACAGCGCGCACTGGGTGTAGGCGGTCTGGTCCAGTAGCGCCGCCTCGGCGGTGCCGGGCTCGGCGAACAGCACGTCGGTCAGGGGCACGTCCAGTTGCAGGTCCAGCCAGCCGCAGGCGGCGTCGAAGGCGGCGGCGTAGACCGGATAGGCACGGTAGAGCTCACGTCCGGCGCCGAGCCGCTGGCTGCCCTGCCCGGTGAAGAGGAACCCAAGCCCGCCACCGGTAACCTGTCCCAGGTGCACGCCGGGCAGGTCACCGCCGTCGGCGAGGGCGGCCAGATCATGCAGGGTGGTCGCCCGGTCCCGGGAGACCAGGACGGCGCGGTGTTCCAACGCGGTCCGGGTGGTGGCCAGCGAGTACGCGACGTCGAGCAACGTCGGGGTGTTCTCGCTGGTGGCCAGGGTGGCGTGCAGCGCGGCAGCCTGGGCGCGCAGCGCCGCCCCACCGCGGGCGGAGAGCACCACCGGCAGGCCCGCGTCCGACGGCGGCGGCTCGGCGGGGAGGGCGGGTTCGTCAACGGGCGGGGGTTCCTCGACGATGACGTGCGCGTTGGTGCCGCTGACTCCGAACGAGGAGACCCCGGCCCGGCGCGGCCGGCCCGGATCGGCCCACTCGCGGGCCTCGGTGAGCAGCGCGACGGTGCCGGCGGACCAGTCGACGGTGGGGGTGGGGGTGTCGACGTGCAGGGTGCGCGGCAGCACCCGGTGCCGCATCGCCATCAGCACCTTGATCACCCCGGCGACACCGGCGGCGGCCTGCGAGTGCCCGATGTTGGACTTGAGCGAGCCGAGCCAGAGGGGCCGGTCGGCGGGGCGTTCCCGGCCGTAGGTGGCGATGATCGCCTGCGCCTCGATCGGGTCGCCGAGCCGGGTGCCGGTGCCGTGTGCCTCGACCAGGTCGATGTCGGTGGGGGTCAGGCCGGCGGCGGCCAGCGCCGACCGGATCACCCGCTGCTGGGACGGCCCGTTCGGAGCGGTCAGCCCGTTCGATGCGCCATCCTGGTTGATCGCCGACCCGCGGATCACACCGAGGACGCGGTGGCCGTTGCGAAGGGCGTCGCCGAGTCGTTCCAGCACCAGGATGCCGACGCCCTCGGCCCAGCCGGTCCCGTCGGCGGCCGCCGCGAACGGCTTGCAGAGCCCGTCCGGGGCGAGGCCGCGCTGCCGGCTGAAGGCGGTGAACGCGCCCGGGTGCACCATCACCGCGACTCCGCCGGCCAGCGCGGTGGGGCATTCCCCGCGCTGCACCGCCTGACAGGCCAGGTGCAGGGCGACGAGGGAGCCCGAGCAGGCGGTGTCCACAGTCAGGGTGGGCCCCTCGAAGCCGAAGGTGTAGGCGAGCCGACCCGACACCACGCTTGGCGCGTTGCCGGTGAGCAGGTAGCCGTCCAGGCCCTCCGGGGCCTCGTGCAAACGGGGGCCGTACTCCTGGGGTTCGGCACCGATGAAGACCCCGGTCTGGCTGCCGCGCAGCGACGCCGTGTCGATGCCGGCGTCTTCCAGAGCCTCCCAGGCGGTCTCCAGCACCAGCCGCTGCTGGGGGTCCATCGTCATCGCCTCACGCGGGCTGATGCCGAAGAAGTCCGGATCGAACTGGGCCGCGCCCTCCAGGAACCCGCCCTGGCGGACGTAGGTCTTGCCCGGCTTGCCCGGATCGGGGTCGTAGAGCCCGTCGGTGTCCCAGCCCCGGTCGGTCGGGAAGTCGGAGCTGACGTGCCGGCCCTCGGACACCAGCCGCCACAGGTCCTCGGCGGAGGTGCTGTGGCCGGGGTAGCGGCAGCCGATGCCGACCACGGCGATCGGCTCGTCGTCGGTCCGGCGCGGCGGTGCGGCGGCCGGGGCGGGGGCGGCATCGCCGCCGAGCAGGGTCCGCAGCAGCCGCCCGACCGCCTGCGGCGTCGGATGGTCGAAGACCAGGGTGACCGGGAGGTCGAGGCCGGTGGCGGCAGTGAGCCGACGGTGTAGCTCGACCGCGGCGAGCGAGTCGAAGCCCAGATCGCGGAAGGGCCGGCCCGGCTCAACGGCGTCCGGACCGTCCGGCAGCACCGTCCGCAGCACGTCGCGGGCCTGCTCCCGGACCAGGGTGATGAGCGCCCGGTCCTGCTCGTCGGCTGTGCGGCCCTCCAGTCGCCGCCGCAGCGCCGACAGCGCGCCGGGCTCGGCACCGGCGGGGTTCACGGACTCGCTCATGGCACGCTCCACTAGGTCTCCGGGTTCGGCGCCCCGGTCGGTGTGTCGGCTTCGGCGCCCGGTGCCGGCGAGGCCGCCGTGACCGGTAGGGGTCCGGTCGCGGCGGCCTCGCGGCAACCGGCAGGGTCACCGGTCTGGACGGTGGTCGTTCACTCCTCGGGCGCGAGCAGCGCACCCGAGGCCGCGTCACGCACTGTGATCGCGGACATGGGGCACATCTCGGCGGCGTCGATGACTGCCTCGTCGGGCGCGGTCTCCGGGGCTAGGGCGGATGCCTTGCCGGTGCGGACCTCAATCTGGCCGGGCGCCGCGCCGGCGCAGACCCCGGTACCGATGCAGGCATCCCGGTCGATGGTCACTATCCAGCGGGTGTCCACCATGGTCACCAGGCCACCAACAGCCGGTTCGGGCCCCGGACCAGCAGGCCGGACTTCCACGACACGCCCGCGTCGCCGTCGGCCAGGCGCAGGTCGGGGAAACGATCCAGGACGGTGTGCAGGGCCACCTGCAACTCCATCCGGGCCAGCTGCGCGCCGAGACAGTGGTGCGGGCCGTGTCCGAAGGCGACGTGCGGGTTCGGGTCGCGGGTGAGGTCGATGGTCTCCGGGTTCTCGAAGACCTCCGGGTCGCGGTTGGCGCCCGGCAGGGAGACCAGCACCGGCTCGCCGGCGCGCACGGTGATCCCGCTAAGCGTCACGTCCTCCACCGCGTAGCGGGGGAACATGGCGGCCGGGTTGAGCGGGATCATCCGCAGCAGCTCCTCCACGGCGGCCGGCACCAGGCTCCGGTCGGCGCGGAGCTGCGCCATCAGCTCCGGATGGGTGAGCAGCGCGTAGACAAAGTTCGGGATGTGCGTGGAGACCGTCTCGACGCCGGTGAGCAACAGCCCGACCCCGGCGATGGAGAGCAGCTCCTGCTCGGTCAGTCGGTCGCCCTCGTCGCGGGCCTTGACCAGCGCCCCGAGCAGGTCGTCGGTGGGCTCCGCGCGGCGCTGGGCGACCAGCTTGCCCATGTAGCCGAACAGCTGCTCGGCGTAGACCATCAGCTGCTCGCTGGTACTGGTCAGCCCCTCGGTCCAGATCCGGAACTGGGCGCGGTCCTCGAACGGCACACCGAGCAGCTCGCAGATCACGGTAACCGGGTACGGCAGGGCGAACAGCTCGACCAGATCGCCCGGGGAGCCCTTGGCGATCAGCTCGTCGACGTACTCGTTGGCGATCCGCTGCGCGTCCGCGCGGATCGCGTTGACCCGGCGGGCGGTCAGCGCCTTGCCGGCCAACTTGCGAAGCCGGGTGTGGTCCGGCGGGTCGAGTCCGATGATGCCCTCGTACGTCATCTCCGCACGGGTACGGGGTTGATCCTTGCCCTGTGCCGCGGCTCGGCTGAACCTCGGGTCCGTCAGCACGGTCTTGACATCCTCGTACCGAGTGGCCAGCCAGGACACCTCGCCGTACGGCAGTTGCACCCGGGCCAGCGGCTCGGTCCTGCGCAGCAGCTCGTAGGTCGGGTCGATGCCGATTCCGGGCGACTCGCGGAACGGGTACTTGCGGATCTCCTGATCGATCGTCACGGGCACTCCCTCGGGTCGCACCGGGCGCACACTGGGCGCTGGCCTCGATGTCTCGTCGGCCGCTCGGTACGGCAGCTCCGGGCGACACGCCGGGCACCGGCTGGACCAGGCGAGGAATACGTAATCAGGAAAGGAAATCCAACCACACCCCCGCACCGCCCCTACCTTCCCCCTACCACGATTGGTAAGGGCGACTCTGGGGTGCCGCTAGGGGTCCGGGTGGACGGTCCGCCACTAGCCTCGGGTCAAGACAATGCGCTATTGACCGTCGAGCGATTCGCGCGAGCGTGCACCGGTGATTGAGTCACGCCACGTCGGTGGGCGCAATCCCCCTGGAGGATGGCTGATGTCGCTGCTCGTTTCCACGATCGCTGGTCCGGGGCGGTTCCACTCCTTCGGCCCGCACCATATCGACAAACTGGGCACGCGCTTCGGATTGTCGGCCGACAATCTACGCGCGATCCGCACCATTTCCCAGGTGCTGCCGTTCCGGGTCAACGAATACGTCTTGTCGCACCTGGTCGACTGGGACCGCATCCCCGAGGACCCGATCTTCCGGTTGGTGTTCCCGCAGCGTGGCATGCTCGCCGCCGACGACGAACGACTCCTCGGTGACCTACTGGACGCCGGCGACCGCAAGGGGCTGCGCGTGGAGGTGGCCCGAATCCGGGCCGGGCTCAACCCGCACCCGTCCGGGCAGCAGCAGCACAACGTGCCGCACCTGGACGGTCACGAGCTGCCCGGAATGCAGCACAAGTACCGGGAGACGGTGCTGTACTTCCCCCAGCAGGGGCAGACCTGCCACGCCTACTGCACCTACTGCTTCCGCTGGGCACAGTTCGTCGGCGACGCCGACCTGCGGTTCGCCGCGCCGGGCCCCGAGCAGCTGGTGTCGTACCTGCACCGGCACCCGGCGGTGACCGACGTACTGATCACCGGCGGCGATCCGATGATCATGTCGACGGAGCGGCTGCGCAGTCACGTCGAGCCGCTGCTGCAGGTGGACACGGTACGCACCATCCGCTTCGGCACCAAGGCGGTCGCCTACTGGCCGTACCGGTTCGTCTCCGACAGCGACGCCGACGACCTGCTGCGGCTCTTCGCACAGGTGGTCGCCGCCGGCCGCACCGTCGCGGTGATGGCGCACTTCAGCCACCCCCGCGAACTGGCCACCGAGATCGCGACGCGGGCCATCGATCGGATCCGGTCGACCGGGGCGGTGGTCTACTGCCAGGCCCCGCTGATCCGCTACGTCAACGACGACCCCCGCGCCTGGAGCGACATGTGGCGGGCCGAACTGGCTGTCGGTGCGGTGCCCTACTACATGTTCGTCGAGCGGGACACCGGGCCTCGGGACTACTTCCAGGTGCCGCTCACCCGCGCCGCCGACATCTTCCGTACCGCCTATCAGGACCTGCCTGGGCTGGCTCGGACCGTGCGCGGGCCGGTCATGTCGGCGACCCCCGGCAAGGTCCTGGTCGACGGCGTCGAGCAGACCCCACACGGCGACTTCTTCCAACTCCGGTTGATCCAGTCCCGCGACCGACGGCTGGTCGGCCGGCCGTTCCGGGCCCGATGGTCAGCGGACGCGGCGTGGCTGAGCGACCTGCAGATCGACCCGGCCGCCCCGACGGACATCCTCGCCGCGGTCGGCCCCAGCGCGGCCCGCCCCGGCGCGGTCGTCACCACCTGAGCACGAACCGACCCGAAGGGAGCTGGCGATGGCCGGCCGGAAGATTTCGCCCAATCTCGCCCTCGACCAGCTAGTCGCGCAGCGGATCGCCAGGGGTGAGTCCATCGTGCACCTCGGTTTCGGCGAGTCCCGCCTGCCGGTCTTTCCGCCGCTGGTGCGACAACTGACCGCGGGTGCGGACCGCAACGCGTACGGCCCGGTGGTCGGCGACCCGGCCACCCGGGAAGCCGTGGCCGGCTACTTCTCCCGCCGCCGCCTGCCCACGGAGGCCAACCAGGTGATCGTCGCGCCGGGCAGTAAACCGCTGCTGATGGCCCTGCAACTGGTGGTCGACGGTGGCACCCTGGTCGCCCTGCCCAGCTGGGTCACCTACGCCCCGCAGGCCCGACTGGCCGGCAAGAACGTGCGGGGGGTGCCGATCCCGAAGTCCTGCGGCGGTGTCCCTGACCCGGCAGCGCTGCGGGAGACGATCCGCGCCGCCCGGGCGCTCGGTCAGACCCCCCGGATCCTCATCCTCACCTCGCCGGACAACCCGACGGGCACCCACGCCCCAGCCGAGATGATCCGGGAGCTGTGCGCGATCGCCGAGGAGGAGGACCTGCTGATCGTCTCGGATGAGATCTACCGGGACATCCTGCACGAGTCGGGGGCGGACCTGCTCAGCCCGGCGGAGGTCGCGCCCCAGCGGACCGTGGTGATCACCGGGCTGAGCAAGAACCTGGCGCTCGGCGGCTGGCGGATCGGGGCGGCGCGGTTCCCGGCCGGCGGGTGGGGCGAGCGGATCCACGCGGACGTCGCCGCGGTGGCCAGCGAGATCTGGTCCACCCTGGCCGGCCCGATGCAGTCCGTGGCCCGGTACGCCTTCGCCGAGCCGCCGGAGATCCGCGAGCGGCTGGCGGCGGACGCCGCGCTGCACGGCGCGGTGGCCGGTGCGATGCACCGGATCATGGTGGACGCGGGCGCAACCTGCCGGCCACCGACCGGCGCGTTCTACGTCTACCCGGACTTCGCGCCGCTACGGGGCGCGCTGGCCGAGCAGGGCATCACCGACGGCGCGTCGTTGCAGCGCCACCTGCTGGCGGAGTTGGGGATTGCGGTGCTCTCCGGCCACCACTTCGGAGACCGACCCGACGCGCTGCGCTTCCGCGCCGCGACCAGCATGTTGTACGGCGCCACCGGGCAGCAACAGCGGCAGACCCAGGACGCTGCCGACCCGCTCGCCGTGCCGCACGTCGCCGAGGCGCTGGCCCAGGTTGAGCGGGCCCTCGCCAAGCTCCCCCGATGACAAGGATGCCAGAGATGACCAACGCCATCGTCTTCCCCGGGATGGGTCCGTGCGAGTTCACCGACGTCGCGAAGTTCATGCTCGTCAACCGGGACGCTCGCGCCCTGCTCGCCACCGCGAGCGACGCCCTGGACTACGACCTGTTCGCCCGGTATCGGGACAGCGATGACGACTACTCCGAGTACGCCCAGGTGGCCTTCCTGGTCAACTGTGTGGCGTTGGCCCGCTGGGCGGAGCGGGTGCTTGACCTGCGGCCGGGCCTGGTCGCCGGGCCCAGCTTCGGGGGCAAGGCCGCCGCCGTGTACAGCGGCGCGCTGGACTTCGCCGAGGCGGTACGGATGACCGCGCGGCTGTCCCGGATCGAGACGGAGTACTTCGCGGCCGAGCAGCCGGGCGTGGTGACGATGTCCTTCGTCCGGACCCCGCCGGATCGGCTGCGGGAAATCCTGGGCGAACTGGATGAGGCCGGTGAATGGTACGAGATTTCCTGCTATGTGGACACCGACTTTTGGATGGTAACGCTGCACGAAGGGCGTACCGACTGGTTGGCGCAGCGGCTGCGCGCCAGCGGTGGGCTGCCGCTGTACGTGATGGATCCGCCGCTACACGCTGCCGCTTTCCAGCCGCTGCGCGACCGGGTGGAGGCGGAACTGTTCGCGTCACTGCGCTTCACCGACCCGCAGATCCCGGTCGTCGCCGACCAGGACGGCACGGTGCGGGACACCGCAGCCGGGGTGCGGGCCATGTTGCTCGACGGCATCGTCACGCCGGTGCGCTGGCTGGCGGCGGTCGGCACGTTCCAACGGTTGGGCGTGGAGACGGTGCACGTCTGTGGACCGGACCGGTTGTGGGGTCGGGTGCGGGCGACCGTCCGCAACTTCCACACCACCATCGTGGACCCGCGGCGGGCGATGTCGCCGATCCGCCGCACCGTGGTCGGGTGACGGCCGGTCGAGCACGGAGGACGATGATGACTCAGCACACCGACTACGCCCTGTCCGGACGATTCCTGCAGGGGCTGGCCGCCGCGCCCCGGGCCACCGCCCTGCACCTGCCGTCCGGCCCGGTCAGCTACGAGGAACTACACGACACCGCCCTGCGCTGGGCGGGTGCACTGGCCGCTGGCCCGGACGGGCCACCCCGGGTGGTCGGCATCCTGGCCGGCAAGACCCTGGAGTCGTACGCGGGACTACTCGCCACCCTGTACGTCGGCGCGACCGCCGTACCGCTACACCCGGAGTTCCCGGCGACGCGCACCGCCCGGATGCTCACCGCGTGCGGGGTGTCCACCCTGTTGCTCGACGACGCCGGTTTGGCGGTACGGGCCGAGTTGGGCGATACGGTCTCCGGGGTGCCGGTGCTGGCACCGATGGCGGACCCGGACGGCAGCGGCACCGGTCCCCGGCTCCCGGTGGCCTCGGCGACGCCGCTGGCCGAGCCGCTCCCGGCCGGCCCCGACGACGTGGCCTACGTGCTGTTCACCTCCGGTTCGACGGGGCGCCCCAAGGCGGTGCCGATCACCCACGGCAACCTGCGGCACTACTTCTCGGTGCTCGACAACCGGTACGACTTCGGGCCGGGCGACCGCTTCTCACAGTCGTTCGACCTGAACTTCGACTGCGCCATGTTCGACCTCTTCTGCGCCTGGGGTGCGGGGGCGAGCGTGCACCCGGTGCCCCCGGGGGCGTACCGGGACGTCCCGGCGTTCGTGGCCGAGCGGCGCCTGACGGTGTGGTTCTCCACCCCCAGCGCGATCACCCTGGTCCGGCGGACCGGACGGCTGGTTCCGGCGGCGATGCCGTCGCTGCGGTGGAGCCTCTTTGCCGGAGAGGCGCTGCACGTCGCCGACGCGGTGGGCTGGCAGACAGCGGCGCCCGGGTCGACTCTGGAGAACATCTACGGCCCGACCGAGCTGACCGTCACCATCACCGGGCACCGCTGGTCGCCACAGACCTCGCCAGGGCTCTGCGTCAACGGCCTCGTCCCCATCGGATCCCTGCACGACGGACACGACGGGGTGCTGCTCGAGGTGGACGGCGCGGCCAACGAGGTGGAGGGTGAACTCCTGGTCACCGGCCCGCAGCTGACCCCCGGCTACCTCGATCCGGCCGACGACGAGGGCCGGTTCCTCATCCGGGACGGCCGGCGCTGGTACCGCACCGGAGACCGGGTGCGGCGGCTGAGGAACAAGGAGTTGATCTACCTGGGCCGGCTGGACGCCCAGGTGCAGGTGCACGGCTGGCGGGTCGAGCTGGCCGAGATCGAGCACGCGTTGCGGGGCTGCCCCGGGATCGAGGACGCGGTCACCGTGGTCCGGTCCGGGGCCGGCGGCACCGAACTGGTGGTCTTCTACACCGGCGAGCCGACCGCGCCGGCGGAGCTGTCCCGACAGCTGCGGCAGATCCTGCCGAAGGGTATGTTGCCCCGCTCGTACCGACACGTGCCGGAGTTCCCGCTGAACTCCAACCGGAAGGTCGACCGGGCGCGGCTGGCCCGGACGGCCGCCGAGACCTGACCCGGACCGGTCCCCCACGCCAACGGGGACCGGCCGGGACCGGCGAACGGTGGATCAGCCCGCGGGTTCCCCGGCGCGGGCAGCGAGGGCCCGACGGTCGACCTTGCCATTGGCGTTGACCGGCAGCTCGTCGAGGACCCGCACCTGCTGCGGCACCATGAAGTCGGGCAGCGCCTCCAGGCAGAACGCGCCGAGCTCCATCTCCTCGACGCCGGTGACCCCCGGGTCGAGCACCACGAAGGTGGCCAGCACCGGATCCTTGCCCTCCTGGGAGAGCATCAGCGCGGCGGCGCCGGCGACACCCGGGAACTCCCGGACCCGGCGCTCCACCTCGCCCAGCTCGACCCGGTTGCCGCGTACCTTGACCAGCGAGTCGGCTCGGCCGGTGAAGTACAGCTCGCCGCTCTCCCCCCGGTACGCCAGGTCGCCGGTGCGGAAGACCACCTGCCCGGCGGCCGGGTTGAGCGGGTCGGGCACCAGAGCCTCGGCGGTCGCCTGCGGGTCGTTCCAGTAGCCGTTGAACAGGGCGGCGCTGCGCAGATGGATCTGGCCGACCACACCCGGCTCATCGACCGGCTGACCGTCCTCGTCGATCAGCAGCATCTCCGCACCGGGGTGGGCGTGACCGATGGAAATCCGGTCCGCGCCGTCGGGCAACGGGTTCGGTACGTCGGTGAAGGACGCGGCGAGGGACTCACTGCTGCCGAAGCAGTTGACCACCCGGGCCCGGGGCAGGGCCCGTTGCAGTTCACGCAGTTCGGGCAGCGGGAAGTTCTCGCCGGAATAGAGCACACCGCGGATCTGCTCACCGAGCGCGGCCAGCCCCGCGTACTCGTGCCGCAGCACGCCCCGCCAGATCGACGGGACGCCATTGACCTGGGTGGCTCCGGTGTCGGTGAGAAACTGCACGAACCGGCGGGGCCAGCGCAGCAGCGCCCGGGGCACCGGCACGACGGCCGCGCCACTGCCCAGGGCCAAGCCGATGTCGAGCAGGGAGAAGTCGAACTGGAGTGGGGAGGTGGTGGCGACCCGGTCCTCGGCGGAGACGATGCCGTGCCGGAGCATGCCTCGGAAGAAGGCGAGTATGCCCCGGTGGCTCATCACCACGCCCTTGGGCCGACCGGTAGTGCCGGAAGTGAAGATCACGTAGGCGGGGTCGGTGGGGACCAGCTCCCGGCGGCGCCGGATGCGGGGCGCCGGGGCCCGGTCGACCTGGATGCCGTCGGTGCCGAAGCGGGCGGTGCCCAGCGGCGTGGGTACCGCCTCCCGGCGTCCGTCAACGGTTTGCAGGTGCAGTGCCGCCTCGGTGCTCTCGGCGATCAGCGCGAGGCGCTGCGCCGGTGTCTCCGGGCTGACCGGGACGAAGGTGAGCCCCAGCGAGGAGCAGGCCAGGAAGGCGGCGATGGCGGTCGGCGAGGTGTCCGACTCCAGGATCACCCGATCGCCGATGTCCAGGCCCATCTCGTCGAGAGCAGCGGCGTAGCCGTCAACCCGCTGGGCGAGCTGACGGTACGACAGGGTGCCGGTCTCGCCGCCGACCGTCTGGACGACGGCCGGCCGGTCGGGCGTCAGCCGGGCGCCCGCCAACAGAAACTCGGGCAACGTCTCCACGGAGGCGTGCGTGCGCGCGAAAATCTCTCGACCCATGACCGGAGCGTATCGGCGACCTTAAGTGCACTGCACCCGCATCAACACCCCTAGCGACCCCTAACCGTCGACCTTCGCGGGGCCAGAAATTGTCGGGTCGGCTACGCCCGGCGGTCGTTGCTAACGTCTTCTCACCCTGCACCGGAAGGAAATCACCGACATGTGGGATCAACGGTTCGAGACCATCCTGCGCCAGCACCTTCCCTTCCTCGACCCGGAGGAGCCGCTGCTGGGCGGCGCCAGCCTGCGGGACTCGGGCCTGGACTCCCTCGCCATGGTCGAGCTGCTGGCAATGCTCGAGAGCGAGTACAACGTCCGGTTCGTCGACGAGGCGATGTCGATGGAGACGTTTGCCACCCCAGCGACACTGTGGAGCGCGCTGAACGACATACTCGGCGCTTCCGTGTGACGCATTCCGCACGCACCGGCCCGTGACCATTTCGGTCACGGGCCTCTTCGACGGCTCAACTCCGCCTCGAGTCAACGAGAGCACGCGGGTTGAACGACACGCTCAGAGCTGGTCGAGAAACTCGGTGAGGAGGTCGGTGAACCGCTCCGGGGTCTCCAGGTGAGGCAGGTGACTGGCCCCGTTGATGATCTCCCAGCGAGCACCGGGGACCAGATCGTGGAAGGGGCGTACCGCGGCCGGGGTGACCTCGTCGTGCTCGCCGCTGATGACCAGGGTGGGTGCGTCGATCCGCGGCAACCGATCGACCAGCGAGTAGTCGCGCAGGGTCCCGGTCACGCAGAACTCGCTCGGCCCGTTCATCGAGTGGTAGACGGTAGGATCCCCGTTGATCTCCATGAAGCTGGCCATCAGCTCCGGCGGCAACGGCTTACGCCGGCACACGTGCCGCTGGTAGAAGACCATCATCGCCGCCACGTACGCGGGGCTGTCGGTGGTGCCGGCGGCCTCGTGTCGACGTAGGGTCTCGTCCACGCCGGGGGGCAGCGCGGCCCGCAGGACGTCCAGCTCGGGCAGCCACAGCGGGTATGACGCGGGCGCGTTGGCGATCACCAGGCCGCGCAGCCCGGCGGGCCGATCCACCGCGTGTGCCGCCGCCAGGACCCCGCCCCAGGACTGCCCGAACAGGACGTACCTGTCGGCGATGCCAAGCCGACACAGGAGGTTGTCCAGCTCGGCCAGGAACAGCTCCACCGTCCAGAAGTCAACGCCACGGTCCCGCAGGTGGGTGGCACCTCCGTTACCGAGCTGGTCGTAGTGCACCACGGGGCGACCGGAGCGGCTCAGCTCGGCCAGGTTGAGCAGGTAGTCGTGGGTGCTGCCCGGGCCGCCGTGCAGCACGACGAGCGGCGGCGGCCCCTCGTGCAGTCGGCCCGTCACGCGGTACCACGTCCGGTAGTCACCGAACTCCACGGTGCCCCTGTCGGTCGGTGCCAGTGTCATCGCGTTCACTCCAGCTGTCGTCACTGCGAGATCCAGTCCCGGACCACGCCGGCCGTCGCAGCGACCTGCCCTTCCATCATGGTGAAGTGGTCGCCGGGCACCTCCCGGAGTGTGTGCGGGGTTTCCCAGGTGGCTCGCCACCCATCGTCGTCGCCAGCCATGATGGATTCCTGCGGCCGGACGAAGAGCACCGGTGTGTCGATAGACTCGATCGGGCAGCTTTCCAGCAGCCGAACGTAGCGGCCCATCGCCGACAGCCGGGCGCTGCTGAACTCGCCGAAGGCGGCCTCCCGGTCCAGCAGCGAGTCGAGCATGTGGGTGAAGAAGGCCGGTGTGGTGCTGCCGGTGGTCAGGTACGTGTCCAGCAGCACCACCCCGGTCGGGCTGTGCCCCTGCCGCTCCAGCTCACCGGCGGTGGCGTGGGCGAACAGCCCACCCGAGGAGTAGCCGACAAGGACGTACGGCCCCTGTTCGGCGATCGGGCGGACCATCTCGGCGAAGACCCGCACCGCCGCGTCGGACGAGGTGGGCAGGCTCTCGTCGCGGCCGAAGCCCGGCACCGGCAGGGTCCACACGTCCCGGGTGCCGCCGAACTCGGCGGTGAACCGGGCGTACTGCTGATCGCCGCCGAGCGCCATCGGCGAGGGGAGACAGACCATCGCCGGCCCCTGGTCGCCGCGGGCGAGCCGGCGGGGCGTGGGAAGCTCCGGCAGGTCAGCCGGCCCGTCGAAGGTGGGCCGGATGTCGGCGACCGCGTACAGCAGGGACAGGCCCTGCTGTACGCGGCCACCCTTGACGGCGGTACGGAACAACGCGCTCATGGTGTCGGCGGCGTCGGTCTGTCCGGTGTGTTCCTCGGCCGGCGGGGCGGCCAGTTCGGTGCGCAGCAGGGCCGCGAGTTCGGCGATGCTGCCGTGGTCGAAGACCACGCCCGTGTCCAGCCGCAGCCCCGTGGCCTCGTTCAGGGCGTTGCGCAGCTCCATCGCGGTGAGCGAGTCGATGCCGAGTTCGACGAAGCGCAGCGCCGGGTCAACGTCGTCGGATCGGGTGTGGCCGAGCACCGTCGCGGCCCGCCTCCGGACCAGGTCACGCAGCAGCGCCTCTTGGCCGTCGGTGTCGAGCCCGGCGAGGGTACGCCGCAGCCCCGCCGGGTCGGGCCCGGTCGCCCCGGACCGGCTCCGCCGGTCCGGGGCGACAAGCGTACGGAGGATCGGCGGCACCTCGGCCGTAGCCGGAGTACGCAGGTCGGCCTTGACCGGCACGAGCACCGCGTCCGTACGGGCTAGCGCCGCGTCGAGCAGGTCCAGCCCCTCCTCGCTGGACATCGGCAGCACCCCGCCCCGGGACATCCGGGCCCGGTCGGTGCCACCGAGGTTGTCAGCCATGCCGCCGCCGGCCCACGGTCCCCAGGCGAGGGACTGAGCGGGAAGCCCGGCCGCCCGGCGGGCGGCCGCGAGCGCGTCGAGGAAGGCGTTTGCCGCCGCGTAGTTACCCTGTCCCGGCCCGCCGAGCACACCGGCCGCCGAGGAGAAGAGCACAAACGCGGTGAGGTTCGCGTGGCGGGTCAGCTCGTGCAGGTTGGTCGCGGCGTCAACCTTGGGACGTAGCACCGCGTCGAGGCGTTCCCGGGTCAGCGAGGGGATCGTTCCGTCGTCGAGCAACCCGGCGGCATGCACCACCCCGGTCAGCGGGTGCTCGGCGGACACCCCAGCGAGCAGCGCGGCGACCGCGTCCCGGTCGGCCAGGTCGCAGGCGACGACGGTGACCTCGGCGCCGCGCGCGGTGAGAGCGGCGCTCAGCCCGGCCATGCCGTCCGCGTCGGGGCCGCGCCGGCTGGCCAGTAGCAGGTGCCGCACCCCGTGCGCGTCGACCAGGTGCCGGGCGACGAGCCCGCCGAGGGCGCCGGCGGCCCCGGTAAGCAGGACGGTGCCGTCGGCGGTAAAAGTGTTGCCGGAGGTGCTGTCGGGTGCACCCGCGGCCACCAGCCGGGCGGCGTGCGCGACGCCCTCGCGCAGGACCAGTTGCGGTTCGCCGCCGGCCAGCACGGCCGGGAGGGCCTGCACCGACTTGTCGTGGTCGTCGAGGTCAACCAGGACGATCCGGCCTGGGTTCTCCGACTGGGCAGAACGGGCGAGCCCCCAGACCGCGGCGGCCGCCGGCTGGGTGACCGGCGTGCCCTGCGCGCCATGGGTGAGGACCATCAGTCGGGACGACGCCAGCCGCTCGTCGGCGAGCCACCGCTGCAGCAGGGCGAGGAACCGCCCCGTGGCGTGCCGGGCACCGGCCGCGAGGTCACGGCGGTCGGATTGGACGCTGGCGACCAGCACCACGTCCGGTGCGGTGGCGCCCGCGTCCAGGCCGGCGGTGAGGGCGTCAAGGCCGGGGTGGGTCTCGACGGCCAGCCCAGCCGGGTCGAGCGCGGCGGCCGCCTTGAACTCGTCGGAGCCGATGAGTGCCCAGCGACCGGTACCCACAGTGGTGGGCAGCGGCACCGGGGTCCAGTCGACCCGATACAGGTGCTCCTGCCGGCCGCCGCGAGCGGCCACGAGCTGACTGATATCGATCTCTCTCAGTACCAGGGAGTCGACCCGGGCGACGGGTGCGCCGGTCTCATCGGCGAGGGTGAGGGCGACCTGCTCGGGACCGGTGGGGGTGACGGTGACCCGAAGGGCGACGGCGCCGGTGGCCTGGATGGTCACCCCGGCCCAGGAGAACGGGACGGCGGGCGCGCCCTCGCCCCGGCTGAGGCCGATGGCGTGCAGGGCCGCGTCGAACAGGCCCGGGTGCAGGTGGAACTGGTCGGCGTCGGTCACATCGGCGGGAAGCGCGATCTCGGCGTACACCTCGTCGCCGTGCCGCCAGGCGGTCCGCAGGCCCCGGAAAACCGGGCCGTAGCCGAGGCCAACCTCGGCCATCCGTTCGTACAGTCCCTCGAGGTCGACGGGGATGGCGGCGGCTGGGGGCCACGGGGCCGGCGGGTCGGCGGTCGGAACCGGCGGGGCCGGGGCGACCACTCCGACGGCGTGCCGGGTCCACGGCGCGTCCTGGTGCCGGGAGTAGACGGTGACCGGCCGCGCGCCGTCCGCGCCGGGGGCGCTCACGGCGACCTGTACCTGTACGCCGCCGTCGTCCGGGATGACCAGCGGGGCCTGGAGGGCGAGTTCGGTCAGTTGGCCGCAGCCGACGTGGTCACCGGCACGCACGACGATTTCCACCAGGCCGGTGCCGGGTAGCACGACCGTGTCGCCGAGCGCGTGGTCGGCCAGCCACGGGTGGGTACGCCGGGACAGGAGGCCGGTGGCGATGAGCCCGTCGGTGTCGGGGAGAGCGGTGACGGCCGACAGCAGCGGGTGTTCGGCATCGAGCAGACCGGCGGCGGTGACGTCCTTGTCGGCTCCAGTGTCGTGCAACCAGTAGTGCTGGTGTTGGAAGGCATACGTCGGCAAATCCACCCGCCGCCCACCCCCACACACCACACCCCAATCCAAATCCACACCCGACACCCACACCCGACCCATCCCCTCCACAAACCGCGTCACCTCACCACCACCACGCCGCTGCAACCCCACCACCACCGCCCCCGGCACACACTCCCCCACCATCGCCGACAACACACTGTCCGGACCCACCTCCACAAACCGCGTCACCCCACGCCCCACCAACGTCCCCACCGCATCCGCAAACCGCACCGTCCCCCGCACCTGCCCCTGCCAATACCCCA
>NZ_JCANTD010000051.1:0-19780 GCF_059570675.1 Salinispora goodfellowii | reverse complement strand
GCCCGCGTCGAGGGCGAACTGGCCGATCTGGCAACCACCCGCACCACCCTGCGCACCCTCACCGCAGCCGAGTTCACCGCCGACGACCCGGCGATAACCAGCGCCCCCTACCAGCAGATCCTGCACGTCCTCGCCACCGCGCCCACCGGCATGCGAGCCAAGGGCATCTGCCTCGCACTCGGCGTCGAACCCTCACCGAAACACGTCGAAGCCACCCGCGCGAAGCTCAAGCGCATGGTCAACCGCCACGTCCTGACCGAGGACGAACCCGGAGTGTTCACCCTCACCCTAAAACGGACCTAATACTCCAGACCGCCCTCTGATGCCTGTGGATGATCCCCTGATCATGGCTGGATCTGCTAGCCCTCGTATCACCAGCAGCGTGGACCGCAAGGGCGGGCCGTATAGGGGCGCACGTCGCGGGGATGATCGCGTTCTTCCTTCCTGCCTGACCGGCGTACTCGGCGCCGGCGTCGCGGCAGGCCACGCAGATGGAGAACGATGTGCCGCGCCAGGTTGCCGGCCCCCCCCGTTTACCCCCCCCGAAAACCCCTGCCAACGGTTGACCAGTGGCGACAAGTGATGATGACCTTGCCCGGTCGTTTGTGCAGCTCAGCGCCAAACACTGACAGTCGGTGACGACGCCAAGATCACAGGATTCGAGGAGCGTAGGTCGACGGTTCGATTCCGTCAGGCGGCTCGGGACAACGAATGGCCTGGTCACACCGCTGACCAGGCCATTCGCCATGTCCGGGGTCGACGGATGGCGATCAAGCGCATCGTATGATCGCTATCTGAGGACAAATCTGAGGACACTTAGCTACCCGGCGCTCTTCCGAGCCCGATGCTCAGCAAGATCGGACCCGGGGCGGAACAGTGCCGTCTCCGCCGCCTCGGCTGCGCGTTTCGCCTGGCCGAGACTCGGCGCCGCATACCGACGGGCCGTACGGATGTCCCGCCAGCCCATGGCCTGCTGGACTGCGGAGATATCGAGCCCAGCGTCTAGGAGCATCGTTGCTGCTGTGTGCCGCGCCACGTGCGACCCCGCGCGCGGCAATCCAGCCTCAGCGAGGATCTGGTACCAGTCGTCGAGATCGGCGCGAGGGTCGACAGGCCGACCGTTGGGCTGGCAAAACACTAACCCCTCGTCCTTGTACTCCTTGCTCAGCCTCTGTTTGAGCCTGCTCTGTTGCCGCTTGTGCTCGCGCAGTGCCGCTGCGAGAGCCGCCGGCAGCAGCACTAGATCAGTGGCCACCTCGTCGTCGTCGGAGGCCAGCCACGTCTTCGGCCGGGTCAGCCTCAGTCCTCCGTCCCTGCGTTGGGGACACCGGGTGGCGTGCCGGGTGCATCCGGGCGGGCAAGGCTTCGGGCATGGGCGGTGATGCCGGGGGCATCGGTCGCCCGGTGTCCGTGCTGGACACCGAAACGGCTGCTGATAGCAGCGGCCCGGGTCGGTGCACCCGCCATGTCCGCCGGAGGGTCAAGCTGGTCATGGGGTGAGGCTCCATCGCTGTGCGCCAGACGGGCTATCCACCCACAGCGTGTGATGACCTTCGTCGCTTACTGTGAGGCCGAGTTGCTCAACCTCGGGCCGGCCGGCTCGGACCCAACGGCGGTACGCGTTGTGCACATCTCCCCAAATGCGCCCTACCTCGGTTAACTGTCCGCGCCCGACTCGCGCCCAGGACCCCGCGCGGTTGGCGTAGATGTGCTCTGCCTGGTCGCCGGTGCCATCCGGCCCGGGGATCGTGATCTGCACGATCCCCGGACAGTGCAGGTGCAGCCAGGCCACGAAACTGTCGGCCCTCAGGTCGGATGGGGCGTCTACTGGGCTCCCGTCGTGAAGGGCCGCAGGGTCGAACGCGGCGTCGGGGATCATCGCCGCCGCGGGCTCGGCCCGGGAGTTCATGAAGGCCGCCCGGGAGGGCAGGAAGCGACCTGAAGCTGTCGCGCCACGCTGGTCGAGCCGTAGCGCGACGAGTCCGAGGCCGAGGTTAGCGACGATGACGCCCCCTGGTGGGCACTGACGCAGCCACGCGGCTGGGACTCGTTCGATGCCGTAGGTCGCGATGATCCGGTCGTATGGCCCCTGCTCGGGCCAGCCTGCCGCGCCGTCACCGACCCGCAACGCGGGGTGGTAGCCGGCCCGCGCGAGGGCGGAGGCGGAGGCGGCCGACAGGACCTGGTCGTACCCGGAACAACGCCGGGGCCGTGGGCTCACCCCGGCCAACGACTGACCACCTCAACAACCAAGATCAGCCGTTAATTTGACAAACCCGAGCCGGACCGACATGCCGTCGAGGATGACACCGAGACCGAACTCGAGTGCCTCAGTGCGCGCGGCGCGCGGATCGGCGTTCAGCTGCACCTGTTCCGCCGCCCTCGCCTGCAGGCGAGGGAACTGAGCCACGATCTGGTTCGCGTTGACCACGGCCTCTTGCAGTCGCTGCTTTACTTTCGCGCTGTCGTTCTGACTTTTCACCAGCATGGCCTGTGTGGAGTCCTGGTAGGTCGCACCGATCACGAACGTGAAGAGGGTGTTGACCGCCCAGTCGAGGTTGACCCCGGTGAAACCGGCAGCCTCGAAGATGGCGTAGCAGTGGTCCTGGTAGCGCGCCATTCCGGTGCCGTAGGCCAGACAGCTGGGGACCGCGGGGATCAGCCAGTGATGCGTGACACCGAGCCCGTACGTGCTGCGCGCCAGCTCGACGGCGGCCCGCCGCCATCCCACCTGCTCGGGGTCGAGCATCGAGGTCTCGCCCCAGATCCGGTCACTGGCCAGCGCGATCAGGTTCTCCTTGCTCTGCACGTGCCAGTACACCGACGTCGCGGCCGAGCCGAGACGCTGCCCGAGTCGCCGCATGCTCAGGCCGTCGAGTCCTTCTTCGTCGAGTAGATCGATGGCAGCACTAACGATCTGGGCCTGGCTCATGGTTCGACGAGTCATGCACCAAGCCTAACTTGAACACTGTCCGAGTCCCACTTGCGCGCCGTTCAAGTCCCATCGTACGGTGTTCAAGTCGCGACTTGAACGATGTACGAGAGGAGTCGATCGCGGATGAATGACGCACAGGGCGTCCCCGCCGTGTGGGCGCGGGGACTACGCAAGTCCTACGGCACGAAGGAGGTGCTGGCGGGCATCGATCTCGACGTGCCCGCCGGCAGCGTGTTCTCCCTGCTGGGGCCGAACGGTGCGGGAAAGACCACCACGGTGCACATCCTCAGCACCTTGGTCCAGGCCGACGAGGGTCAGGCCCGCATCGCCGACCATGATCTGCAGAAAGAGCCCAACGCGGTCCGTTCGGCCATCGGCCTCACCGGCCAGTTCGCAGCGGTGGACAAGCTCCTCACCGGTGAGGAGAACCTGCGGCTGATCGCCAAGCTTCGGCACCTCGACCGGGTGGCCGCGAACCGCCGGATCGACGACCTGCTGGAGTTATTCGAGCTTGGTGACGCGGCGAAGAAGCCGCTGCATACGTACTCCGGCGGCATGCGACGCAAACTCGATCTGGCGCTGACCCTCCTGGATCAGCCCCCGATCATCTTCCTTGACGAGCCCACGACCGGCCTCGATCCTCGCAGTCGGCAGGCGATGTGGGACATCGTCCGCGACGTGGTGGCCCAGGGGACCACGGTGTTCCTCACCACGCAGTACCTCGAGGAGGCCGACCGGCTCGCTGACTGGATCGCCGTGCTCGACGGCGGCAAGCTCGTCGCCGAAGGCACCGCCGACCAGCTCAAGGCCCGGATCGGCGGTGGTCGTATCGAACTGCGCTTCCCCAACACCGTCGCCCTCGATGCCGCGGCCCGAGCGGTGCCGGGATCGACGCGTGGGGACGAGACGTTCACCCTCACCGTTCCGATGGACGCCGCCGGTACGCACTCGATCCGAGCCGTGCTCGACCAACTGGACCACGCGCGGCTCGAACCGCTCGCCCTGTCGGTGCAGACCCCCAATCTCGATGACGTGTTCCTCGCGCTGACCGGCGTGACCGGCAAGAAGGAAGGGAGCGTGACCCGATGAGCAGCGCCACTATCGCTCCGGCTCCGCGCAAGACGACCCCACACCCGTTCAGTGACGCGCTCACCATGCTCGGGCGCAACCTCAAGAGGATGCAGCGGGATCCGTCCCAGGTGATCGTCGTCATCGCTCTGCCGGTGATCTTCCTCTTGCTGTTCGTCTACGTCTTCGGCAACACCCTCGGCGCCGGCATCGGGTTCCAAGGGACCGACGGCTACCTTGAATACGTCGTCCCCGGCATCCTCCTCATCGGAGTCGCCGCCGGTGCCCAGGGCACGTCCGTCTCAGTGAACACCGACATGACGGAGGGGATCATCGCGCGCTTCCGAACAATGGCCATCGCCCGCGGCGCGGTGCTGACGGGCCACGTCGTGGGCGCCATCATCCAAACGCTCCTCGGCATGGTCGGAGTACTGGCCATCTCCTTCCTGCTCGGTTACCGGCCTGAGGCGGGTGCCGCGGACTGGCTCGGCGTGGTCGGCGTGCTCGCCCTGATCGCCTTCGCCCTCAGCTGGCTGTCAGTCGCGATCGGCACGTTCGCGAATTCCGCAACGGTCGCCAGCAACCTGCCCATGCCCTTGGTTCTGCTGCCGTTCCTTGGCAGCAGCTTCGTCCCGGCCGACTCGATGCCCGATGGACTGCGTTGGTTCACGGAGCACCAGCCCTTCACCCCGTTCATCGAGTCCGTCAGGAGCTTGCTCGACGGCGTGCCCGCCATTGACGACATCCTGACCGCTGCCATTTGGTGCGGTGCGATCGCCTTCCTCGGATACGTCTGGGCACTGGCTCAGTACAACCGCAAGTCAATTCGATGAAACCGGTGGCCTGCGGGCCGTCCGTTCATAGGTGTCGGTGACCACCTCGCACTGCCTGGGGGCGCCCCAAGCCGCCGGAGCGTCCGCTGACGTTCATGTGGCATTCCGGTCTCGGCGACCCGCGCTGTCACGCGCAGGGCTCCGATGGCGTCACCCGGGTCACAGCAGATCTCGACGTGCGTTTCCGAGCAACTGAAGCCGGCCAGGCAGCCGATGCCTGCTCGTCCCGATGCTCCACTCCTGTCAGAAATTGCGAGAGGGGACAGCCATGCCTGTTTTCGATACTCCTGAACCGATCTCCGTCACATTCGAAATCGGTGCCGGCGACGTGCAGATCATCGCAGAAGACCGGGACGACACCGTCGTTGAGGTATGGCCGACCGACGAGACCGACGGCTCGGACGTGAAGGCCGCCGAGCAGGCGAGCGTCGAATACGACAACGGCGTACTGAGTATCAGGACACCGAAGTCCCGGAGCATCGACTTCTCCCGGAAGACCCGCTCGGTGGACGTGACGATCGTGCTGCCCGTCGGCTCGCAGGTGCGTGGCGAAGCATCGGTGGGAGACCTGCGCTGCGCCGGCCACCTCGGGGAGTGCAGGTTCAAGACATCCACCGGGCATGTCCAACTGGACCACATCGGTCCGTTGCGCCTGGACACGGCGGGCGGCCACATCACTGTGGGACGAGTCGACGGCGACGCCGAGATCAGCACCGCGACCGGCCGATCCGCGTCGGGGAGATCGACGGCGCGGCCGCGGTCAAGAACTCCAACGGCGACACCGAGATCGGCAAGGTGACCGGCGATCTCCATGTCTGCGCCTCCAACGGCGACATCTGCGTCGACCACCCATCGGGTCTCAAGACCGATGCCGAGACCGTCAACGGCAGTATCCGCGTGGGGGAAGTGACCTGCGGTGCGGTCGTGCTCAAGACATCGTCCGGTGACCTGGAGATCGGCGTTGGCGCGGGCCGCCGGGCGAGGCTAGACCTGGCCACTGGATACGGGCGGGTGCACAACACGCTGGACGGTGCCGACGAGTCGCCCGGAGAATCGATCGATGTGCGGGCGCACACCTCCTACGGAGACATCACGATCCACCGGGCTCTGTGAACACCTCCCGGTGCAGAGGACAAGGCGGACGACTCCGTGAGCCACGCATGATGGGAGGCCGGGACCGGCGCCAGGGCACGGCGCCGGTCCCGGCCTCCGGCTTCGGTGCTCAGCCGCCTTCGTGGCCGACCTCGACGGGGGTCGCCTGGCCGACACTCCGCTGCGCCAGGCCGACGGAGATCGAGTCGGCGATCTCACCGCTGCGTACGGCGATGTTCGACAGCAGTGAAGAGGTGAGGCCGTGGGTGTGCTCGGTACCGCCCTGGAGGTAGAGCCCGCAGAGCAGTTCGGGGCTGGTGGCAATGCGGTAGTCCCGCTCCACTCGGTATCGCCCGGCCTCGTCTCGCAGACAGAAGCGGTCGAGGTCGCCGAGCAGACCAGTGGGCTCCATCGCGTCGTAGCCCGTCGCGCAGACCAGCGCGTCGAAGTCCAGGTCGTACACTACGCCGTCGAGTCCCGTCTGGAGGGAGACCCGCGTCTCAGCACCGGCGCGCTTGATGCCGGAGACCCTCGTCAGATTCAGCAGGCGCAGCCGCTTGTCGCCGCGTACGTCGTCGTCGTACGAGCGCCGGTACAGGTCCCTGATCACTTCGTCGTCAACGACCGAGTAGTTCGTGTTGCGGTGGTACCGCCAGAAGGACTCGCGCGTCTGCTCGGTGCCGAAGTAGTAGTCGTCGACCGCCTTCGGATCGAACACCTGGTTGGCGAAGGGAGTATCGTCCGCCACGGAGTAGCCGTACGAGGGGATGATGGCCCACACCTGGGCGTGCGGCAGCTCGTCGTAAAGGAAACGGGTGATCTCCGCCGCGCTCTGGCCGGCCCCGACCACTGCCACGCGACGTAGCTCCGCCGGATTCATCCGCCGGTACTTCTCCAGGAACTCGGAGCTGTGCCAGACCCGTTCGTCGCACTGCGTTCCGTCGGGCATGTTCGGGACGAGGCCCGTTGAGATGACGACGTTCCGTGCGTTGATCACCCGGGTGCCCCGGCCGCCGGCGTCCCGGGCCTCGACCTCCAGATGGTCGGCAGGCTGCGGACCGCTGCCCTGCGGCAGCCGAATCGACGTCACGTCAGAGCCGTACGTGACGAGGTGAGCCAGGTTTCCGCAGTGAGCCGAAGGCGCACGACGAAGTACGGGAGTTCTTCGACAAGCCGGTCCTGGGCCTGACGCTGGTCGACGAGAGGTACTACCACCTCGACACGGCTCTCGCCGTGCTCGACGACAACGAGATCATGTACAACCCCGAGGCCTTCTTCCCGCAGAGCAGGGCGCTGCTTGCGGAACAGTTCCCGGACGCCATCCTGGCGGACGCGTCCGATGCCGAGGTATTCGGTCTCAACGCCCTGTCCGACGGCCTTCATGTGATCATTGCCCAACAGGCCAAGCGGCTGCCGGACCAGCTCCGGGAACGCGGCTTCGTGCCCATCGGCATTGACATGACCGAACTGCTGAAGGGCGGCGGCGGCGCCAAGTGCTGCATCCTGGAGCTCCGCGCGCGCCCCTGAGGAGCAGTCCGCTTCGGCAGTTGCCATGGCTCCTTTGCCCCGCTCATTCAGACACAGCCGTCGCTCCTGGTGGCTGCCGCCGGCGATGGCGTAGCTATGGAATCCCTCGCCGGTCTTGCGGCCCAGTTTGCTCTGGGCCACTAGGCCAGCGAGCAGCGCGCACGGTGTGAAGTGCGGGCTGCCGGTGAGCTCGCGCAGCACTTACAGCGTGTCGACGATGACGTCGAGACCGATTAGTCTAGTGTCCCGTGACTCTGTTGTCGTTATCTGATTTCGATCATAGATCGGTGCGGCTGTGATGTTGAGGGCCGATCATGGTGGGGTGATGCTGACGGACGAGCAGACCGCTGAGCTTCGAGCCGTGGTCAACAGCCGGGATGTGCCGGCGGTCCTGGCGACCCGGGCGCGGATCGTGTTGTGGATGGCCGAGGGCCGCCGTCGTAAAGATGTTGCGGAGTTGGCTGGGGTGTCGTTGCCCACTGTGGATCGTAGGATCGACCGGTACGCCGAGCAGGGGTTGGCCGGGTTGGAGGAACTCAAGCGGGGCGCCGGCCGTGAGCAGGTACCGGTTCAGGTAGCGGCGCGGATCCTGGCGTTGACCAGGATGAGCCCGCCAGCCGAGACGGGACTGTCGCACTGGTCGAGCCGGGCGATGGCCGCCTATGTCAAGCGCACCGAGGGGGTCTCGGTGTCCTGGCACTACGTGGCGAAGCTGTGGCGCGACAGCGATCTGCGGCCGCACCGGCAGGGCGCGTTCAAACTGTCCAAGGACCCGGCGTTTGCGCAGAAGGTGGCCGACATCGTCGGCCTGTACCTGGACCCGCCCGGCGGGGCGGTGGTGCTGTCGATCGACGAGAAGACCCAGATCCAAGCGTTGGATCGTACGCAGCCGTTGCTGCCGTTGGACTTCGGGCTGACCGAGCAACGCACCCACGACTACCGGCGGCACCACGAACCTGTTCGCCGCCTTGGACGTCGCTACCGGCCAGGTCATCGCCGACTGCTACCCACGCCGTAACGCAGAGGCGTTCCTGGCCTTCCTCAAGAAGGCAGTCAAAGCCCATGCCGGTAAGCAGATCCATGTCGTGCTGGACAACCTGTCCACCCACACCACCCCGGACGTGCAGGCGTGGCTGGAACGCAACCAGCACGTTCACTTCCACTTCACCCCGGTCGGATCGAGCTGGATGAACCAGATCGAGAACTGGTTCGGGATCATCACCAAGCAAGCCATCCGCCGCGGCACCTTCGCCTCGGTCGCCGCGCTGATCCGCCGCATCCGTGATTACATCGAGCACTGGAACACCGGCGCCCAACCCTTCACCTGGACCGCGACCGCCGACGAGATCCTGGCCAAGGTCCGCTGGATCGAAACCACCGTCAAGCAACTCGTCGCGAACAACACCAAGTAACGAAAACAGAATCGCGAGACACTAAGACGTGTTTCATAAGCCGGTCAGAGCCACTCGCAGATGATGGTGATGGTCAGGACGGCCTGGAACCGGACGGCCAACTTGTCGTAACGGGTGGCCACGCCGCGGTGGCGCTTGAGCCGGGCGATGCCGTTCTCGACGGCATGTCGCATCCGGTACAGGTCTCCGTCGAACTTCGGCGGGCGCCCGCCGCGGCTGCCCTTGGCTTTGCGGTGAGCGTCCTGGTCGGTCTTACTCGGGATGCATGCCTTGATCCCGCGCTTGCGTAGGTAGGCGCGGTTTCCGCAGCTGGTGCACGCCTTGTCGGCTAGGACCAGGTCGGGGCAGGTGCGGGGCCGGCCCACCCCGAGACGGGTCACCTTGATACGGCGCAGGACCGGGATGAACTGTGGACTGTCACCACGATGCCCGGCAGTTACGACCATCGACAGGACCTTCTGTTCCTGTTCACAGGCCAGATATGTCTTGGTGGTCAGGCCGCCGCGAGATCGTCCGAGGGCGTGATCGACGGGTTCGTCGTGCACGCCGCCGGGTGGCTCTTTCTGCAGATGGCCGTCCCTGCGAGCGCCGGCGGCGTGTTGGTGGGCGCGGCTGGTCATCGAGTCCACGCTGACCATCCAGGTGATCCGGCCTTGCGCATCGCCGGCGGCCTGCGAGGCGGCCAGGATCTTGTTCCAGGTGCCGTCGCGCTGCCAGCGACGGAACAGGCCGTAGATCGTCTGCCAGGGTCCATATTCGGCCGGCACGTCACGCCAGGGCGACCCGATTCGGATCCGCCACCTGATCCCGTCGATGAGCTGCCGTTTGTCCCACTTCGGCGGCCGACCCTTCACCGACGCGGCCGGCAACAGTACGGCGAGCCGCTGCCATTGAGCGTCGGTGAGGTCGTGCCGCCTCGTCACCGCTAAGGTGGCCACGAGGTCTCCGGTATGACGTTCTTGCTTGGTCGCAGAATCAGATACCGGAGACCTCTTCAGTTGTCGATAACCGACACGCCGTGACCTTCACCGGCCACCACGACTTCTGAAACACGCCTTAGCCGTCCGTACGTGACCTCGATCCACTCCGCAGCGGCCGGTACGGTCGCCGGGTCGGTGACATCGAGCGGGACGACGGTCGCGGACACCCCGTCGGCGGCCAGCGACCGTGCGGCGGCCTCGCCGCGGGATGCGTCGCGGACGCCCAGCAGCACCGTGTCGCCGGCCCGGCCGAGCTGCCGGGCCACCTCCAGTCCGATGCCCTTGCCCGCGCCGGTGATCAGGGCGACGGCGCCGGTCATACCGGCACCGCCTCGATCAGGCAGTCCGGGCCGGCAAGTGGGCGCTGATCGGGCTGGTCAAGTCGGTGGCGCAGGAGGTCGGCCAGGATGGCATCACGGCGAACGACCTTTCTCTCTCCCCCGCGACACGGCGTTCCGGGCTTACCGGCCGGAGCGCCGCGTCGTGTCACCCGAACGTGTAACTGGGACCAGTACTGTCCTATGTCGAATCTAAGGTCTGCTCGTACCGCACTCCGCGGCGCACCGGAGGGGAGATCCGATGATCGAGAAGACCGTTATCCGACCCGTGCCCGAGGGCTACCACGCCGTCATGCCCTGGCTTATCTCAGGCGACACCGCCCGCCTCATCGACTTCCTCGTCGGGGCGTTCGACGGCAAGGAGCTGGCGCGGCTGCACAACGAGGACGGCAGCGTCTCGCACGCCGAGGTACGCGTCGAGGGCTCCGTCCTGCTCATGTTCGACGCCCGGCCGCACTGGCCCGAAACCCCCGCCTTTCTACGGCTCTACGTTGACGACGCGGACGCGGCTTTCGCCCGGGCGCTGCACGCCGGCGCCACTCCCGTCACGGACATCACCTACCTCGCGTTCGGGGACCGGATCGGGCGGGTCCGGGACCCGCTCGGCAACGTGTGGTGGATCCAGGAACGGATGGAGGAGCTGGACCTCGAGGAGATGAATCGGCGTGCTCAGCAGCCCGAGTACGCCGACGCGATGCGCTACGTGCAGAGCGCCGAACTGGTGCAGCCGCGCCCGTCCTGACCGCTCCGCCGTCGATCAGGTGAGGTTCGGGGCGGACTGAACCGCCCGCTGGAGGACTCCGTCGTCGTCCATTGCCCGACACCATGAGGAGGTAGATCTCGCCCTTGTCGCCCATCTGGGTGGTACCGGTGCGGTGGACCGGCACCGGATAGTGCACGCCGGTCTCGATGCCGTCTGCGGTCAGCGCCTTGCGCAGCGTGTCCCGGTCGTCGGCCTGCACGACGAACAGGTGCCACACCGGGTCGGCGCGTGTTCCAGGAGCCGGCAGCTTGGCCTGCAGCACCCCGGCACGGTACTCGTCCAGCCGGTGGCTGCCGCACCGGATGTCGTGCTGGTACGTCACCGGCGAGCCGTAGTTGCGCAACAGGCGTACCCGCTCCGCCAGTGCGGTGTCGGAGGTGACCGCCGCCCCGCCGTCGCCGGTCGCGCCTAGATTCGGTGGCCCGCGGCGGGTTTGGGTTCTCGTATCGACCGACATGCGCCACGATGGCGTTGGGCCTGGTCCCGGCGGCAACCCCTGCTGCGGTTCAGCTGAGAATCTCCGGGGTGGGCCGAGCGCTGCTCTCGACGAACACCGCCACGCCGTCCAGCAGCCGGGCAAGTCCGAACTCGAACCACTCGTTCAGTTCGCTCTCGCCGGTACTCTCCGCCGCGACGCGGGCCAGCACCGGGAAGGTGCCGCTCTGCATGAGCGCCATCACCTGCTCCGACCGGGCGGCCCACCACTGTTCGCGGGTGGAGCCGGTGTCGCGCTCGGCGCTGTCCTCGTTCACCAGCAGCAGGGCGGCCCCCTGGACGTACCCGACGACCATCATCACGATCCAGGACATCTGCCGCACGCTGAGGCCGATTCCGTCGACCGCGCTGAGCGCCCAGTTGGTCGAGGCGAGCACATTGGGGCCGAGCGGGGGTCGGGTGGTCGCCAGAATCTGCAGCGACCAGAGGTGCCGCCGGTACAGCGCCCAATCAGTGCGTGCCGACCACTCCAGCCGGGCCCGCCAGCCCTGCGGCGGCGGATCGGGGAAGGGGGTCTGGCCGGTGACCGAGTCGACCATCAGGTCGATGAGTTCCTCCTTGCCGGGCACGTAGCGGTACAGCGACATCGCGCCCGAGCCCAGCTCGGCGGCTACCCGTCGCATCGACAGCCCATCGAGCCCCTCGGCATCGGCGATCCGGATGCCGGCCTCCACGATCCGGTCGATCGAGAGCCCTGGCCGGTTGCGCCGCTCCCGGCCGCGCTCCGCCCACAGCAGGTCGAGCCCACGTCCGCTGCGCGAGTCGGTGCCTCCGGTGGTGGACATTTGTTCTCCAATCATCGGTGGGGTACGGTGTACGCAACGCGTACACCGTACCCGTCGAGGAGTTGATTTTCTATGAACGCACCTGCTGTCAAGGCCGGAAGGCGGCAGTGGGCCGGCCTGGTCGCGCTCGTTCTACCGACGCTCCTGGTATCGATGGATATCTCGGTGTTCTTCTTCGCCTTGCCGCGCCTGACCGAGGATCTCGCGCCCAGCAGTACAGAACTGTTATGGATCATGGACGTCTACGGCTTCCTGTTAGCCGGGCTACTGGTAACCATGGGCGCTCTCGGCGACCGCATCGGCCGGAGAAAACTCCTGCTGATCGGCGCCGTGGTCTTCGGCGTCGCGTCGACAGCGGCAGCGTACGCAGACGACGCGGCCACGTTGATCCTGGCCCGGGCGCTGATGGGCATCGGCGGGGCGACCCTCGCGCCGTCCACCCTGGCGCTGATCCGCAACATGTTCCACGACGAGAAGGAGCGCACCACCGCCATCGGCGTCTGGACGGCGGGTTTCGCCGGCGGCGGCGTGCTCGGCCCGATCGTCGGCGGCCTGCTCTTGGAGCACTTCTGGTGGGGCGCGGTCTTCCTGATCAACATTCCGGTGATGGTGCTGCTGTTGGCCGTCGGCCCAGTCCTGCTGCCGGAGTACCGCAACCCCGACCCGGGCCGCTTCGATCTGCTCAGCTCGGTGCTCGCCCTCGCGTCCATCCTGTCCATCATCTACGGCGTCAAGGAGATCGCGGGGCACGGCGTCGAAGTCGGTGCGGCGGTCGCGATCGTCGCCGGTCTCGGAATCGGATTCCTGTTCGTGCGCCGGCAGGCCGGTCAGCGCGCCATGCTCGACGTCCGGCTGTTCCGGAACCCGGCCTTCAGCGCCTCGCTCGGCGCAAACACTCTGATCATGTTCGTGATGCTGGGCACCGCGCTGTTCATGTCGCAGTACCTGCAGCTGGTGAAGGGCCTGGAACCGTTCACTGCCGCGCTTTGGTCGCTGCCCGCGGTGGTCGCCACGATGGTCGGCGTCGGGATCGCCTCGTCCCTGGTCGCCACGGTGCGCCCTGGCCATATCGTCGCGGTGGGCCTGGTCCTGGGCGCGATCGGATTCGGGGTGATCACCCAGGTCGAAGCCGGCTCAGCGCTGGTGCTCATCCTGTCCGGCAGCGCGGTGATGTCGGTCGGCGTCGGCATGGTGTCGACGCTCGGCACCGACCTCGTCGTCACGACGGCCCCGCCAGAGCGTGCCGGAGCCGCCTCGGCGTTGTCCGAGACCGGCAACGAGCTCGGCGGCGCCCTGGGCATCGCGGTCCTCGGCAGCATCGGCGCCGCCGTCTACCGTTCCCAAATGAATTCGCTGCCCACCACGGACGGGATTCCGGCGCCGGTCTCGGACGCCGCGGGGGAGACGCTTCCGGGCGCAGTGGCCGTCGCCCCGTCGCTGCCGGGTGGAGCCGGCACGGTCCTGCTCGACAATGCGTTCGCGGCGTTCACCCACGGTCTGCAGGCGGTAGCGGCCACCGGCGCGGTGGTCCTGCTGCTGGCCGCCGTGGTGGTCGGTTACCTGCTCCGCAACGTCGAACCCAAGAACAGCGGCGCCGCCGAGCAGCCGGCCACCGATCCGAACGCCTTCCGCGGCGCGGACGGCGAGTCCCTCGCCACGGAGAACGTACCGAGGGAGCCCCTCATTGGGAACCGATGAGTTGACCACCCCTGCGTCCACCCCCAGCTACGGCAGGGTGTTCCAGCTTACGGCCACGGACGTGGTCCGTGCGCCGGGCGGCAGCCTGCTGCTCGACGGCGTTAACCTCACCGTCTCGGCGGACGAGAAGGTCGGCATCGTCGGCGAGAACGGCTCCGGCAAGTCGACGCTGCTACGCATGCTGGCCGGCGTCGAGGCGCCGGACAGCGGCGAGATCATCGTGCAGGCGCCGGGTGGCGTCGGATACCTCGGCCAGATCCCCGATCTGCCCGCGGACGGTACCGTGCAGGACGCGATCGATTACGCGTTGAAGGACCTGCGGGACCTGGAGGCGGGGATCAACGAGGCCGCGGAGCGGATGGCCTCCGCCGCCGGCGACGAACTCGAGGGCCTGCTGACGGTGTACGGGCAGATGCTCGAGCGCTTCGAGGCGCGGGACGGTTACGCCGCGGACGCCCGGGTCGACGCCGCGGTGCACGGTCTCGGGCTTGCGGCGATCCCTCGGCACCGTGCGATCGCGGCGCTCTCCGGCGGGGAGCAGGCGCGACTCGCCCTGGCCTGTGTCCTCGCCTCCTCGCCCGAACTGCTGCTGCTCGACGAGCCGACGAACCACCTGGACGTGGCCGCGCTGACGTGGCTGGAGCAGCGGCTTCGGGAGCACCCCGGCACCGTCCTGGTGGTCTCCCACGACCGGGTGTTCCTGGAGCGGACCGCGACGGCGCTGCTGGAGGTCGACAGCGACCGGCGGACAGTGGCTCGGCACGGTGGCGGCTACGCCGGCTACCTGCGCCGGCGTGCCGCCGAGCGGCTCGGTTGGGAGCAGAAGTACCGGGCCTGGTGCGAGGAGGTGAAGCGGCAGGAGGAGTTGGCGGCGACGGTGTCCGCGCGGCTCGTTGAGGGACCCCGCCCGGACGCCGAGCGTGGCCAGCGCCATCAGCGCAACGTGGAGAAGCAGATCTCCAGTCGGGTTCGCAACGCCGGCGAGCGGCTCAACCGGCTGCACGCCGACGCGGTGCCGCCCCCGCCGCAGCCCTTACGGTTCACTGGCCGTGCGGCGACGGGCGCATCGGCGAAGGCAGCCGTGCTGCTCGAGGCCGAGGGTGTCGTGGTGCAGGGCCGGCTGGCGGTCGACTGGCTGACCTTGAAGCCCGGCACCCGCCTGCTGATTACCGGAGCCAACGGGGCGGGCAAGAGCACCCTGCTGCGGGTGCTCGCCGGTGACCTGCGTCCGGACCGGGGGATCGTCCGGCGGCACGGCACGCGGATCGGCTGGCTGCCGCAGGAACTGGCCGAGTTCCCGCCCGAGCGGACCCTGCTGACCGCCTTCGCGGCCTCGATGCCCGGCCCTGCATCGGAACACCGGGAGGCCCTGCTGTCGCTGGGCCTGTTCCGGCCGGAGGACCTGGACACCCCGGCTGCAGGGCTCTCGATCGGTCAGCGCCGCCGGCTGGCGTTGGCCCGTCTGCTGCGGATGCCGGCGGACGTGCTGCTGCTCGACGAGCCGACCAACCACCTGTCACCGGGCCTCGTGGAGGACCTTGAGGAAGCCCTCGCCGAATACCAGGGGGCGCTGGTGATCGTCTCGCATGACCGGATGATGAACGAACGATTCCGCGGCGATCGTGTAGAAATGAACGCGGGACGTTTCCTCGACCTCCACTGAAAGAAGCGCCGCCCCCGTCTGCGCTTCAAAAGAATGGTACCCACCCGCATCGGGTGGGGTACTATTCGAGCAGTCGCGATCAATCGGCGGAGCTTGGGCCCATTGAGTGGCCAAATCTGTGAGACGGGCCCGCAAGCTGCGCGCTTCGATGGTCAAGTCGGTAACGAAGTTCAGCTGAATGCGTACCGCTGGGAGCACTGCGGCTGCGCCAACGCTGTCTTCGAGGCGGCGGTGTGCGGCGAGCATGTCGGTGAGGGCGTCAAGGGCGGCCGGCTCAACCCGGCGAGGGCGGTTACGGACGTAGGTCAGGTGGTCAGCCAACTCGTCGGACAGCGGCGCTGCGCGGATCAAGCCGGTGAGTCTGTCGCCGCTGTTAGGGGCGAGGTCCAACCGTTCAGCGAGATCAAGGTTGGGCTGTCGGCGGCCAGCTTCGATGTCGTGCAGATGCCCTCGACTGGACAGGGCGAGGGCAGCAAGCCGGCGGAGGCTGACTCCCGTGAGTGTACGCAACTGGCGTAGCTCAGCTCCGAAACAAGGGTCAACGACGGCCGGCATCGGTGTCTCCCAGGTTGAGGACTGGGCGGCGGGCCGCCGGCCTCAACCCCGGCGGGCCGCCAGCATTGACGGTACTCCCCGCCTGCACGTCACGCTGTCACCTTTCCGTGTGGTCGCCTTCGGGGTGTCGTGCCGTACGAATTTCCGTACGCCTGTGCTCTCGGCCTGGCTGAATTCGTCTCAGCCTGTCCGTGTCGGACGTTCCTCCAGGCAGGGCATTCAGCCCGGTGATTGCGGACTGTTCAATCACCTGAACTGTCCGATCACCACAGCGGCAACCACGATCACCAACACCAGCGCTGACGGCTCGGCCAGATTCATTCGCTGCTGCTGCAGGGACGGCGTATTCACCATCCCCGACTTAACCAGGACGGGTCCCGCCCCTACCGGCTACGAGCGGTAGGGGCGGGACCCGTCCTGATATCCGGGCGACAGGATCAGCCCGGGCAGCCGGTGACGTTGACGCAGTTGTTTGGCCGGTTCTTGACCACGGTGGTGCCGGTGGCGGTGTTCAACTCGACCGTGCCACCCGCCACGTTGAAGATGCCCCCGCCACCGTTGGCGGCGGCGGCATTCTTGACGATCTTGGTAGCGAAGAGGGCGAGCGTGCCGGTGGCGTCGTTGAGAATGCCGCCGCCATGGTTTCCTGCTTGGTTGCCGGTGACCTTCGTCCGCCGCAGCACTGTGTTGCCCTGTTGGAGGATGCCGCCTCCGCTGGCCGTGGTGGTGTTGTTCTTGATGGCGCTGTCCTCGGTGACCAGAGTCGTGTTCGGGTTTACGCCGAGTCCGCCACCACCATCCGTCGCGGCGTTGCCGGCCAGGGTGACGTTCCTGAGCGTGAACGGCCCTCCACCAACACCAAAAAAGACACCGCCGCCAAATCCGGTGGTGTTCTGCATGATGCGGGTATCGGTGACCGTGCCGGCTCCAGGACTGGCGAACAGGCCGCCGCCTGCCTGTGTTGACTGGTTAGCGGTGATGGTGCTGTGCGCGATGCCGAAAGTGCCGCCAACGACGGTGATTCCACCGCCACTGGTTTCGCTGTTGTTGGCGTCGACCTGGGAGTGGGTGACCTTCAACAGGCCGGTGCTTTGGATCCCACCACCAACTGAAAGAGTTGCGGTGTTGCAGACCGCTCAGGACGGCTACCACCGAGGTGCCCGCTATCACGGAGCAATCCAGCTACTCGTCGAGCCGACTGGCCGGCGCATGACGGGGAAGTGGGGATAGCCCCACAGTCCTGGGAGGGTTCAGCCAGTGGAAGCATTTGCCTGGTGCTACTCCAGCCCTGCAAGGTCTCGTAACGTTCCGGCAGCGCCGAGCTTCGTCTCGAGGCCACCGGTTCTCCTGCCGGCACCGGTAGACCTCTCGGGCTGGCCGTGCGACCGGATCAGTCCAGGTCATCCCGGGCAGTCGGGGACGTTAACGCAGTTGTTCGGCCGGTTCTTGACAACGACCGTGCCGGTCGCCGGGTTGAGGGCCACGGTGCCGCCGGCATCGTTGAAGATCCCGCCGCCGTCCGTGATGGCGATGTTTTTGGCGACCGACGTGTTGTACAGGGTGGTCGTGCTGTTGAACAGGTTCAAGACGCCGCCACCCTGGTCGGCCTGATTGCCCGTTATCTTGGTGTTTCGTAGAATCAGAGGGGAGAAGATATTGAGAATTCCTCCCCCGGATCCGTTCGTGGTGTTGTCACTGATCTTGCTGTCTTCGATGGTGGCCGCGGATGTGCCGATGCTGTCCTGAATAGCCACACCGCCACCTTGGCTTGGGGCTGTGTTGTTGGCCACGGTGACGTGTCGCATGGTCAGCTGCCCATCGACGAAGGCGCCGCCGCCGAGTGCGGTGGCATTGTTGTCGGTCAAGGTGGAGTTGGCGATGGTGGTGACGGTGCGGGAACCGCTGATTCCCGCGCCGCCAAGAGCGCGGTTGCGGGCGAAGGTGCTGCCCCGTACCTCGACGGTCCCGCCGTTGAAGCTACCTAGCCCGCCACCGAAGGCGCTGGCGCTGTTGTCGGTGATTCGAGCGTTTCCAACGGTGATCGCTCCCGTGCTGTAGATGCCGCCGCCGTCCAGCCGGGCGGTGTTGCGGTCAACGGCGGAGTCTTTGATGGTGGTGGTGCCAAGGTTGGCGATTCCGCCGCCGCGGTCTCCGGCGATGTTGCTGGCGACTGTGCTGTGTCTGGCTGTCAATTCGCCACCGGGGTTGACGAGGATGCCGCCTCCGTTGGTACCCAGAGCGGTTTGACCACCAGTGATCTTCAACTGGTTGAGGGTGAGGTTGCCGCCGGTGTCGACGGTGAGGATTCTGAATTGGTCGGCGGCGGCGGCGCGTTCGATGGTGGTGTGTTTGCCGCCGTTGAGGGTGATGGGGGTGGTGATGGCGGGGAGGCCGGCGTCGTCGATGTTGGCGGTGAGGAGGTAGGTGCAGTTGTTTGCGAGGTTGAGGGTGGCGCCGCCGCGGGCGTTGGCGAGGGTGATCGCGGCGATCAGCGCGTCGGCGTTGCAGGCTATGGGACTGGTGTCCTTGCCCTCGCTCTTGCCGCGCTCGCGGTGGCCCCCGGCGGAGGTCCAGCCGTCGGGGGTGAGGGTGCGTCCGATCGCGGCGGCCGGGGTGGCGGCGATGCCGGTGGTGAGGGCCAGCCCAGTCACGCCAGCGAGCCCGACAGTCCACCATCTCGTCTTCGCCCGGTGTGTGCGGCGGCGGTCCGGTTCGGGCGCCTGGTGGTGATGGCTCATGTGGTGTCGGTGTCCTTCCCCGCCTCAGACGAGCAGCGAACCGCTCGAAGACTGTGACCGCTCCTGCGGTAGGCAGGCGGTAGCAACAACTCCGAGCAAAACCGACTCTGACCCCAGGTTTACATGAACCCGAAGAAACTACCCAAATGGGATGTTCGTTCGGCCCTTGTAGGGTTGTCCCGTGATCGCCGATCTTCAGTGTGTGGTGCTGGACTGCTCCTGCCCGACGGATCTTGCCGAGTTCTACCGGGCACTTCTCGGCGGTGCCGTCAATCAGCGGGATCCACGGTGGACCCTGGGCGCCGACTGGGCGACGCTACACACGCCGTCTGGCCTCGTCTTGGCTTTTCAGCGGCTGGCCGACTACCGGCCACCGCTGTGGCCGGACCCGGCCCGGCCCCAGCAGTTCCACCTGGACTTCGGTGTTGCGGACCTGGAGCGTGCCCAAGAACAGGTGCTGGCCCTGGGGGCAACGATGCTGGACGATGGAGCAGACGGGCGTGGTTGGCGGATCTATGCCGATCCCGCAGGGCACCCGTTTTGCCTGGTCCGCCACTGACGAACATGCCGAGCCCAGGCCAGCGAGCTGCCGGTGGGTGCCGAGACGAGACGTGACGTCGACCGTGCCTCGTGGTCTGTGCCAGGGCGGTTGCGTAGTCGGTTGAAGGGTCTGTGAGCTGGGGTTTTTGGCGGCTGAATGGGTGGGGCCGGGTCCATGTAGGACGGGTGCGGCCTGTTCGTGATCATGGTGTTTGCGAAGACAACCGTGATCGAGAACTGGACGCACCCGCTGATGTCATCATCACTGACCGAGATCGTGCTGCCGCAGCGACCCCCGCACCTGCCGTGCCCGACCGTGGTCACCGATGGTGACCGGCGGAGCTTGTTCGTCGCGTTG